>CAIXGW010000033.1 GCA_903919145.1 uncultured Myxococcales bacterium
CCGCGCTGGGGCGCGCGCTGGGGCCGGCGCAGGCCCTTGAGGCGCCGCAGCCCGCGCTGGGGCGCGCGCTGGGGCCGGCGCAGGCCCTTGAGGCGCCGGCGCTTGCGCCTGAGCAGGCCTAGGCGCTGGAGACGCGGCAGGCACCGGCGCTGGAGGCGCCGGGGCTTGCGCCTGAACGGGTGCAGGCGCCGCCGCTGGAGCCGCGGCGGGCACCGGCGCCTGGGCAGCTGGCAGGGCTTGGAGCGGCTTGGCCGAGCCCGTCGCCTCAAAGTCCAGCGTCGGAGCCGTGTCCGGCTTGCGCTTGGGCTTGGCCCGGGCTGCGGGCTTGGCCGGCTGCGCCGCGACCGCTGCCTGTGGGGCCTCGGACGCCACCTCAGTTTTGGGCTTGCGCGGCTTGGCGGCTGGCTTGGCGGCCGGCTCGGCAGCGGCAGCGGCAGAGCCAGAGCCAGAGGCGGGCGCAGGGGCGGGGGCAGCCGCCGGAGCCGGCAACAATTCAGCGCCGCCGTCCACCGGTGGCTGTTTGCGGGGTCGTGCCATATCAGCCTCAAATTGTGCGTGAACTGAGCGACTCTGTCTGGGCTACCGCGTCACATCGACAAACAGGTAGCGACCCAGGTGCGCAGAAAGATAGGGCCGGCGCTCGCGAAGCACAATCACCACCCGCGTGCCCTTGCCGCTCAGGTCCTCTGCCTTGATCATTTCAACAGCCGTCGGAAAGGCCCCGGTCAGGATCTCGCGCTTTAGATTCTCATGCGAGATCGCCACTTGCGGAAGATCGATGACGATGTGCAGGTCGTCGGGGCGGTAGACGTAGCCGCAGGCATTGCCCTCTACCTGCACATAGACGCGCGATCCATCGGCGTTGTTCTGAAAGCCGACCCAGCTCAGGTTCTGGACTTCGACCTTGCAGCGGCCGCCCAGGGCCACCGAGGGCGCCTCGTTCCAGTCGGGCACATTGCCCTGGTAGGGCCGCTCTTTGTACAGGTTGCCGGCGCGATCGACAAAAACCTCGCGCGCCCGATCGTCGCCCAGCAGCGGAAACGGAAAGGCCCGCGGCGGCGGCTGAAACGGCCCCAGCTTGACGGCGTCTTCGCCCACCGGGGTGGCCTCCACCTCTTGCGGAGCCCCGACGATGGGCGGCTTGTCAGCAGCCGACTTTTCGGCTGGCTTTTCAATGTCTTTGCCGGCAGTCTTGGCAGATTTGTCGGCCTTGGCCGTCTTCTTCTCGGGCTTGGCTGCTGGGGCGGGCTTTTCGGCACCTACGGCTTCAGCGGCATGGCCTGAGGGGCCTGTCAGTGCACTAAGGGCAAGCGCGATCGCCAAGATCGCCAGTGGTGTGGCCCGATTTTGCCCAAAAACCAGCATCCTCTTCTCCAGTTCTGCCATGAGGGCTGTCGGCAGGGCAAGGGCCTCCGCCGCCTACACTCTATCACGGCACGGCAGGCCCGCAAGAACAGCACCCAACTCGGCCAGCCACAGCCAAAAATGCCAAGGCCGCCCTCTGCACTAGGCAAAGGGCGGCCCCAGCAAAACTCACGACCGCAGGCTGTCCGGCCGATCAGGCCAGACTACTGGGCGCAAGCTGGACTACTGGACCTTGATCATGCCCTTGCTGCCGGTGAACTTGCCCAGGCTGATGAGGCCCTCGCCAGCCTTCTTGCTGACAAACACTTCGTACGCTTCGGCCGTGCAGATGCAGGACTCCGGAGCGATGCCACCCGCCGGGCCGGTGCCGGCCTTCTTGTAGGTGGCGTCGACTTCGTAGACGTCCACTTCGTCGCCGGCCAGGATCTGGACCGCGCCGCCCTTGCCGTCGCAGGACTTGATGTCAGCCGTCGACACGCTGCAGGCGCCGATGGTGACTTCAACGGTACCACCGCTCAGGCCAAAGTAGCCGGTGTCGGGGGTGGCGTCGGCGTACATCTTGGTGTTCAGGCCGCCGGTGACGTCGTTCGGATCATTGTGGCACTCGGGCTTGATGGTGCCGTAGGTGCAGGTCTGCTTGGCAACGTCTTTCGAGCCCCACTTCGGGCACTTCGGGGTGGCGCCTTCCTTGTGAACCACGGTCTTGCCCACGCCCTTGAGCGCGCCCTTGGAGTCGTACACCGCGATGACGTCGATGTCGGCGCCGGCGCTGCTGGTGGTGCAGTCGGGGTTGGCTTCCGGGGCGCCGTCGATGGTGATGACGGTGTAGCCGGTCGGAGCCGTGGTGTCGCTGCCGCCGCCGCCGGTGTCGGTCGCGGTGTCGCCGGTGGTGCCGCCGTCGGTGCTGCCGCCGTCGGTGTCGGTGACGCTGGCGTCACAAGCGCTGAGCGCCATCATGCCACACAGGCCGAGGATTCCGAGGATCTTCTCAATCTTCTTCATATCTTCTCCTTCGGCTCAGCGCCGACGACAGTACGCCCAGTGGCTCTAAGCCAGGGGTCTGGTATTTGGCGCCCTGGCGTGGGCGGCAACAAAGTTCTGCACTGGGGCTCCCCAGGCAGCGCTAGGATAAAGGTCTCGCGCCATTAGTCAACAAGTCGGCGCTGCGGCCTGGACCCTCTGGGCCCCAGAAACGCAGCACAGCCCAGACTGATTCACCACAGCGGCTGGCAGGGCCCTCGACAAAATCGCTTGCGCAGAAACTTGCTCTGCCAGACACTATTGGCCCTTTGCGCCTACCCTAGCCGGTGCCCCCCAGGAGCGTTTGATGCAGTGCGGACGATGCGGCCACGAGAACATCTCGTCTTTCCGCTTCTGCGAGGTCTGTCTGGCCGCCCTCAAGACTGAGGAAGCGACGGCGCGGTCAGAGAAACCAGAAGACGTGGTGGGTCGCTTTTTTGCCGATGCCGATATGATCGAGCAGGGGTCTGCCGAGGTCTCGCGCGGCCAGGTGGCGCCAGCCCGCTTTGAATTGCCCTGGCGCACCCAGGTCGACAACGCCCAGGACACCCTGTTTACCCGCAAGGAAGAACTGGGCCAGGTCGCGGGGCCCCTGATCGAGGGCCTGCGCACCCGCCGCTGCACCGCAGTGACGCTGCAAGGCGAGCACGGCTCGGGCCGCTCGACCCTGGTCGCCGCTGTCCGCGATCGCGTGGCCACGGAAGTCCCCCTGGCTCGCACACTGGTCGTCAGTGGCCAGGGCTGCGTACGCGCCTACTCGCTGATTGAGCGGCTGGTGCGCCTGCGCTTTGACATTGGCGAGTACCTGGCCGGCACCATTGCCGGCGAGCGCTTTGAGCGCAGCGTAGAGGCCTTCTACGGCGACGCCGCCGGCGCCGAGGTCGCGCGCACCTGCGGCCCCATGCTGGGCTTTCACTTCTGGAACGATCACGACATCGACTTCTTGGACCGCGGCGAGCAGGCCAGGCGCGCCCGCGAAGCCCTGTTCAACCTGCTTTACCGGGTGTTTCAAGACCCGCCCACGCTCTTGGTGATAGACGATGCCGGCGAAGCGGACGCAGAGAGCTTGCAGGTCGCCGCCCAGGTGCTACAGGACGCTCCCGACACGCCGCTGGCCATGCTGTTTGTCACCGACCGGCGCGGCGCGGTGCGGCGACCGTGGCTGGCCGATCGGCCCATCCTGGAGCTGCAGCCGGTGCCGCTGCCGCGCCTCATTGAGGTGGCCCAGCGCGCCCTGCGCGGCGTCAAGGGCACCGACGCCAACACTTTCAAGCCGCTGGCGGAGGCCGCCAACGGCCGTCCGGGCATGCTGCTGGCGGCGCTAGAGACCCTGGCCAAGCAGGGTGCGATCCGCCAAGTCAACGGCCAGTGGACCCTGGACCCGCAGCAGTGGGCCCAGGCCATCAGCCAGGGCGGCTTGTACGCGGAGCGCGGCGGCAAGCTAGACGGTCTGACGGACTTTCAGGTGCAAGTTGCCAGCTATGCTGCGGTTTTTGGCATCCGCTGCTGGGGAAGCGGCGTGGTGGCGCTGCTGCGCCTGGCCAACTCTGGGCAGGTGAGCCCCGGGCCGCGCACGGTGGGCGATCTGGGCCGAGACACGCTGCCAGAACAGGTTTTTGCCGCGCTGCAAGTGCTGACTGATCACGGCGTGCTGCTGGGCGAGGCGCAGAGCCAGGTCAGCGGCGAAGTGGCGGTGCGCTTCCTCGACGAGTCCGAGCGCCTGTCTCTGCTAGAACTCCACGACCAGGCCACGCTGCAGCGGCTGTCTCAGCAGGCCGCTGTCTGGCTGCAGATGGTCGCTGGCGATCGCGGCGCCGAGCTGGCCGAAGTGCTGGCGCCCCTGTGGTTGCTGGCGGGCGATCGGGTGCACGCGGCCCACGTCTACCTGCGCGCCGGCAAGAGCGCGCTGGACGAGTACCGCAACGACGCTGCCCTGCACTGCCTGGAGAAGGCCCGCGAGCTGGCGCCGACCGATCTGGCCCACGTTCACGTCGAGGCCGCCTTGGGCCTGGGCCGGCTGCACGAGTTTGACGGCAAATACGCCGACGCCGAGGGCCTGTACCGCGATGCCCTAGAGCTGGCGTGGCGGTTCCGGGCCCGATCGCTGGGCGCCAAGGCCCTGCAGCACCTGGGCCGGCTGTTTCGCACCCAGGGCAAGGTGGTGCAGGCCATTGATCACCTGGCGCCGGCGCTGCGGCTCTACGAAGCCTCGCAAGATATGCGGGGTTTGGCCTCGGCCTGCGACGACATCGGCCGAGCCTACTGGACAGCCGGGCGCCTGGACGCGGCCCAGCAATTCCTCAAGCGCGCAGCGCAGTACCGCGAGCGGCTGGGCGATCGGGCTGGCCAGGCGCACACCTTGACCAACCTGGGCATCGTCTTGCTGACCCGCGGCCGCATCGAGCAGGCCAAGACCTACCTGGAGCGCGCCACTTCGCTGCAGCGCGAGCGCAAGAACCTGCTTGGCCTGGTAGAAGCGCTCAATGCCCTGGGCGCCGTGTGCGTGGCCAATGGCGAGCAAGACGCCGCCGTGGCAGCCATGGAAGAGGGGCTGGCGATGGCCAAGCGCGTCGGCAACCGCCGGATACTTGCGCTTTTGCAGAACAACCTGGGCGAAGTGCTGTGCATGTCAGGGCGCATCGACGAAGGCGAGACCCTGCTCTACAAGGCCGTAGAGAGCGCCGGGCGGCTGGGCGACCACGCGCTGCTGTCCGATTCGGCGCGCAACTTGGCCTTGGCCGCCCACAAGCGCAATGACGGCGAGCGGGCCCTGAAGTGGGCGCGGCGCGCAGTGGCGGCCGCTGGCAGCTCTGACGTGGTGCGGGCGCGGGCGTTTTCCCACAAGACCCTGGCAGAAATCCTGGCCGACACCGGCGACCCGACCGGCGCCGACGAAGCCTTTGCCCGCGCTGAAGAATGGTTTGGCAAAGCCGGAGAGATCCGCGAGTTGGGCAGCTGCCTGCAGGGCCATGCCGCGTTCTTGGTCCGACTGGGGCGCCAAGAGGAAGCCAAGGCTCTGCTTGACAGGGCCGACGAGCTGCAAGCCCAGCTCTGACCCACGCGGCCCGACCCGGCCAATTCGACCCAAAATCCCCGGTAGATCTAGCCAGCTGGCTCTTCACCCCAGGGCCGGGCTCAGCCCCCTGGCTGCCAAGCTGCGTCGCGGCGAAATCGACAGAGCAGGATGGCAAATCCCGCGGGCTGGATCGAATTGTCACTCTACCCCCCCTATCGGCCTGACACGCATGTCAGGGTTGCGCACCGAAAGGGCCCGATGTCGCCGGGCGGCCACCAGCGAATCCTTTCGGCGCGCCATGCATCTAACCCAACATCGGGCAGTTGGCCCAAACATTGCATGAGTAGAAAAGCAGAATCCGCAGGGCAAGGTCAGCCGACCAAGGCCCTGGGCACTTTCTCTCTTGTTGTTGCGACGAGGTCGACCATGGAAAGCGCACAAATGACCGAACCGTTGTCGCTGGAAGACGTCGAGTTGCCACCGCTGCTCGAGGATCTTTCTTCTCACGAGGATCCGCTGGCTGAGCTGCGCTTTGTGCGCCGCCCTGCAGAGATGGAAGACTCGGTGCAGCAGCACCTGGATCCGACCATGCTGTACCTGCAGCACATCGGCCGGGTCAGCCTGCTGTCTCGCGATGGCGAGGCCGACGTTGCACGGCGCATAGAGGACAACTCTGCGGACATCCTGGTCATCCTAGAGAGGGTACCGTGTTGTCGGCCGCTGATGACCACGCTGCCGACCCAGATGGCGACCGACCACGACCTGCTGCGCGAGTGGACCGAGCCAGACGCCTGGCGCGACCGCGACGCCCGCCTGACCACCCTGGCCCGCGCCGAGCGCTTTCGCGAGCGGGTGCAGGCCCTGGATGCCGAGGTCGATGCGATGCGCGTGCTGCAGGCGGAGGCCGAAGCGGCGGGCAATCCAGAGGTGGCCGGTCACAAGCGCCTGCCGCTGCTGACCCAGGCGATGCGCAGCAAGTACCGCACCTTCTGGGAGGACCGCACCGGAGAGAAGCTCATCTGCAAGGCGCTGGAGCTGCAGCAGTCCACCGCCCGCCAGCTGGTGCGGGCCGAACAGGCCCTGCGGACCTTGATGGAAGAGCTCGGCCTGAGCCGCGAAGAGGCGGTGGCCCAAGCCGAAGGCGCCCCGCAGCGCGCCCGCAGCGACGCCGGCAAGAAGCGCCAGCTGCTGGGCGAAGCCGTGGCTGCCGTCCTGGAGGGCGAAGAAGCCTATGGCGCGCCGGCCGATCAGGCCAATCGCGACCTGCGGCGGGTCCGCGATGCCCAGCGGGCGATTGCCGACGCCCGCAGCGTGATGGTGCAGGCCAATCTGCGGCTGGTGGTCTCGATCGCCAAGCGCTACCTCAACCGCGGCATGGCGCTGCTCGATCTGGTGCAGGAAGGCAACATCGGCCTCATCAAGGCGGTCGAGAAGTTTGAGTGGCAGCGCGGCTACAAGTTCAGCACCTATGCGACCTGGTGGATTCGCCAGTCGATCACCCGATCGATTGCCGACTCTGGCCGAACGATCCGCATCCCGGTGCACCTGATTGAGGCGCTCAACCGGATCTTGCGCGAGCGCGCCGCCTTAGAGCAGTCCCTGGGCCGCGAGCCAACGGTCGAAGAGCTGTCTACCCGCTGCGAGCAGCCGCTGGACCAGGTAGAGACGATCCTGCGGATGGTGCGCTCGCCGCTGTCTCTGGACGCTCCGGTGGGCGAGGACGATGCCCAGCTGGTCGACTTTGTCGAAGACCACAATGCGGTCAAAGGCATTGACGTGTGCCTGGGCCGCGACCTGCGCCAGCAGACCCAGCGCGCGCTGACCAAGCTGCACCCGCGCGAAGAGGCCGTGCTGCGGCTGCGCTTTGGCATCGGCGGCAATGACGAGTGCCTGACCCTGGAGCAGGTTGGCGAGATGTTCAACCTGACCCGCGAGCGCATTCGCCAGATCGAGACCGCCGCGCTGCGCAAGCTGCAGAGCCCGGCCAACCGCGATCAGCTCGCTGCCCTGCTCGAAGCCTGATCTCGCCAGCAGCGGATCGCCCAAACCGTGCGGCAGGCCCCAAACTAACCGGGGCTGCCGTATCGTGTTTTTTGGCGCAGCGTTGGACAGATCAAAGGCTTGCCGCCGCGGCCCGCGCCCGCTAAACTGCGCCGGCCGCGTGCCCCACCGCTTTGGGGGCACCTTTGCCAAGGAGTTCTGATGGTGACGTTTGCCCGCCGCGCGATGATTGTCGCTTTTGCCTTGACTGCCCTGACCGCTGCAGGGTGCCGCCGCCCGGCGGGCCAGCAGGTGGTGCTGACCAAGGACCAGGAGCAGCAGATCGCAGAGAACGTGCTGAGCGCCCCACCGGCCGATCTGCAAAACAAGAGCGACACCAAGTTTGAAGACAAGCTGACCCTGCTGGGCTACGACATCAAAGGCGAGCCCAAGAAAGGCGGCACCTTTGATCTGGTGATGTACTACCGCGTGGACCAGCCGGTTCAGGGCGACTGGAAGATCTTTGTGCACCTCGAGGCCCCCGGCAAGCGCCGCGCGCCCTTTGATCACTATGGCGTGGGCGGGCTGTACCCGGTCGGCAGCTGGAAGAAGGGCGAGATCGTCCGCGATGTGGTCCAGATCCAGGTCCCCAGCGACTGGAACGAGGGCGACGCGCAGATCCTGATTGGCTTCTTTGACTGGGGCCTCTACAACACCACCCAGGGCGATCGCCGCTTGAAGGTCGCCTCGCCGGGCGCCCTGAAGGTGCTGGACGATGGCCGGGTGCTGGTCACCACCGTCAAGCTGGACGGCGCTGCGGCGGCGCCAGGCGGGGCCGGCAATGAGCGGGCGCCCATGGACATGCGCGCGGTGGCGGCCCTGGCGGCAACCCTAAGCGAATACAACGTGCACCAGACCAGCGCTGCGCCAACGATTGACGGCAAAGACGACGACGCCATTTGGCAGTCCGCGCCGTCGATCCAGGTCAGCCGCCAGCCCGACGGCCAGCCGCTTGCCGGCAACATCCGCACCACCGCTCGCTTGGCGTGGGACAGCGAGGCCCTGTACCTGACCGCCCGCACCCGCGACTCGGACGTGCGCAACGCCCACACCGCCAACGACTCGACCTTGTGGGAGGGCGACAACATCGAGCTGTTCCTGCGCCTGCCCGATCAGAACGGCAAGTACGTGGAGCTGCAGATCGCCCCCAACGGCGCGCGCTTTGACGCTCAGTTCACCGGGCCGCGCACCCCCAAGTGGGAAGAAGCCTCCAAGTTTGAGTCGGGGATCACCCACGCCGTTCAGGTCGATGGCCAGGTCAATGCCGACGGCGAAGACCGCGGCTTTACGGTCGAGGCCAAGATCCCGTGGAAGGGCCTGGGCCTGGCGGCAGCTCCGGCCATCGGCACCGTGCTAGAGGCCAACATCTACCGCATTGACGACAAGGGCACCCACGACATTGCCCACATGGGCGTGTGGGCTCCGGTCGGCAACGACTTTCACAAGCTGGACGGCGCGGGCAAGCTCAAGCTCATCGCCGCGCCAAGCGCTGCCGCAGCCCCGCAAGCAGCCCCTGCGGTTCGCCCAGCGCCGTGAGCGCCAGCCCGACGGACGCGCTGATCGACGCATCAGAACTGCCCTATTCTACTGGAGTAGCCCGGCTGGAGGAGGTCATGCGCCGGCTGCGCGGCCCGGGCGGCTGTGCCTGGGATCGCCAGCAAACTGTGGCCACCCTGCGCACCTACCTCATCGAAGAGAGCCACGAATTGCTCGACGCCATTGACGGGTTGGGCCAGGCGGCTCACCTCGACGCCGAAGGCTTGGAGCAAGCGCCGCCTCAGCCGGCCACCTCGGCAGAAGCGCTGAGTCAGTGGCGAGAAGAGCTGGGCGACGTGCTGCTGCAGGTGGCCTTTCAAGCGCAGATCGCCGACGAAGGTGGCTGGTTTGACCTGCAAGACGTCGGCCAGGCCATCGCCGACAAGATGATCCGCCGCCACCCTCATGTTTTTCGCCCGGGTGGCCAAGCAGAGACAGCCGGCGAGTCTTCGGCCAGCGGCGAACCGCCCAGCTCAAGCGAGGTCAAGGACCGCTGGGAGCAGCAAAAGCGCCGCGAAGGCAAGGGCGCGCTGGCCGGCGTGCCGCGCAACCTGCCTGGCCTGCTGCGGGCCCACCGCATTGGCGAGAAGGCCGCCCGGATTGGCTTTGACTGGCCAGACGCCGACGGTGTGTGGGGCAAGGTCGCCGAAGAAATGACCGAATTGCAGCAAGCTGCGCAAAGCGGTGACCGCGGGCGCATCCAAGAAGAGCTCGGCGACCTGTTGTTTGCCCTTAGCAATCTGGGCCGCCACCTGGGGGTCGACGCCGAGCTCGGCTTGCGCGGGACGCTGGACCGCTTCACGGCGCGCTTTGGCCACGTCGAGCGCAGCGTAGAAGAGCGCCACGGCCCGGAACACCGCGCCAGCCTGGACGAGCTCGAGGCCCTCTGGCAGGACGCCAAAGCCCTGGAACGCCAGGGCCGACTACCCTAGGGGCTCGTCAACCAACAACCCGATCGAGTTGGGTTGCGAGCCAGGCGGTGAGTTGGCTTACAAAGACGCAACCTTGCGACCCACCCAGCAGGCAATGGGCCCTTGCAGAAAATCAAGTTGATTCTTTGCAGGCCCTAAGCTACCGCGCAGCCCTGGCGACACCCCTCCCCTCCGCCGCGCGATAGGCAGACCGCCATGAGCTTTGTGCACTTGCACGTCCACACCCAGTTCTCTATTGCCGATGCGACCTTGAGCACGGCCGATCTGACGCGCTTTGCCGCTGAGACCAAGATGCCGGCGGTGGCCATCACCGACCACGACAACCTGCACGGCGCCATCGAATTCACGGACGCCTGCAAAAAGAATGGCGTCAAGCCCATCTACGGCTGCTGCATGTCGATCGCCAGCCGCCCGGTCGGCGAGCATGCCCGGCGCATCCACCACTTGACCCTGCTGGCAGAGAACGACCGCGGCTACCAGAACCTGATCTACCTGGTGTCGATGGCCAACCTCAAGGCCCCCGACGGCGGCAAGACGCGGATCGACTGGAACCTGCTCAAAAGCCACAGCGAAGGCCTGATTGGCCTGTCTGGCGACCTGGCCGGCGAAGTGTCCAACGCCCTGCTGCGCGGCGAAGACGACGAGGCGTGGCAAGCCGTAGAGCGCTACAAAAGCTGGTTTCCTCCTGGCAATTTCTACCTCGAGGTGCAGCGATCGGGCCTGGCGGAGCACGACTTGGTCGCCCCGCAGCTGGTGGAGCTGGGCCGGCAGATCGGCGTGCCGTGCGTGGCCACCAATGACGTGCACTACCTGCGGCCCAGCGATGCTCGCGCCCACGAAGTGCTGATGTGCATTGGCCTTGGCATCCAGGCGCGGCCAGAGACCCAGCCCATGCCCACCACCCAGCTGGACCTGGCTAGCCCTGACGAGATGAGGCGGCGCTTTGCCGACCTGCCCCACCTCTGTGACAACACTTTGGAAATCGCAGAGCGCTGCAACGTCAAGCTCAAGCTCGGCGAGTCGATGCTGCCGCGCTATACCCAAAAGCCCAGGGCCCACCTGGATCCCCATGCCGAGCCCGAGCTGAGCGAAGCCGACCTATTCGCCAAGCTGGCCAGAGCAGGCCTGGAAAGGCGCTATGAAGAGTTTGCCGCCAAGGGCAAGACCGTAGACAAGGAGGTCTACTACGCCCGGCTGGAGCGCGAGATCGGCGTCATCACCAAGATGGACTTCCCGGGCTACTTCTTGATCGTCCAGGACTTTATCAACTGGGCAAAGGAAAACGACATTCCGGTGGGACCGGGGCGCGGCTCTGGCGCCGGCTCGCTGGTCGCCTACTCCTTGCGCATCACCGACCTGGACCCGCTGCCCTACAACCTGCTGTTTGAGCGCTTCCTGAACCCAGAGCGCGTGTCGATGCCCGACTTCGACGTGGACTTTTGCGAACTGCGCCGCACCGAGGTGATCCGCTACGTGTCCGAGCGCTACGGCCAGGAGCGGGTGGGCCAGATCGCCACGTTTGGCACCCTCAAGGCCAAGGGGGCCGTGCGCGACGTGGGCCGGGTGCTGGGCGTGCCGCTGGCCGACGTCGATCGCCTGGCCAAAGCCATTGATGTGGCCCTGGCCCCGCTGGACGAGAAAAAGAAGACCCTGCACTACGCCGTCGAGGCGGACGCGGGGCTGCGGGCAGAGATGGACGCCTCGCCGCAAATCAAGAAGCTCCTGGAGACGGCAGAGCTCATCGAAGGGTCGGTGCGGACGGTGGGCATGCACGCCGCCGGTGTGGTCATTGGCCGCCATGCGCTGTGGGAGCACGTGCCGACCGGCAAGGGCCAAGCCGGCGAAAATGTGACGCAGTTTGACAAGGACGACGTCGAGAAGGCCGGCCTGGTCAAGTTTGACTTCCTGGGCCTGTCTAACCTGACCATGATCCAGCACTGCGTCAAGCTCATCAATTCGCAGCGCAACCCGGGCCAAGAACTCCTCAACATCGACCTGCTGCCTCTGGACGACACCAAGGCCTATGACATCGTCTCGCGCGGCGACACGGCGGGGATCTTCCAGTGTGAATCTCAGGGTTTTACCCGGATGATGGTCAGCCTGCGCCCCACCGAGTTTGAGGATCTGGTGGCCGCGGGCGCGCTCTATCGGCCGGGCCCGCTGGGCATGGGCATGCATACCCGGTACATCGAGCGCAAGCACCAGCGCGAGCCGGTCGAATTTCCGCACGAGAAGCTGGCCGAGGTCCTCAAAGAGACCTACGGCGTCATTGTCTACCAAGAACAGGTGATGCAGGTCGCGCAGATCCTGGCGCACTTCTCCTTGGGCGAAGCGGACAACCTGCGCCGGGCCATGGGCAAGAAGAAAGTCGAGGAGATGAACTACTGGGGCAAGCTGTTCCAGGAGGGGGCGGTCAAGAACGGCGTCGACGCGGACGTGGCTGCAGGCATTTTCGCCTTGATGGCCAAGTTTGCCGAGTACGGCTTTAACAAGTCGCACTCCGCTGCCTATGGCCTCATCACCTACCAGACCGCCTGGCTCAAGGCCAACTACCCGGTCGAGTTCTACGCGGCCTTGCTGACCCGCGACCAGGCCGACACCGACAGCGTGGTGGCCTACATCCAGCAGGCCCGCGGCAGCCACATCGCCGTGTTGCCGCCCGATGTCAACGAATCGCAGTACTCCTTTAGCGTGTCCAGCGGCCGGGTGCGCTTTGGCTTGGGCGCCATCAAGGGGTTGGGCGAAGGCGCCATTGAAGTGCTGCTGCAGGCGCGCAAGACCGGGCCGTTTACTTCGCTTTTTGACCTGGTGCGGCGGATTGACACGCGCAAGGTCAATCGCAAAGCCATGGAAGTGCTGATCAAGTCCGGCGCGATGGACAGCTTTGGCCAGGCCCGCGACGTGCTGTGGACCAACGTCGGCCGCGCCATTGAGAGGGCCCAGGAGGACCAGCGCGAGCGCGACTCTGCCCAGGTGTCGCTGTTTGGCATGCTCGGCGACGCCAGTGCGGTGCAGCGCCCCGATGTGTACGCGCCGGCCGAAGAGCCGTGGACGGGCCGGCAGACCCTGGGCATGGAGAAAGAAGTCCTGGGCTTTTATGTGTCCGGCCATCCGCTGGACCGCTATGCCAAGGACCTGCACCGGCTGGATGTGCGCACGCTGGCGGTGCTCAAGGACCCAGCGTTTCTAGAGAGCCAGCCGTCGCGCGGCCGGCCCAGCGACAACGGCCCGCCGCCGCCCAAGCGCGCCTACGCCAACGCCGCGGTGGTGGTGGTCTCTCACCGCGAGATGGTCATCAAAGACGGCCGCAAGATGGGCATCACCGTCTTGGAGGACCGCAGCGGCCAGGCCGAGGTCCTGTGCTTTGAGAGCAAAGAGCCGCGAGAGGGCAAGGACCGCCAGCAAGGGCTTGACGAGATGCGCGAATTGCTCAGCAGCAACGAGCCTTTGCTGGTGCGCCTGCAAGTAGGCGAGGACCGCCGCGAGCTCGGCAAGGTCAGCCTGCGGCTGGAGGGCGCCAAGACGGTCGAGGCCGAGCTGGGAGACAAGGCGGAGCAGCTGGTCGTGCGCATCGGCGCCAGCCAGTGCAGCCAAGCCAATCTGGATGCCCTGCGCGCGCTTTTTGACGACCACCGCGGCAAGGCCCGGGTTCGGCTGCGCATTCACTGGCCCAACCGCGGCGAAGTCGTTGTCCACACCGCCGAGCGCTGGCGGGTGCGCATCGGCGAAGACCTGATTGGCGCCGCCGAAAAGCTGCTCGGCCGCGGCTGTGCAGTAGCTGGCTAACCGCCTAGGCAAGACGACCCGGCCAGGCAGCCAACGGCTTGGACTACAGAGAATTGGTGTAGATCAGCCAGCGGCCGGCATCCCTGCGCAGGGTAATCGGTGCTGGAAAATCGCGGTCGCGCGAGTGCAAGAACAGCTTGTAGTGCTTGGCGTCGGCCGGCGCCGTCTCGGGGTCTCGGCGCATAACCTTGACTGTAAATGGCTTCTCAGACACCACGTAGCCCGGCGCCCGCTGGCGAAACACTTTCCACTGGTAGCTGCGCAGGTGCAGCAAAGAGATGTCGCTGTCGCGGTTGTCGGCGATGTTTAGCGCCGCGTAGCACTTAAAAGCCGTGTCTTCATTGGCGATGTCAATGGCGCAGCGAAAAGCGGCGCGCACCGCGGCATCCGGCGTGCCCTCGGCAAAGGTATCGACCAAGCCAAGGACCGTCGGGATGGCCACAGCGGCCGGCGGTGGCGCGGCTGGGCCGGCTGGCTGGGCTGGGCCAGTGGGCACAGGGGGCGGCGCCGGCTGGGAGGGCGGCGCAGGCTCGGCAGGTGGGTTGGGCGTTGCCGCGGCCGCCGCCGGCGCTTCAGCAGGTTGGATTGCGGGCGCCGGTTCTTTGCGCTGGCTGCTGGAGCAGCCGCTGGCCAGGGCCAGCCCGGCCAGGGCGACCGGCACAGCGGCGAGGCGAAAGGCAAGGGGAAGAACACGTGACATAGGGCCTCCTCTACGGGCCTTACTACCACGGACCGCGCCGGCTCGCCAGCTTGCGCCACCCGGTGTATCATCTTGCCACCCTTGCCAGCGCTCTGGCCGCAGCCCCAAAGGAGCCCATGTCGCAACCACCGCCCCTAGTGGAACGAGCTGAGCCCGGCGATCGCCAAGCCGTCGTTGAGCTTTTCTCTGAGGATTTGCGCGACCTCAACCTACCCGTCGATCCGGCGGCGCTTTGTGGCGTGTTTGACGAGCTGGTGGCCGATCCGCGCTCGGTGGTGCTGGTGGTGCGCATCGCCGCCGACCGGCCGGCGTGCGGCGTGATGGTGGCCAGCCGGGTGCCCTCGGTCAAATTCTCTGGCTGGTCGCTGTGGATCGAAGAGCTGTACGTGGGCAAGGCAGCGCGCCAGCGCGGCTTGGGCCGGCTGCTGATTGAACACCTGCTGGGGATTGCCCGCCGAGAGAACCTGCGCGGCATCGACCTGGAGGCCTACCACGGCAACGCCCCAGCCGCGCTGCTGTACCGATCGCTCGGCTTTCGCCGGCTGGGCCGCGAGCGCTTCCACTACCGCATGGACTGGGAACGCGAAGACGAGACCTGAGTTGCCCGCTTGCCGCCCCCTCTCAGCGCCGCCTCTCACCGGCGACCGCATCAGCCGCCCGGGAGCCCTATGACCGAATTCGCCACCCGTCAGCGCGCTGTGCAAAAGCGCAAGCTTTTTGAAGAACTGCTTGGCCAGGGTATCGCCGCGCTGCACCTGGACCCGCGGGCCGCCGGCGTGCAGCTGCCAAGGTACCTCAAGGACCAGCCGGTGCTGGTGCTCAACTACTCCTACCGCTATGGCGTCGGCGATTTCCGCTTTGATGACAAGGTAGTCGAGGCCACCCTCAGCTTCTCTAAGCAGCCGTCCTTTTGCATTGTGCCGTGGAGCGCGGTCTTTGCCGTCACCACCGACGCCCGCACCCAGGGCAGCGTCTGGCAAGAGGATCTGCCGGAGGAACTGGGCCACCGCGAGCTGGCGGGCGGCCCGCCGGGCGAGGATGCCCCGGCCCGGCCCAAGCCCAGCCTGGCCACCGCCCGCAAGGTGCGCTCGGCGTCGGCCAAGCCCAGCCGAGCCAAGCCAGTCGCCGCTGAGCCCGCTCGCGCCGAAGCCGCTGCCGCCGCACAGAGCGCAGATGATTCGCTCCCTTCCAAGCCCGCCCGCCCTGGCCTGCGCTTGGTGGCTGCGGCCCCGGCCGATTCGGCTGCCGCCACTGGCGTTCCTGCTGCGGCCCCCGCTGCCGTCGACCAAGCCGCCGACGCCGCCGACGACCCGCCGCCGCGCCCGCCCGCCGGCGGCCACCTGCGCCGCATCAAGTAGGCCGGGCCTGGGCCCTTGCGGCCCCCAGCGGGGCCGCGGATGCCCGGCCGCTGACCTTGTGGCGCCGGGCTGTCATGCGCGGTATGATCCCCGGCACGGCGGCCGGCAACCAAACTGTACCGGCCCCCCAGGCGGCGGATCGCAGAGCGGCCCACGGGAGAAATTCTCATCATCCGCAAGTCTTACATCGTAGCGTTTCTGGTAGCCCTGGGCGTAGTGGCTCTGGCAACGCCGATTGTGCTCGACTGGTCGCGGCGCCTGGGCCTGTACGACCAGCCAGATGCCGACCGCAAGGTCCACGACCGGCCGATTCCGCGAACCGGTGGCTTGGCGATTGCCGCCGGCCTGCTGGTGCCCTTTATTGGCCTAGCCTTCTGGGGCAACGACTTCTCTGCCGAGCTGCGCCAAGATGAAGAGCGCTTGGTGGCCTTTATCGGCGGGTTTGCGGCCATCCTAGGCCTGGGCGTCTATGACGACATCAAGGGCGTGGGCGCCTGGGGCAAGCTAAGCGTGCAGATGCTGGTCGGCATGCTGCTGTGGACCAGCGAGTTGCGGGTCAGCACCCTGACGGTTTTTGACCACTACATCGACCTGGGCCTGTGGTCGCTGCCGCTGACCATGCTGTGGGTGGCGGGCTTCGTCAACGCCATGAACCTGATCGATGGCCTGGACGGGCTGGCCGCTGGCGTGGCTTTCTTTGCGTCGGCCTCGCTGTTTGGCGTCGCCCTCATCGACAACTCGCCGTTCCTGGCCTTGATGGGAGCCGTCACCGCCGGCGCTGCGCTGGGCTTCTTGCTGTTCAACTTCTCGCCCGCCATGATCTTTATGGGCGACTCGGGCAGCATGATCCTGGGCTACGTGTTTGCCGTGGCCGGCTTGTGGAGCGCCAGCAAGCGCGCCTCGGCCTTTGCGCTTGGCTTGCCGCTGGTAGCGATGGGCTTGCCCCTGGCCGACACGGCGGTTGCCTTTGTGCGGCGGGCGCTTTCTGGCCGGTCGCCCTTCCAGGCTGACCGCGGCCACATCCACCACCGCCTGCTGGACCTGGGGCTGAGCCACCGTCAAGCCGTGCTCATCATCTACGGCGTGTGCGTGGCCCTGACGGCGACGGCGATCCTGCTGCGCATCACCGAGGATCTGGCGGTCGGCGGCTCGATTTTGGCGCTGGCCCTGACGGTGACCGTGTCTACCCGCATCTGGATGCGCCGCCGCAATTCGCGCTGACCTGGCCCGACTGCGCGCTGCCGGCACTGGCACTGGCACTGGCGCCGACACCACGGAACCACTTGTAATCAAAGACAGATTGGCTTGTTGACCCTAGTCGTCGTCTAGAAAGAACCGCACCTTGAAGGTGCGCAGCCGCACTGCCACGGCCTCCTGGCCGCGCCGGCCGGGCTTGAACGCACAGCTGCGCAGGGCCTCTATAGCGGCTTCGTCCAGGCCGTGCCCCAGGCGCTGCACCACCTTGATCTCGCGGGTGCGGCCGTCGAGCCCGACGATCAGGTCCAGCACCACCACCCCTTCAACGCCGGCGCGCCGCGCATCCTCGGTGTACTCGCCGCGACATTGCCCTTTCATCACCGGCATCTCGGTGACCTCGTGAACGGGCGCTGGCGCAGCCAGGGGCTTGGGCTTGTCTGGGCTGGGCGCTTTCTCGCCGGGCTCCGTCTGCAGGGTGTTGCCCACCGGCACAGCGGGTCCGGCGCCCTGCTGGCTGGTCGACTCCAGGCTTGCGCCAAAAACTGGTGTGTCTGTAGCCTCTTGGCCTGGCTGCGCCGGTCGCTCGCTCTGCGGCACGTCCTTGCGATCCAGCTGGCGCTGCGGGGCTGGCACCAGCTGCTTGGGCCGCGGCCGCGGCTCGCGCGTCGGCGCTTCGTGCACCACATCCTTGAGGGGTGGCGGCGGCGCCTCTGGCAACGGCTTGGGTTCTGGCGGCTGCGGCGGCGGCTCTGGCGGTGGAGGCGGCGGCTCTGGCGGCGCTTGGACGACCTGAATCATGACCACCTGGGCCGGCGCTGCCAGGGCCGGCATCCGCGCGGCCCCGTGCGCCAAGGCCAGGTGCAGGGCCAGCGAAATCAGCAGAAACAGCCCCAGCCGCCGCACATACATCTAGGGCGCTCCTGCTGGTTTGGCGGTGGGGGGAGCGATCGCCGCGGTCGGGTCAATCTGGATGGCAAAGGCCGAGACGCCCAGGGCCTTGATCGTATCGAGCAGCCACACCACCCGGCCGTGCGAGACGTTCTTGTCTCCAGAAATCAGCACCAGCGTCTTGGCGTCTTTGGCTACCGCAGCGCGAACCTCTTGGCGCAGGCCCGACGGGTCGATGTCCTTGCCGTTGAGGTAGATCGCTCCGTCGCGGGTCAGCGTGACGGCCAGGGTCTTGGGCTGCACGGCGCCGGCCTGGGCGGCCTTGGGCAGGTCGACCTCGATCGCCTGCTTGGCAATGAGGTTGGCGGTGAGCATAAAAATGATCAGCAACACCAGCATGATATCCACCAGCGGCGTGACGTTGATGTCGGTGATCATGCCGCGCTTGCGCGTTCCTCCTGCCATCAGCCCACCTCGCTGTCGGGCTTGGGCGGGGCGATCTTGGCAAAGGCCAAAATGGCGTGGCCGGTCGCCTGGGCCGCCGCCACAGCTGTTTCGACATGGCGCGCAAAGGTGTTGTAGGACGCCACCGCTGGCAGCGCCACCAGCAGGCCCACGCCTGTTGCCACCAGCGCCTCGGCAATGCCGGCCATCACCGCCTGGGCGCCCTGGCCGCTGTTCAGGGCCAGGTCGTGAAACGCCCGGATGATGCCCAACACCGTGCCAAACAGGCCAATAAACGGTGCGTTGCTGCCCAGCGTGCCCAGAAACGCCAGGCCCTTTTCATAGCGCAGCCGCTCGCGCTCTACCACTCCGGCGATGTGCTCTTCTACAGAAGCCGCGCCGTCGCCCAGGTGCTGGATCGCCGCCTGGGCCACCGCCACTTGCATCGAAGGCAGGCCGGCCAGGTCGGCCAGCACCGCCGAGGGGCCGGTCTTGCGCAGCTTGTCTAGCGCTGCGGCCAGCTTGCGCTTGGGCTCTCTTTCCCGGGCAAAGAACCACAGACGCTCCAGGATCACCGCCACGGCCAGCAGCGACAGGCCCAGCAGCAGCCACAGCACCCACTGCGATCCGGCGCGCAGCATCAGGTCCAGCAGCTGGGCATCCACGCTGGAGACACTGCTCTCGGCACCGACGGCTGTGGAAGGAAGGGTAGGTGTACTCATGCAAATCCTTTGGACGGGCGGGCGGTGGGCGACGATCTACAGGCGACCGCGCACGCCAACGGTTGGCAACACATAGCGAATGGTCGAGCCCGCCGTGACTTCTTCTGGGAATAGGAAGGCATTGGCCAGGTCAATGTAGAAGTCCAGCAGCCACTTGTTCCACACCGCGCGCTTGTCGATGCGCAGGTCGGCGCGGAAGTAGCCGTCGGTGCGGGCGGTGTTGTAGCCATAGGTGGTGGTGGCGGGCTTGCCGCTTTGGTACTGCAGACGCACGCCGAAGTCCCAGTTGCGCGGCAGCGGGATGCCGGCGACCACGTTGAGCAGGTGGGTGCGGTCAAAGTCATAGGGCACCCAGGCCTTGTCGCCGCTGATCGGGTCGGCGCGCAGCCGCTCAGACAAGGAAAACGTGTAGGACACCCAGCCGTAGGGGCCATTGCGGGCCTGACGGCGCAACAGCATCTCCAGGCCGTAGGACCGGCCGCGCTGTGGGGCAAACAGCCCGTCCAGCACCTGCTGGACGCGGTTGGCATTGTCGGTCGCTGTCTCGCTGACAAAGGAAGTCTGGGCAGCGGTCGCCACCGAGGCCTTGTTGACCGCCAGGTCAAACACAATGGGATCCATGTCGTTGTAGAAGGCTTCAGCGGTCAGCCCCAATTCGCGGGTCAGCGGCACTTCGACCCCCAGGCTGGACTGCAGCGACGCCAACAAGCCATAGGACAAGGGCAGGACATCCAAGCCCGGAAGAGGCAAAAAGAACCGCGGCGGCTGGTGAAAAATGCCAACCCCGCCCTTGAGCCAAATGCTGCGCGCCTCTTGGTCGCGGCCGGCCGCCTTGGCCGCTGCGCTGTCAGCAGACGCGGTGGCTGGCTCGCTCAAGTCCAGGCTGGTCAAGCGATAACGCACGGTCAACCGCGGGTCGGCAGCCAGGATGTCCGCCGAGCCATCGCCGCGCCAGTCCAGCCGCACGCCGGGCCGCAGCAGCCAATCGCGGTTCGGCCGCCAGATGGCCTCGGTCAGCGCCGTGGCGGTCCACTGGTTCTTGATGTCTTCGGTAAAGGTCGAGGTGCTGACTCGCACGTTGGCGGTGGCCCCCTGGATGCCCTGCTCGGTCAGGCGGTAGCCGCCCTCCAGGCCCAACAGCCACTCCAGGCCAGGCGAGACCGGATAGCGGAGCCGAGCACTGGGCTCCACCAGGCTGGTGGTCACGTCACTGGACGCCGCTGAGGTCTGGTCAATGCCCGTCACCACGCGATAAGTGGCCTCGCCTGCGCCGATGGGATGGTTGGCGCGCAGATCCAGGCGGTGAAAAGACAGCACCAGCGCCGGCACCAACGGCGGATTGACGGCCGTTGGGTCGGCGGCGGGGTCCACAGACTGCAGCTCATCGCGGGCGCCAAACGCAAACACCGTCCAGCCTTTGCGGGCGTTGCCGCCATCCAGGCGCAATTGGTAGTCCCAGTAAGACAGCGAGGCCTGGTCGGTCGCCAGGCTCATCAGGGTGCCGGGATAGCCCAGCCGCGCGGCCACCGTCGCCGTCGCGCCCAGCAGCGGCAGCGGATGGCGGACCAGCGCGCCAGCCTGCAGCAGGTTGACGTCGATGTCGTAGAGTTGCTCGTCCGCCCGGGCCCGCCGCGTCCTGCCGTCGATGATGCCGGCCGTGTAGCCGCCGTAGATCACCGGAGCGTTGCCTGGGTAGAACTGCACCTCATCGATGAATTCGGGGTTGAGCACGCTGGGCCCGGCCAGCAGGTGGTAGAGCAGCGGCACGCGGGTGCCGTCGACCAGAAAGCCGGTGGACCCTGGGCTGGCGCCGCGCACCACCGGAAAGGGCAGCAGTGACATCAGCGAGGCGACGCCGGGCAGCGACTGAACCACCCGGAACGGATCGCCAAAGGTGCCGGGGATCTGCTTGATCTCGGCGCCGCGCAGGGTGATGCGGCTGACCTCTTCGCGGCGCTTCTCGCCAAAGACCAGGATCTCGTAGGGGTCGTAGCGGTCGCGCTCGATGTAGTAGGCCACGCCCAATTCCTGCTTGGCCTCCAGTCGCTCGCTCTGCAAGAACGGCTTGTGGCTGCCAGAGTGGACGGTCACCCGCGCCTGCCCAGCCGGCACCGCCAAGCGGAAGCGGCCGCGCGCATCGCTGTCCGCGCTGTAGACCCTACCGTCGATCTGAGCGCTGACGGTGGCACGGCTCACCGGTGCCCGCGTGCCTTTCTCTACCAGCTTGCCGCGCAGCACGGCGTCCAGAGGCGGGCCGCCCCCCGGTGCAGTGGCTGGCGGCGGCGGCGGTGGCAAGAAGGTATGGGTGAACGTGACCTCGACCTGCACGGCCTTGCCCTTCCAGTAGCCTGGGCGAAAGCGAAACTGCAGGGCCGCCGCCACCACCGCCTGGTCAAAAACCTCAAGCGTCTGGCCAATCAGCGTGACCTTCTTGACCAAACCGTCGGTGCCCACCAGCAGCTTGACCCGCACCACCACCGGCTCGGCGTGGGCGGGCGCGTTGGCGGGGTAGTCGACGGTGGTCGCCGTCAGCGCCACCGGCGGGTCAAGCATGTCAGAGGCCGTCGCCGCTGGCGGGGCTGCCACAGCCGGCGCAGGGGGGGCCGACTGCGCGCGCGCCGGCGCTACAGCCAGCAGCCACGCCGAGCAGACCGCCAGTACCCACAGCAGTTTCCAGGGGTTCAGCGCCATGCGAACACCCACGAGGCGGTGCCGCCACCATGAGCCCACCACTGACGCCTGACGATCGGCCGCGCAGTGTCGGCTTCGGCGCGCGCCAGGGTCTGCACGCAAGCGGTCCACTGACCGTCTAGTTCAAGCGACAATCCCGTGGAAGAAAGCGGCCCAAGGACCACCATGTAGCCAGCGCGGACGAGGCCGGCGAGCCCTGAGCCTTGGCAGTTGGCAAACGGCGGACGAGCGCTGTTCAGCGTCAGCGACGTCGCCAGGCTGGCCATCTGGTTCATGTCCGCCTCTGGGCGGCCGGTGCGACCTTCAACGATGCCGCCGACGCCCAGGCCCACCGCCAATTCCAGGTTGGGCGTGAGATGCCAAGTGGGGTCGATGGTTCCGGCGTAGCGCAGACCGGCCAGGCCCCCCGTGGCGCTGACGGCGCCGTAGTGAAAGGAAGCCAGCAGTGACCACCGCGGGTCAAGCCGCGCGCCAACGCGGACGGTGGCGCCAAAGCCGCTGCCGCTGGGCGCACCAAACAGCCCTTCCAGCTGCTGCCAGTTCGCGCCCAGCTGCAGCCGCAGCCCTGGCTTCTGCCAAGCCGCCTTGTCCGATTCTGTAGGCAGCGACAGGCGAATTTGCAGATCGTCGTCTTTGTCTGGCGAAGCCTCGGCTGCCAGCGCAGCGGTGTCCGTGGGGTCTTGGGGCCCTTGGACGGCTTGAGCCCACCCCAGCGCCGGCACGGCCATGGCGAGAGCCCAGGCGACACCCAGCAGGGCAAGGCGCAGCGCCGGCCGCCACGTCAGCGAGCGCCACTGGCACAAGTTCAGGCCCAAACTGAGCAATCCGGCGCGCCCCATCGTTCAGAGCCCCTTGGCCGACAGCGGGCACGGCCACCACGCCGGCGGCTTGGCCGGCTCCCACTGTGGCTCCTCGCAATAGGGATTGGTGCTGCAGCCCTTGGGGATGTAGTGGGAGACCGTGCGGCAGCCGCCGGGCACGCCGCTGACGACCAATTCGATGACCGCGGGCTTGGCCGGCGCCTGGTCGCCCTGGGTCGGGGCCGCCATGCCACCCGCCTTGCCGCTCTTGCCGCCCTGGGCCACGGGCTGGCAGGTCCAGGCAATGGTGTCGAGGGGTAGCGCCTTTTCCGGCGGTTCGCGGTAGGTGACCGAGCCGTTGGTGCTGAATCCAGAGCTCATGCCGTTGCCGGCGCGGCTGGCGCACACCACGTCGCGAAAGGTCTCCGTGGCCTGCAGCGGCAGCTCAAGCACGGCCTGGGTCAAGCCCTTGGCGCTGCACGTCTCTGTGGCCATGCCCGGCAGCCCAGCCGCCAAGGCCCCGGTGGAGTCAGCGAGCAAGGCAAACAGGCTCTGCAGGGTGAAGCCGCCAGCCGCCAGCAGCGAGAATCCCTTGGGAGGTTCAGGGCATCCCCAGCGCGGGTAGTAGAACGACAGCGGATCGTAGCCGCCTTCTCGGTAGCCCAGCCGCTGGTCGGGTTTCAGCATGCTGACAAAGCTCGCGGCATACATGAGGTCGGCTTTCTTGGTAGGGACCGGCGCGGGAGCCGCCTGCATGCCGCCGCCTGAGCCGCCGCCCTTGCCCGGGCCCATGCTCTGCGCCGTAGGCCACTCCGTAGCCCGCCACAGCTCCAGGACTTTGTTGTCATCGCGGTCGTCAAAGACCACTACTGACGCGTAGGCCAGCCGCGCGGTGATGTCGCCGATTAGCAGGTCGGCCAGCGGCAGGTCAAACAGCGGCAGCACCACTTCCTGGCCAGGCTCGACAGGAACACTGGGGCCAATCCGCGCGCCGACAAAGCCAAAGGGATCTCGGCACCCCTCGCTGCGGACCGCCGTGATCGACGGGTCGCCCGGCAAGGGCAGGCAGAACGGATCCGCTTGGACCTGGGCGCCCCACAGCAACCCCACCCGCAGGCGCGGCTTTTCCTTTAGCGTCTCGGCCGGGCGCAGCGGTTCCAGGTCGCCGGTGACGCGCACCCGCAGCTCGGCCAGCGGCGTGGCAGCAGCATCCAGCCCGGCCAGATCATCGGTGCAGGCCGGCGCCACCGCTGCGGCCCCTGCGGCTGCCCACAGGGCCAATGTTCGCGCCCAGCCCGTCATGGCAACCACCCCACGCCCAATTGGGCCGTCCAGCCTGCCCTAGCGCCGCCTTGGCCGACGTGCAGCGCTGGTCCGGCCGCCACCACCGCCGCCCAGGCGCCGACCACAGGTACGCTGACCACTGCCAGCAGGTCCGCCGACGCCAGCGCGCCCCACGCCGCTTGCTCAAGCGCCTCGCCGCTCAGCCCCAGGCGCTCGCCCTGGTTGCGCAGCCGGCTCTCTTGCACCGCGGTGACCCCTAGGCCAAGCAGCAGCGCCATCCGCCCGCGGCCCATCGCCGCCTGCAGCCCCAGCAGCCCGCGGGCCCGCAGATCGCGCTGGGTCACCTCCCAAGACGCCCCGTACTCGGTGGCGCTAGAGGCCGAGACCTCGCCGCCCCAGGTCCAGCGCCCCGGCTGCAGCCAGCGAGCGGCAAGGCCCATCGAAAGGCCAGTGCCCAGCGCCGCCGGCAGGCCGTTGGTCAGCGCCACATGGGCTTGGCTGCCGGCCCAGGCGGAAGCTGCTTGCACCGGCTCGTCAGGGTCCGCACCGTCTTGCGCCGACTGGGCCTGCGCAGGGCCGGGCACCGCCAAGGCGCCAGCCAGCGCCACGGCAAGCAAGGCGCGCGCCGCTGACTGCAGCACAAGTCTGCGCCCGGTCAGGCCTTTGACGTTGGCTTTGCCGCTACCCATCCTCATCCCGTTGGCGACCGCCTGCCGGCGCCATGGCCCAGCCAATGTACTCTGCCCCCAGCGGCTTTGCACGTTGCCCCGCCGTTAAGAACTGTTGCGCGGGCTGACCCGCAGCGTCCAGCTGCTCTGGCCCACCTGCTGGGTCAGCTGCTGGAGCTGCCCGGTCAGCAGCTGCGCCGCCAGTCGCGTCTGGCAGGCCAGCAGCAGCCGGGCAATTGGTTGTTCTGTCAGAGGATGACCAGAAAGGACCAAGGTCAGCGCCGATCCGCTGAGCCCCACCTGCGGCACCGCCCCGGGGTACACCTGCGGCCAGACCTCTGGCAGCCGCTCGACGCCTCGCTGCAGCCCATAGGCTCTAAGGGCCCACCGCGCCGGCCGGGCAAAGCGCTCCAGCACCCGTTCATGCCAATCGCTGGCAAAGGCCAGGGGATCGCCGCCCCAGCCCCTTTCGATCAACAGCCGGTGCAGCCCCAGCCAGGCCGAAGTGGCGATCCAGTCGCCGCGCTCCAGCCCCGCCAGCGAAGGCCAGTCGTCGCGGCCCGCCCCCAGCAAAGGCCAAGCATCTTCTACGGTTTTGACCAAACCCGGTCCGGCCAGCTCCTGCCAATCGCGCAGCAGGGCCGCACGCACCTGCCCTTGGGCCTGGAGATCCGCCGTCCAAGCCTTCAGGCACTGGTCGGCCAGCTCTGGCAGCCCTGCGCCGGCGCCGGGGCGGTCAGTAGTGGCGCTCAAGCACGTACCAGCCAAAGGCCCGCAGCATCACCTTGGGCATGCTCGGCTCGACCAGCGGATCCAGGGCCGTCCACGCCGCTTCGACGAGCTCGCGGGCCTCGTCTTCGCAGGCCTGGATCGCCCCGCAGCCTTCCAGCAGCGCAATGGTTTGCTCAATTACTTGGCGGTCCTGGGGCATGCTGCGGACGGTGTCCCACAGCCACTGGCGCTGGTCGCGCTCAAGCCGCGCCATGCCTTTGACCACCGGCAGGGTGACTTTGCCGTGGGCGATGTCCTCTCCGCGGTCCTTGAGGTTGCCCTTGAAGCCGCGCAGGTTCAGCACGTCGTCGATGATCTGAAACGCCAAGCCCACCGACTCAAAAAAGCGGCCAACGCCATCGATCTGCGCCTCGCTGCCGCCGCCCACCAGGGCCCCCATCCGCGCCAGCGACGCCGCCGGGACCGCGGTCTTGAGGCGATGGACCGCCAGCACCCGCGGCTCCAGCCAGTCGCCGCCGCCGTCTTCCACAGCCCGCGGCATCTCAGCCGTCAGCCCGTCGAGGTCAAAAGCCTGCCCGGCGTGGCCAGCGCGCAGCGATTCAAAGTACAGGTCATAGAGCCGCAGCTTGTTGGCCGCCGACATGTCCTTGCCAATCAACAGTTTCTGACCCATGAAGTAGCAGGCAGTGCCGGCATTGATCGCCAGTGGCTCGCCGTAGATGAGGTGGGCCGTAGGGCCGCCGCGGCGCACGGTCGAGCGGTCCTGCACGTCGTCGACAATCAGCGATCCCACGTGCATCAGCTCTGGCATCGCCAACCACTGCACATACTCTCTGGAATCGCCGCCAACCACGTCGCAACAAGCCAGCGCCGCATAAGAGCGCCACGACTTGCCGCCGCGGTCGACGATCTCTCGCACCGGCTTGATGAGCGTGCGGGCAAACTGGTCGACATCGACCCCCTGCATGGCCTCAGGGCGATGCGGACCGCTGATCAGGTCGCGCACCTGCTCCCAGGTGGGGTGATGCGGAATCAGCGCATCGACCGAGCGCCGCACCTGGCGCCCCACGGCAGAGAAGAAGCCGTCCAAGTCGTTGATTCCGCCCTGGCCGCTGCGCTCCAGGTAGGCCAAGCCGGCCACCGGGGTGCCGTCTATCGTGCCGGTGACGCTACAGCGCCCTTCCCAGAACGCTGGCTTGGAGATAACGGTGATGAACTCCTGGTCGCTGACGTCGGCGGTGATGCGCAATTCGATGGCGGCGCCGGGCACCTGCAGCGTCCACTCAATGGGATAGTCGTGAAATGTCCTAGAGCTGCTCCATACGGCACCGGGCGTCAGCGCAAATTCCTTCCAAGACTGCCGCTGGCTATCGGCGCCAATCAGCACAGCCAGGCTGCCAAGGTTGGCCCCAGTGTCTTCGTCCAGCATCGCATAGGCAGAGAGCTCGCGGCCGTCTTCCAGCTGAATTCCCAGCCAGTTCCAGCCGATGTTCTGCCCCGGCTTGCGGTCGTCGGTCTGGCCCTGGTGCAGGCCAAACTCGTGATCGTACCAGCCCTGGCCGCTGGCGATCGCCTCTGGCCCCCCCGGCAGCAGCACCGCGCCGGAGACAGCGCAGCGCGGCACAAAGTAGTAGAACATGTCCTCGCCAGAGGCACCGCGCACCACCCCGTCTTCGCCGTGGCGCACCGGCGTTTTCTGTGGGGCAAAGCGCAGATCCACACCCACGGCCAGCCGGTCGTGGCGCAGATGCAGGGCGTAGGAGCCATCGGACTCGCGGTCAAAAGTCAGCCCGTCAAAGTCCAGGTGCAGGTGCTGCGGATCGACAAACACCTCGCCCTTGAACATGACATCGGGGTGGGGCACCTGGCCGCGCTCCAGCAGCTCGCGGATCGCCCGGCGCAGGCGCTTGTCTTGGGTCCCCTCGCCGCGGTCGAGCTTTTGCAGGCCCAGGCGCGGCGCATCTTTGTCTACCCGCGACTCGGTGTAGTACTTGCCCGACGCGCGGTCCGTCAGGGCCCAGGTCACCGAGTGGGCGTGCTGCAGCTCTTGGGTCTGCGGGTCGCGGCCCTTGATGATGCGAAAGAACGACGCAAACAGGCTCAGCTCGCGGCCGGTCTCGGTGCGAAAATGGCTGTTGACGTACCACCACTCCGTCGAAGACGACGGGTGAGGAGCGTCGTGGCGGGCCAGGTCAATCGGCCCAGGCGCTGGCCAATCGGCGGGGTGCTGCGGTACGGGGTGCTGGCTCATGGGATCCTCGGCAGATCGCGCCAGCCCCAGAGCGAGGCGGCGCGTTGCATCCGACAACGGCTGGGCGCGCGTGTCAAGGCGCCGCCCGCGCTGCTGCCCACACCTCTCTATCGCTGCGCGCAAACCCGCCCAGCCAAGCGAGCACCGCTGGGTCCAGGTGCGGCGCTGCCAAGACCCAGCCGTGGTGGGCGGCTCTTTGGCGATCGGCGTGCAACAGCTGCGGCAGCTCTTGGGCCCGCCACAAGCGCTCGGCGCGGTCCAACGGCTCGCAGCGCTCGGTGGGCTCAAACACCTCTGGTGGCCACGGCGAGGGATCCCCTGCCGCCAGCCCAGCTGCCGGCCCGCTGCCCAGCGGTGCCCCCAGCTGTTCGGCCGCCCCCTGCAGCGTCCACGCCGCAGCCCCCGCCGGTAGCGCTGGGGCGGGCGTCAACAAATCCTCACACTCGCCCGGCCACAGCCGTGCCAGCCCGGCAGGCTGATCCAGCAGGGCCAGAGCCCCTGCACCGCGCACGCACGCCGTGACGGCCGACCTCAGGCGCTCGCCCAGTCCGGCGGCCAGCAGGGCCTGGCGGTCGGCGGCGGAACCAGCCGACGTGGGCAAGGACGTAGGCAATTCGCGCAGATACGGCGCCGCCACCCCCTGCAACCGCAGCGCTTGCGCCGCCACCTTGCCGCCGGCCACCAGCAAGGCGATGCCCGGCGGAACGGCCCGCCAATGCTGTGCCAGCTCGAGGCGGTTGCTCCACAGCTGCAGCTCGCCCAGCCGCTGCCAGCCAAGCCAGCCCACACCCAGCGGGTCGCGCACCAGGATCGCCTGCCGCTGCCCCGGGTTCAGGCAGGCCAGGCTGCCCTGCCAGCGCCACGCCGCCACCGCCGCCGGACCGTGCAGCGCCGCGTCGATCACCGTCAACCGGCAATGGTCGGCCACGGCCAGCGCCAGGCCGCGCAGAGCCAGGCGCTCTTGGACCGCACTGTCGCTTAGCAAAACCCCAGAGAAGGCTCCCACGGCCCGGCCATCTGGCGCCCAAATCGCGGCCGGGGAGGCTGCCGTTGCCGCGGCGGCGCCTGGCCAAATCGCCAGCCCAAGCCCGTCGGCCTGCCAGATCTCCGCGGCGCCACACTCTGCCAGCCAGCGCTCGACCGCCGCCGCGGAGCCCAGAGCCAGGGCGAAATCAGCCATCTCACGCACTCCCACGGCCACAGCCGAGCTCTCGTCTGTGCGCAGGAGCATGGAACAACCAGTCAGCTGGCGCCAGAGCCCTGCCTGCCGCTCGCCCTGAGGTCTATTGCCGCCACCTGGGCGGGAATTGCTTGCTTCTTTGCTGGCAAATTGCCTATCTTACGGGGGCGCCGTGCGGCGCTTGCCCTGCGGAGGCTCTATGTTGTCGGTGTCCCGTTTCATGTATCTGTTGGCTGCGGCTGCTGTTTTTGCCGTCCCCTTTCTGAGCGGCTGCAGCGAAGAGGCCACGCCTGCCCCGACCGCCACCTCTGTGCCCTGCGCCACCCAGGACGACTGCGTCCAGGAAAATACCTTCTGCGACATGACGTTGAAGAAGTGCGTCAAGAACACCTTTGGCGCAGATGCCACGGCCAACGCCGACGGCAACGCGATCAAAGACACCCTGGACGGCAGCAGCTCCACCGACGACGCCGCCGTCAGCGACAGCGCCCCCGACCTGGACGCCAAAGCCGACGCCGCCCTTCAGGACACCGCGCCCGCCAGCAATGACAAGAGCTGCAAGAAGTGCTCGACCAACAGCGACTGCCCCGGCGACCACGCCTGCGTGCCCCTGCTGTCTGGCAACTTTTGCGCCAAGAAGTGCGGCTCTGTGCAGGAATGCACCCCCGGCTACATCTGCGACGACGTGACCCAGAGCAAAGGCGCCAGCAAGCACTGCGTCCTGCCGTCCTACGACTGCAAGGGCTGCGCCACCGACGGCTGCCCCAGCGACCAGCAGTGCAACTACAAGACCAACCCGCCCAGCTGCCTGGAGGTCAAGAAGCAGTGCGAAAGCTGCCTGCAAGACAAGGACTGCGGCAATGGCCTGCGCTGCGTCAAGTTTGGCGACAACAGCAAGTCCTGCCTGCCTGACTGCAGCGCCGGTCAAGCCTGCGCCGACAATTCCGCTTGCGTCTCCTACGTGACCGAGCAGACCAAGGCCTGCGCCTTTGCGGCCGCCAAGTGCTGCTACGGCCCGGCCTGCACCAGCGGCTGCAGCGGCTGCAAGACCACCTGCATCGCCGGCAAGTGCGCAGAGTGCACCAAGAACTCCGACTGTGGCGCCACCGGCAGCTGCAACCTGAACACCTACACCTGCGTCACCAGCGCCACCTGCCCACCGGCCGGCGAGCCGACCAAGAAGATCAAGCTGTCGGCCACGGGCGAGTGCGTCGAGTGCACCAATGACACCCACTGCGCCGGCGCCGCGGGCGGCCCCAAGTGCAACGCTCAGAAGCACGTCTGCGAGAAAGGCGGCGGCGTGGGCGAGTGCGCGGCTTGCGGCGGCGACTACCCAGGCTGCGTGGAAATCAACGGCGTGTGGTCCTGCGTGGAGTGCGCGACCGACGACGACTGCGCCAAGAAGAGCAAGGGCACCTGCATCGCCAAGAGCTACACCTGCTCGGGCTCGGTCGGCGGCGGCAGCGGCGGCGTCATTGGCCCCAAGACCGGCACCTGCAAGAGCGACGCCGACTGCCCCAAGGATCCCAACGGCAACTTTGACCTGGTGTGCGACACCGGCAGCGGCCTGTGCTTTGACAAAGAAGGCAAGTGCGACAACGTGATTGCCTTTTGCAACGCCGCGGCCGGCTCTACCTGCGAGCTGAACAGCGACCTGCTGGGCGGCGCTGGCGGCGGCTTGCCGGGTGGCCTGCCAGGCGGCCTGCCCGGTGGCGGCGGCGGCGGCACCCCCGCGCCCAACGCCGGATCGTGCACCTGCGGCACCGGCGGCGGATCGGGCGGCACCGGCTCTGGCTACAAGTTCAGCCAGACCTGCGAACTGGTCAAAGCCTTGATCCCAAGTTTGGCCAAGTGCGACTGCAGCAAGGATCCCAACAGCACCGACTGCCAACCCCTGGGCGCGATCCCCATCCCGGGCCTGCCCACAACCTGCTGCGAAGCGGTCAGCGGCGGCGGCGGCAGCTCGACCCCAAGCGATCCGCTAACTTGCATGCTCGGTGGCTTGTCTGGCAAGCCCGACCCGATGTGCTTTGGCGGCATCAGCTGCAGCACCCTGCTGTCTTGCATCAGCGGCAAGCCGGGCGGCACCTGCGGCAGCGGCCTGGGCCTGTAGGGAACTGTCCTACAACGGCTCAAACCGTTCCGACTGCTGGAAGGGTGGCAAGTTCGCACCTCTACAGCCGACTCGCCACTCCACCGCCAAAGTATTTGATTAGGTTATTTCAGGGAACGCTGTAGGCTCCGCGCCGACTCGGCCAGCCTCAGCGCACCCGCTTGCCCAGCTCCGGCAGGTCCGGCACGCCAGTCAGCCCGGGCTCGCTGGAGAGGCCCGGCAACTGCAGCGACGGCGACGGCCCCATCACCCCTTGCATCAGCAGCGGCACAGCCAGCGCCCCGGTGCCCTGCGCAAAGGGCCGCAACCCGTCCACATCCAGCAGCTGGCGCGTGCCGTGGCCGGTGCTGGCAAACTGCATCAGCGCCCGGCCGGCACTTGGGTCGCCTGCGCCGCGCTTGCGCTGGGTCAGCCGCGCCAGCAGGGCACTCATCTCCTGGGACTCTTCCAGCGGGTGGGTCGAGGGCGCGCGACTGTCAGACGGCACCCAAAATCGCCCGATTGCGCTTGGCTTTTCGCGGAATTGGTGCAGAGGCTGTACCGCCAAGCTCGGTGACGCCACCGTCCACGTCGTCAGAGCCAGCGCTACGGCGCCCATGGTCTTGTTCAAGCTGAAAGGCATCACAGATCTCGCACGGCGTTGCGCCGCCAAGGTCTGACGCACCAGCCACAGCGTCGATCTACGCCAACGCCGTGGAACGGCCGCGGGCTCAGCTCTGGGCCAGCACGGCCGCCGGATCGAGCGTTGTGGCGCGCAAAGCTGGCCCCAGCGCTCCAAGCACGGTGAACACCGACGCCACGGCGACGCTCAGCGGCAGCGCCCACCCCGGAAAGGCGAAGAATCCGCTTGGCAGCAGCGGCACATCGGCCAGAAAGCGCGCCGCCGCCGCATCCACGCCCGCCGCCGCCAGCAGCGCCAGGCCGCCGCCCAGCGCCCCGCCGACGGCGCCGATCACCATCGCCTCGCCCAGGACCAGGACGGCGATGTCGAGCCTTGCCGCCCCCAGGGCCCGCAGCACAGCGATCTCGCGGCGGCGCTCGTGGACCAGCATGGCAAAGGTCTGGGCAATTTGGATGGCTGCCACCACCAGCACCAGCGTGGCCAGCAGCACCAGCGCCAAGCTGGTGACCATCACCACCGTGCCAAAGGTGCGAGCGGCGCGCGACTTGCGACTCAGCTGCAAGCCCAGCTTCTCGGCGGCGACAATGACCTGGGGCACCTCTTCATTGCTGAGGGTGTCCAGCAGGATCGCGTCAAAACTCGCGGCCGCTTCTACGCTTTTCAGGCGGGCATTGGTGTGGCGGATAAAGGACAGCGGAAACGCCACCCCAAGCTCTGGCGCCTTGCGAGAGAAGCCCACGACTTGCGCTTGTTTGATCTGCTGCAGGCCGCGCTCAGAGTCCTTGCCAAAGTAGGAGTCGCCCAGGACCACGTGAAAGCGCACACCGTAGAGCACCGCCAGCGAGCCGATGGGGGCGGCGCCAAGAGACCGGGCCATGTCTGAGTTGAAGACCTCAAGCAGCAGCGGGTTGATGACGGCGGGCAGCGGCGTCTCGCACCAGCCCAGGCGGGTCTCTGGGTGGTCAGCGGCGCAGTAGGTGCCCACGGGGCAGCGGGTAGAGGGCTTGGGGCACCAGCCTTCGGCGCAGGGGCTGGCCAGCTCGCCGTATTCTGCGTCGTACTGCAGGTCGCGGCCGCTGCCGGTGGCGGCCAGCAGCATGCAGCGCTGGGCAGGGGCGGCAGTGGCACTCTGGCAGCGGCCGTCGCCGCAGGTCCAGCCAGCCGGGCAGCTGGCGGCAGTGCTACAAGCCATTGCCACGTCTGGGTATTCTACAAAGCGGTCGGCCCAAATGATGGCTTCGCACAGGCCGTCTCGGCAGGCCTGGCCAGAGCGGCAGTCCAGGTCTTCTTCGCAGCGGCGCGCCTTGACGGCGGGGCTTGGGCGGCGCTTGGCCCCGGCGTCTTCAAACGCCTCGATCTCGCTGCGCAGCACCTGAGCGGGCACGCCATCAAAAAAGGCTTCGGTAAAGAGATTGTAGCCCAACAATTCCTTGCCGCCCCACAGGCGCGCCGGAAAGCTGGACTTCTGCTTGCCAAAGGCACGCACGACCCCTGGCAGCGCCGCCACCTGGCGGACCCGCGCCTCGTCAAGGGGTTCTTGCAGCGCGACCTGCTCAATGCCAAAAATCTGCACGGCGCGGGGCTCGAATTCCAGCTGGTTGACTGGAAAGATCCGCTCCAGCACCTTCTCTCTCAGCCCTTGGCCCAGGCCCAGAAAGAACGTCAGCAGGCCCGTGCCTACCACAATGCCGACCATGGCCAAGGCCGCACGCACCCAAGAAGATCGCAGGTTGTGGCCAATAAGGCTGAGCAGGCGCGCCAATCTCATGCCTGGACTCCTGCGACGCGACCGCGGTCCAGCACGATCGTTCGCTGGGCCAGGGCCGCCACCAGCGGATCGTGGGTCACCACCACCAGCGTCGCGCCGCTTTGTTGCTGGGTCTGGCGCAAAAGGTCAAGGATCTGATGGGCGGTCGCGGCGTCCAGGCTGCCGGTGGGCTCGTCACAGACCAGCAGCGGTGGCTGCAGCAGCAAAGCCCTGGCAATCGCCACCCTTTGCCGCTCGCCGCCCGACAGCTGCCCCGGTGGCTGGTCAAAGCGCTCGCCCAACCCCACTTCCTGCAGCAGCTGGCGGGCCCGTCGCTCGATCTCGGCGGCGGCAATCGGCGTGCCAAAGGACGCCGGCAGCATGACGTTGTCGCCCACCGTCAAGTGAGGCAGCAAGTTGAAGGACTGAAAGACAAAGCCAATCTGGCGATTGCGAAAGCGCGCCAGCGCCCGATCCGGCAGCCGGCTCAGCTCCTGGCCAAAGACCTGCAGCGAGCCCTGGTAGCCGCGGTCCAAGGCGCCGATCAGATTGAGCAGGGTCGACTTGCCGGCGCCCGAGCGGCCGACGATCGCCACGTGCTCGCCGCGCTCGATGCACAGGTCCACGCCGTCCAAGGCCTGCACCAGTCTTCCATCGGCGGCAAATTGGCGCTTGAGGCCCTGGGCGGCGATGGCGGCGGTGGCATTCGGCAGGACCTGTTCTCTCATAGCGCCCCCGAGGCGCCCTGCACGGGGGCATTGGCAGCGGCCTCTCCGTCTGGGGCAGACGGGCGCAGCCCCAGATGAAGGCTCAGGCGATCCGGGGTCAACTCGACCGACACCGCCACGCTGTCAATGGCGGCAAGCAGCTGGGTGGCGTAGTCGGGCACGCCGCGGCGGCGCAGCGACCGGACCACCCGCGGGGTGTGCAAGAGGCTGCCAGCCCAGTACTTCTTGCCCGCCAGGATCGCTGTCTCTTGCGAGCCCTGGGCCGTCTTGGCCAAGCTGGCGTACTTGCCCTCGCCCACCCGGCGCAGGTCGTCGGCCGAGCCCAGCCCCGACACCATTGCCAAGGCCCGACCGCGGCGCAGCAGCAGCCACGGCGCCCCAGGTCCCGGTACCGCAAAGCCAGTCCAGTCGCCGTAGCTGGCCGATTCCGCGCGCTCGGCACTGGTGTCAATGGCTTGGCGCAGCCGATCCTGCAGCTCGCGGGCCTGGACGTCGCTGCGCAAACTGACCGCCACCACTGGCCGCAGCGCCGTGCGCCACCACAGCTTTTCCCAGGCGCGCGGGTCCAGGGGCACGCTGTCAGCCACAGCCAGCAAGGCCAACGCCACCTGGCCATCCCAGGCGCCCAAGGCCTGGCGGGCGTCCACGCCAGACAAGCTGGGATGCAGCACCTGCAAGGCGTGGCTGGGCAGCGCCGCATCCTGGACCAGCTGCGGCAGGCTTTGCCACAGCGCCGGATTGAGGCGAAGGGTCGCCAGCAGCGGCGTCTCATCGGGCAACAGTTCGCTGACCGAAAGCGCTGCGGCGTCGCTGATAAAGCCGGAGTGGTAGGCGGCAACGTCGGCCAGCTTGCCCGGCGCACTGCGCAGGTCTACCTGAGCGCCCAAGCCTTGGGGCCCGAGTTCTACATCGGCGTCCAACCCCTCTATGCGATCCAGGATGCCGCCCACCAGCAGGTCCGCCGGGCCCAGGGCCCGGTGCAGCGCGGCTTGGACCTTGGCCGCCGAGGCACTGGTCGCCGCGGCCGCCGCCGGGCGCCAGTTCCAGCGCAGGTGCAGCACTCCCGGCCGCTCGTCTAGACTGGCCCGACGCGGAGCGGCCAAAAAGGCTTGAAACTCCAGGGCGCTGTCGCCAGTCGGCGTGCCTTCTTGCGGCAGCCGCAGGACCACCGCCTCTTGGCCTTGCCATAGCTGCAGCCGGTCCGCCGCACCCTCGCGGGCGCCGATCCGCCACAGCTGCCCAGCGGCTACCGCCTCCGCGGCGCCCACGCCATAGCCGCGGCGGCGCAGCTGCTCCAGCACGTGGTCGGCGCCGCGCTGCCCGTCGATAGGCACGGTCACCCACGCGGCGTCGTGCCACCAGCACGCTGCCAAGCCCGCATCGCTGCGCAGACCTGCTTTGGCGACGGCTGCGGCGGACCGCCAGTCAACCCCGGTGGCCAGCTGTACCGCATCCCACACACCGCGCAAGCCGGCCACGGATTGCGACAAATGATCAAAGCGCGCAGCCACGTCGCCTGCGGGCTCGCTCCACGCCACCATTTCGGCCGACGCGGGCAGCCACGCCGCCGGCTGAAAGGGCGCCAGCGCGGGCGCTGGGCGCCACCACCACAGCGCCGCCACCGTCGCCAGCGCTGCGAGGCCAGCCATTGCAGCCCAGGAACGCCTGCTCATGCGACCGACGCCTCCAGCAGGGTGCGGAAGCCACCGGTCACCAGATCGGCAATCCGCTCAGAGGCCTTGCCGTCCCAGCGGTCAGGCACCAGGCCCCTCTTGCCGCGCCCAGCCAGCACTTCAGCCACCGCCGGCGCCAGCAACGCCGGATCGGTGCCCAGCAACACATTGCTGCCTTGGGCAATGGTCACCGGCCTCTCGGTGTTGGCGCGCAGGGTCAGGCAGGGCACGCCCAGCGCCGTGGTCTCTTCCTGGATGCCGCCAGAGTCCGTGGCCACCACTGCGGCTTCCGCCATCATGCCCAAGAACTGCAGGTAACCCATCGGCTCTACCAGCCGCACGCTGCTGGGCACCTGCAGGCCGGCCTCGGCGATGCGCGCCGCCGTGCGCGGATGCACCGGAAACAGCACCGGCAGCTGAGCGCCAACCTGGCCCAGCGACTGCACCAACCGCGCCAGCTGAGCCGGCTCGTCGACGTTGGACGGCCGGTGCAAGGTCGCCACCGCGTACTGCTTGGGCTCCAGGCCGAATTCGCGCCACGGCTGCAGGCTGACCGCCCGCTGCTGGTGGGTCCGCAGGCTGTCGATCATGCAGTTGCCCACAAAGTGGATGCGCCACGGCTCAAAGCCCTCGGCCGCCAGGTTCTCATCGGCGTCGGGGCTCGGCGTCAGCAACAGGTCTGAAGCGTGATCGGTCAAGATGCGGTTGATCTCTTCTGGCATGGCCCAATCGCGCGAGCGCAGCCCGGCCTCAATGTGGCCCACGGCGATGCCCAGCTTGGAGGCCACCAGGGCGCAGGCGATGGTCGAGTTGACGTCGCCGGCCACGAGCACCAGGTCCGGCCGCCAGGTCAGGCACTCCTGCTCAAACAACACCATGATCTTGGCGGTCTGCTCGGCGTGGCTGCCCGAGCCCACGCCCAAGAATGCGTCTGGCCGCGGCATGCCCAAGTCGTCAAAGAAGATCGTCGACATCTTGGCGTCGTAGTGCTGGCCCGTGTGCACCAGCCGCACGTCCACGCCGCGCCGCTGCAGCGCCAGATAAACCGGCGCCACCTTCATGAAATTGGGCCGGGCGCCCACCACGCAGCTCACTCGCTTGGCAATCATCAGTGGCGCTCCTCGCTATAGGGGAAATCGATTATCGAGCTTTGGCTGGCCCAGCCCCGGGCCGCCCGCTTGGCCGGCCGCCTGACCTACCGCCGCGCGAACCTGCTGGCGCCGCTGGACGACCGCCGGCTGCTCCACCCGCGGGGGGCGCACTGGGGGCTCGCCGCGTTCGGCTCTTCTTGGCCGGCGGCAATTCATCGGTCCGCACCTTGGGCGGCTGATAGCGCTTGCTGCGGTCGGCCTCAGGCGGAGGCGCGCCGGTCGCAATTTTTGGCTTGCCAGGTGCGGCTTTGCGCGGGCGCTCTACGACCACCGGCTCGCCTCGACCTTCGCCGCGGCGCGGGGTTGTTCTCTCGGGCGCCGGGCCGGTCGACAGCCCCACGGGCCGCTCGGGCTTGCGCCGCGGGTCCGGCGGAAGGTCAAAGGACCCCACGTGGCCGCGGGTCATCAGCTGGTCGACCGCCACTTCGTCGAGCACGCGGTACTCGCCCTGCTTGCAGTCCATCACCGTCACGCCGGCAAACGACACGCGGCGCAGGCGCACCACCGGATGGCCAACCCGCTCGAGCAAGCGCCGCACCTCGCGGTTGCGGCCCTCGATCAAGGTCAGGCGCAGCCAGGCGTTGTTGTCGGTCTGCTTGACGATCTCGACCTGCTCGGCCCGGGCCGGGCCGTCTTCGAGCCGCACGCCCATCCGCAGCTTGGCCAGCGTCTCTTCGCTGGGGATCCCGCGCACTCGCGCCTCATACACCCGCTGGATGTTGTAGCGCGCGTGCCCCAGCCGTTCAGCCAGGTCGCCGTCATTGGTAAACAGCAGCACGCCTTCGGTATTGAAGTCCAGACGCCCGATCGAGCGCAGCGCCAACCCCTTGGGCATGAGGTGGTAGACCAGCGGCCGGCCCTCAGGGTCACTGGCCGCGCTGAGAAAGCCCACCGGCTTGTTCAGCACCATGACCAGCCGCTGATCGGGCATCTTGAGGCGCTCGCCATCCATGCGGATTTCGTCGACCAGCGGGTCCACTCGCACGCCCAATTCGGTCACGGTCTTGCCGTTGACGTCAATCCGCCCCTGGGTGATCAGCTCTTCGGCCGACCGGCGCGAACCGACTCCGCAGCGAGAGAGTACTTTCTGCAACCGTTCTCCACTCTTGGCGGCGGTCGGCTTGTTTGGCTTGTGCCGGGTCATGTCGCTCCTTTGCCCGAGGGCTGCGTATTGGGCCACGCTGCAGCCCGCTTGTCTACAAGCAAAGTTCTGATCAACCACCCCAGGACCCAAGCCGTCAACAACCACAGCGGCAGGTCACCCCAGCGGCGATAGGGGCTGTCCGCCTCCACCAGCGGCACATCGGCCCGCAACACCGCCGACTGGAACACCGGAGTCTCGCCGCGAATCACGCCGTCGGCGCCGACCCACGCTGAGATGCCCGTCACCGTCGCGCGCAGCATCGGCCGGCGCAGCTCGACCGCCCGCGCCGACTGCACCATGAGATGCAGCTCTGGAGCCCGCTCAGCGCCAAACCACAGGTCATTGGTCAGGTTGACCAGCACTTGCGCCCCCGGCACCGCCTCGCCGCGCAAAAACCCGGCGAACAGCGCCTCATAGCAGATGTTGACCAGCACGGTGGCCCCACCAATGCCGACTAGGCCAGAGGTGGTGCCGCCGTCAAAGTCAGAGATCCCCGCAATGGCGCCCTTGATCTGCGGAAACATGTCTGAGCCGGGCAGGTACTCGCCAAAGGGCAGCAGGATTTGCTTGTCATAGGTCCATTTGGGCTGGCCGTCTTGCATGAGCACACTGCCGTTGCGGGCCGGCTGGCGCCACTGCAGGTCCACCCGCCGCAGCGTGCCCAGCAGCAGCGGCACCCCAAGGTCTTTGGACAGCTGCCACACCCGCGCCTTGGCCGCCAGCTGCGCCGCCCCTGCCCGAGTGGCCACTTTGGCGGCCTGCGGACCCACGTCATCTGGGCCCCACTGGAACGGAAACGCTCCCTCTGCCCACACGACCGCATCCACGCCCTGCCCCACGGCCGAGGCTTTGGCCGCACGCGTCAGATCCTCCAGGCGCTGCAGCATGCCTAGCCGAACAGCCGTCTCGCTGGAGCGCTTTTCGACCAGCGTGGCGTTGTGCTGCACCGCCAAGGCCGTCCACAGCTGCCCAGACTTCGCCGCTTCTTCTTGCTGCGCGCCCAGTTGCCTCAGCCTCACCTCGCCATAGCCGGCCCACGATCCCAGCAGCACCACCAGCGCCACCGCCGCGCGCCGCCTCTGACCGCGGCCTACCAGCAGCACGGCCAGCAGCCAGCTGACCGCTACCGCAGCCGCGCTGACGCCGATCACCCCAAACACGTCGGCCAGCTGGATCCACTGCGGAGCGCGATAGAACGCATTGCCCAGATACCAGCGAAACATCCACGGTAGCGCAAACTCGACCACCGCAAACAAAGCCGCCAATTGCAGCGCGCGCCGCCCCGGACCCACTGCCAAGCGCTGCGTAGCCGCCACCGCCGCAGCAAACAAGCCTTGGTGCAGCCCCATGGCCAGCGCGTGCACGGCCACAATCGACCAGCCGATCGGCGCCGGCAGCCCGCTCATCTCGCGCATGGTGTAGGCCAAGAAAGCAAACACCCCCGCGTGCAGCACCACGCCCGCCAGCCAGCCGGTCAGCAGTGCCGCCCGCCAGCCTGGCCGGGCCCACTGGATCCACGCCAACAGCGGCACATACATCAGCCACGCCAGCGGCCACCAGCCCGGCTCCGGATAGACCAGCCAACCCATGGCGCCGCCCACCAGCCCCGCCAAAAGGCCGATGGCCAGCGACCGCCGCTGCGACTTGCGCGCCTCTGCCTGTTCGTGGTAGCCCTGACTCATGCAGCGCATCTTCCTGTTCACTGAACTTGGCGAACGTTCTCCGGCCAAAGCCGCTCTACAGACGATGGACCTGCAGCTGTACCTGCGCCCCTTGCGCGGCACCTACCTAGACTGCCCGATCGCCCTGCCCCCCGACCTACTGGTCATTGAACCGGCGCCGCTCAAGCCCATCGAAGGCCTGGCCCCAGCCATCGCCAACCACCCGGTGGTGGCCCGATCGCCCTGGCTGCTGGTCCTGGACCCTCAACAGCTGCACCTCGCCGCGCAACTGCCCTGTGCGGATTTTGTGGTGCGCGGCTTTGAGTCCGCCGAATTGACCGCCAGAGCTCAGCGATTATTGCACACCAGGCCCAAGCGCGAAGCCTTGCTCCGCTCGGCTCAGGTCACCTTGGACCTCGCCGCCCGCCTCGCCCGCCTCAATGACCAGACTTTGCCGCTGACCCCTCAGGAATTCGCCTTGCTTCGCTACCTCTTGCAGCACCCCGGCCGGCCGCTCAGCCGCGACCAGCTACTGGACGCCGCCTGGGGCCCCGCCTACACCGGAACGGCCCGCACGGTTGACATCCACATCCGCCGCTTGCGCGTCCACTTGGGGCCGTCGGCCCACCACTTGCAGACCTTGCGCAACCTGGGCTACCGCTGGGTGCCGTGATCGCGCCCGCCCCGCCGCGACCCAGCTGCTGGCCGGCCTCCAAAAGGCCGAGCCCGAGCTAGCGTTTGCCAGCCCGGGCCCCACCATACAATCAGCACGTTGCGAGACCCTCAGCGCGTTCGCGACAGCTCTCTGGGGCACCCTTCTCTGAAGAATGGCGCCTCTAGAACCTACACAAACTCGATGATCGCCATTTCCGCTGCGTCGCCCACCCGGTGACCGGTCTTGAGCGTGCGGGTATAGCCACCCGGGCGGGTCTTGAAGCGCGGACCCAGCTCGGTAAACACCTTGGCCACCAAGCCGTTGTCGCGCAGCTTGGCAAAGGCCAACCGGCGGTGCGGAATGGTGTCTTCCTTGCCCAAGGTCACAATCGGCTCGATCCACATCCGCAGCTCTTTGGCCTTGGCAATGGTGGTAACGATCCGACCGTGCTCAATCAGCGACTTGCACAGGTTCAACAACATGGCGCGGCGGTGCGACGTTTCGCGGCTCAGCTTGTTGCCGCTTTTGAGATGGCGCATGACTTCCTCATCTGGGGACTGCCGCTGGCTCTGTGGGCTGTGCGTGCGTCCGGTATCTGCCTGGGGCGATTAAAGAATGCTACTCGGTTAGCTGGCCGGCGGCGGCGGCGGACGGTCGGGATCAAATCCCTCAACCCGCATGCCCAGGCCCAACCCCATCTGGTCCAAGATGTCCTTGATCTCTTTGAGCGACTTGCGTCCAAAGTTCTTGGTCTTGAGCATCTCGGGCTCGCTGCGCTGCACTAACTCGCCCACAAAGCGAATGTTGGCGTTCTGCAGGCAGTTGGCCGAGCGCACCGATAGCTCAAGCGAATCGATGGTCTTCCACAGATTCTCATTGAGCGGCGCGGTGGCCTGGACGCCGGGCTCGCCATCCTCAAAGTCCATGTCGTCGTCGTCGTCAAAGCTGACGAACACGCGCATCTGATCGCGCACGATCTTGGCCGCCACCGACACGGCCGTCTCCGGATCCATGGCGCCGTTGGTCCAAATCTCAAGGGTCAGCTTGTCATAGTCGGTGCGGTTTTCCACACGGGCATTGGTCACGCGGAAGTTGACGCGGCGCACCGGCGCAAAGATGGCGTCAATCGGCAGCAAGTCCACCGGGGCGTCTTCGGCGCTGTCGCGGCTGGCGGGGACGTAGCCCATGCCTTCCTTGACCGTCAGTTCCATTTCGACCCGGCCACCCGGCTCCAGCGTCATCAGGTGCAGCTCAGGATTGAGCACCGTGATGTGCGCGGGCAGCTGAAGGGCCGCGGCGGTGACCTTGAGGGGCACCGAACCCGCAGGAGCCTCGGCAATCAACTGCACAAGCTCCGGCCCTTCGCCGTCCATGCGCAAGTTGACTTCCTTGAGGTTCAGCACGATTTCCGCCACGTCTTCGACGACGTCGGGCAGCGCCTGAAACTCATGAAGGGCCGACTGCATCTGCTCGACCATCCGGCGCTGGGTCTTGCCCTTGCCGTTGTCGTCTTCGCGCACCACGCGACCCAAGGCCGCCATTCGCACGCCGGTGATCGCCGCACCGCGAATGCTCGCCAGCAGCACGCGCCGCAGGCTGTTGCCCAGGGTCTGGCCGTAGCCGCGCTCCAGGGGCTCCACCACGAACTTGCCGTAGGTGTCGCTGAGCTCTACCACTTCCAGGGGCCGGGGCCGGATCAAGTTTTTCCAGTTCCGCTGCATAGAACCTCCTCACACTGTGACGGCCCGCGCTGCGCGCAGCTTGCGAACCTTCGAGTGGGCGTGCGCCCGCATGGCTCGGATCGGCTGGCGTCTCGCAAGACGGCACAGCCCTCCAATCGGACTACTTGGAGTAGAGCTCGACGATGAGGCGTTCCTCGATCGGCATGGTGACGTCTGCGCGGGTCGGCAGGGTCATGACCTTGCCGCTCAGGGCCTTGCGGTCCAAAGTCAGCCACGCGGGCACGCCACGCCGGTCTACGGCCTCCACGGACTCCACAATCCGCGAAATCTCCTTGGAGGCGTCGCGAACCTTGATCTCGTCGCCAGCGCGGACCTGCAGAGAGGGGATGTCGCAGGACTTGCCGTTGACCAGCAAGTGGCCATGGCGAACCAGCAAACGGGCTTCGGCGCGGCTGGCAGCCAGGCCAAGGCGGTAAGCTGTGTTGTCCAGGCGGCGCTCGAGGAAGCTCAGCAGGTTCTCGCCGGTGACGCCTTCCTTGCGGGCGGCCATCTCATAGTAGCCCCGGAACTGCTTCTCGATGATCCCGTAAATGCGCTTGACCTTCTGCTTCTCGCGCAGCTGGCGGCCAAACTCGGAGACCTTGCCCTTGCGCGCCAAGCCGTGCTGACCAGGAATGGTGTTGCGGCGCTCAACGGCGCACTTCTCGGTGTAGCAGCGCTCGCCCTTGAGGAAGAGCTTCAGCCCTTCGCGGCGGCACAGACGGCATACGGGACCAATGTAGCGAGCCATGAAATCTCTCCGTTCTGGATCGGGCGCCCCTTGACCGCTAGCTCCAAGGCCCGTGAGGCCTCTCTCTAGCGATACCAGCGGTGGAACCTTGCCCTGCCCTTGTGCAGGACCAACGGCCCCTTTCAGCCCTAAACGCCTTGCGGCGGGTAGTTATCGCACCTCAAAGCCGCTACTTTGCGACCTTTAGTGCTCAGGCGATGTGGCCCTGTCCAAATGGTTGCGCGCTGCCACATCCCGGCGCGCATCCTGCTGTGCTCTAGCCGGCGCTGCTGAACCTACCCAGGCAGTCCTACCACCTGAATGTGCCCACAGCGCCTCTAGCCGTCTGACTCCAACCCGACCTGCGCAAAGCAGGACAAGAGGATCTAGACGCGGCGGCGCTTGGGCGGCCGGCAGCCATTGTGCGGAATCGCCGTGACGTCGCGGATGGTGGTCACGCGCAGGCCAGCGTTGGCCAAAGCGCGCAGCGCGGCTTCGCGGCCCGTGCCCGGGCCCTTGACCAGCACCGAGACCGTCTTGACGCCGTGCTCTTGGGCGCGCTTGACCGCATCTTCGGCCGACATCTGCGCCGCAAACGGCGTCGACTTGCGCGAACCCTTGAAGCCACGGCGACCACACGACGACCAAGCCAGCGTGTTGCCGGCCACGTCGGTGACGGTGACGATGGTGTTGTTGAACGTCGACGCGATGTGAACCACACCGGTCTGAACGTTCTTCTTGACGCGCTTCTTGGCGCGCGCGGCCGCGGCGGCCTTAGAGGGCTGGGTAGCCATGCTGCTTTTCCTGTGGCTGGTGTGCCGTTGTCTACAAGGTCGGTCTGATGGCCAAGTCCTTCTGGCGGTGGGCATTGCGCCCTTGCCAGCTCGACCTCAGCCGCTTCATCCAGTTGCTGCTCTCCGGACCACGATGGCCAGGACCCTGGCAGCTGGAGCACCAAAACGTCTTACAAAGAGCTCGAAGCAGCCTTGCCAGGGAGGAGCGCGGAGCCCCTCCCCAACAAGCCTGAGACTACTTCTTCTTGATCGCCGTGCGCCGCGGACCTTTACGAGTCCGGGCGTTGGTGTGGGTGCGCTGACCGCGGACCGGAAGGCCCTTGCGGTGGCGCAGCCCGCGATAGCAACCCAGGTCCATCAATCGCTTGATGTCCAGCGCTACCTGGCGACGCAGATCGCCTTCCACCTTGTACTGGGATTCCAGCACATCGCGGATGCGAACGACGTCCACTTCGGTAAGTTCGTCACTCTTGCGATCCACCGGCACGCCAGATTTGGCGCACACCTCGGCTGCGACCTTGGGGCCTACGCCATAGATCGAACGAAGCGCAATCTCCATGCGCTTGTTGCGGGGCAGGTCGACACCTGCGATTCGGGCCATGGGTCTCTCCTACAGGGACAGGGATCGTGCGCACAGCGGCCAACCTGGGCCAGCCGCAACGCCCTTAACCTTGACGCTGCTTGTGCTTGGGGGTGTTGCAAATGACGCGCACAATGCCGCGGCGCTTAACGACGCGGCACTGATCGCAAATCGGCTTGACGGAAGCGCGAACTTTCATCGGAAATCCTATCAGTGTGCTGAACATCCGCCGACTTGCGCCAAGCGGGCCCCAGCGGGGCGCATTAGTATACACGTATCAGCAGCAGAAGGGAAGGGTCGCCGCGTCTCTCCGGCCTACTTGGCGCGGTAGGTGATGCGGCCTCGGGTCAAATCGTAGGGACTCAGGGCCACCTTGACCCGATCGCCCGGAAGAATGCGGATAAAGTGCATTCTCATCTTGCCGGAGACGTGCGCCAGTACTTTGTGGCCATTGTCCAACTGAACGCGAAACATCGCATTCGGCAATGGCTCTAGCACCGTCCCCTCTACCTCAATACAGTCGTCTTTCGACATCCGAGCTCCTGCCCGCGGACTACCCGCACCCCGTATTGACACGCACCTGCGCGCCCCGCGGAGCTGTTGGAGCCAACGCCGCGTCCGCGAGCGAAGGCAATTTCCCCTGCCTTTCAGCAGGTTGTGCCAGCGAAGCCTCTATTGGTCGCTTGCGCGATCGGGCCCTGCTGGGCCAGCCTTCCAAGGGCCAGCGCGTTCCCCTCTCCCAGACATGCTCTGACCAGGCCAACCCATAGGCCGCCTGTCCATCCCATGCCTGCCGCCCTACGCCTGCCCCAACGGGCCCTTTTCGTCGAGCAAAGGCACGCCATAGGCGCGCAGCACCGCGACGGCCGCCTTGAGCACGGCTTGAGGCGACTGATTGGCGTCTACCCGCTCGGTCACCGCGCCATAGCGCGAGATCAGCGGCGAGGTCTGGGCCTCAAAGGTGGCCAAACGATGGCGAATCGTGGCCTCGTGATCGTCCGTGCGGTGAATCAAGGCGCTGCCACAGCGGTCGCAGCACCCCTCTACCGTCGGTGGAGCGAATTCCACGTGGTGGCTGTTGCCGCACACCGGGCAGGTCCTGCGCCCCGACAGCCGCCGAACGATCGCTTCGCCCGGCACGTCTAGGAACACCACCAAGTCCGGAGCCAAGCCTTCAGACTGCAGCGCATCGGCCTGGACCAACGTGCGCGGAAATCCGTCCAGCAGGAACCGTGGGCTGCCGTCAGGACTGCGGCAGTCCGGCTCTTGCACGCGCTCGGCTATCAGCTTGACCATTACCGCGTCGGGCACCAGCTGGCCCTGGTCCATAAAGACCTTGGCTGCCAAGCCCACCTCAGTTCCAGCCGTGGCGGCGGTGCGCAGCATGTCGCCAGTGGACAGGTGCGTCAGCCCAAAGCGATCTACCAGACCCTTGGCCACGGTGCCTTTGCCTGCACCAGGGGCGCCCACCAGAATCAGCTTTTGCGCAATGCGGCTACTCACAGCCTACCTCGACCCTAGACTTCATCGCGCCGACCGCGCATTCGGGGGCCACGGTCACCACCAAAGCCCTCATAGGAGCGCGTGATTAGGTGACTTTCAATCTGCCGCGCCGTGTCCATGGCTACGCCCACCACAATCAGCAGAGACGTGCCACCAAAGTAGAACGGCACATTGAAGCTGGTCTGCAGCATGGCCGGCAGCACGCAGACAGCGCTCATGTAGACGGCGCCGCCAAACGTGATGCGAGACAACACCTTGTCGATGTAGTCGGCGGTCTTCTGCCCTGCGCGAATGCCAGGCACAAAGCCGCCACCCTTCTTGAGGTTGTCCGCCACGTCCACCGAGTTGAAAGTCACAGCGGTGTAGAAGTAGGCAAAGAACACAATGAGCAGGACGTAGACCGTGTTGTACAACAGATGTCCCGGCGACAGCTTGTTGACCGCGTCGGTCAGCCAAGTGTTGGTGGGAAAGAAGTTAGCCAGCGTCGCCGGAAACATCAGAATCGACGAGGCGAAGATCGGCGGAATGACGCCCGCGCTATTCACCTTGAGCGGCAAGTAGCTATTGGCGCCCTGAATCACCTGGCGGCCAATCACCCGCTTGGCGTACTGCACCAAGATACGCCGCTGGGCGCTCTCAAACAGCACGATGACGGCCGTGACCACCACCACCAGCAGACCAATGAAGATCAGCACCGGAATGGCGATCTGCCCGCTCTTGACCAGCTCAAAGGTCTGGTTGAGCGCCGACGGCAAGCCCGCGACGATGCCGCCAAAGATGATGAGCGAGATCCCGTTGCCGATGCCGCGCTCGGTAATCTGCTCTCCCAGCCACATAATGAACACGGTGCCGGTCGTCAGCGACAGCACGCACAGGATCCGAAAACCCCAGCCGCTGTGCATCACTGCACCGCCCAAGGCCTGAGAGTTGATGCTCTCTAGCCAGACGGCCAGCGCCGTTCCTTGGATGAGCGACAGCATCACGGTGCCATAGCGGGTCCACTGGTTGATCTTGCGCCGACCCGCTTCCCCTTCTTTGTTGAGCCGCTCCACCGCCGGGACAACCACGGTGAGGAGCTGCAAAATAATCGAGGAGGAGATGTAGGGCATGATGCCCAGGGCAAAAATCGAGATGTTCTGCAGGGCTCCGCCTGAGAACAGATCGACCAGGCCCAGCAATCCGCCACCACCCTTGGTGTCCATGTAGTCGGCCATGACCTGGCGATCAACGCCCGGCACGGTGACAAAGACACCAATTCGATAGACGGCCAGCATCAGTGCGGAAAACAAAATCCGCGACTTCAGCTCTGGAACCCGTGCGATGTTGGCGATGACATTCGCCACGTGCTACCTCCGAGCCAATCGGCACCGGGGCCGCAGCCAAACTGGCTGGGTACCCCTCTGCCCGAGCACAGCTCAAACCCCGGGGCCGGAGCCCCAAGGTGCTGCCATCTGTCCAGCGCCACAACAGCGCCGTTCCGAGACAGCGCGCGAATTACGCCTTGGACGATTCGGTCGAACCGCCAGCGGCCGCGATCTTGTCTTGGGCCGACTGGCTGAACTTGTCAGCCACCACGGTCAGCGCGCGATCCAGATCGCCGTCACCCAGGATCTTGACGCCGTCCCAGCGACCCTTGACCAAGCCAAACGCGCGAAGCGCCTGCTCTGTCACGCGGGTACCGGGCTCGAACACCACCAGATCGCCCACGTTGACCGAGGCGTAGTGGGTGCGAAAGATATTGGTGAAGCCGATCTTGGGCATGCGGCGCTGCAGCGGCATCTGGCCGCCTTCAAAGCCGGTACCCAGGTCGGGGCTCTTGCGGGCCTTCTGGCCTTTGTGACCGCGACCGGAGGTCTTGCCCAGACCAGAACCCACGCCACGACCGACGCGCTTGGGCGACTTATTGGCACCGCGGGGCGCCTTGAGCTGGCTCAACTCGTTCATCTTCGGCTCCTGCGTGTCGCGAACCTAGGTCCCGACAGCACGTCTTGTATTGCTCTGGGTCGGCAGGCCAGGGGCCTCCGCCTTGTTCTTTGAGCACTTGCCCTAATTCTCCGCTGCCCCAACACGACCCTGGCGCGGCTGCCCATGCAGCAGCTGCGCGCGTTGCCTGACCTACCTGCCTGCAAACCGGCCCGGCGACTGCGCCCCTTTGGGGGAGCGAAGCCGCACAGGCTAGTCGTGAGGCAGTGCCTGCACCGCCGAAGGCTCGCCTGGGTCCCACTGCGCGCTGAGGCGAGCGGTGGGGTCAGACGGTGCCGCCGGGGGCAGTAGTATAGGCGCAAGGCCGCAGCGTGGCAACCTGGCCGCGCTTCAAGTCAACCCGCGATTCAACCGCGGATTTCCTCAACTGGCTTGCCGCGGCGCCCAGCATAGTCGCTGGCCGTGCGCAGTTGCTTGAGCGCGTCGACGACGGCCCGCACCACGTTGTGCGGGTTGTTGCTGCCGATGCACTTGGTCACTACGTCGCGCACACCCGCCTGCTCCAACACGGCGCGCACCGGGCCACCGGCGATAACGCCAGTACCCTTGCCAGCCGGCTTGAGCAGAACTTCGCCAGCGCCATAGTGGCCCAGGGCGTCGTGGGGGATGGTGCCCTTGACCAGCGGAACGTTGAACATGGCCTTCTTGGCCTGCTCGGTGCCCTTGCGGATCGCTTCCGGTACTTCGGAGGCCTTGCCCATGCCGACGCCCACGCCGCCCTTGCCGTCGCCGACCACAATCAGCGCCGAGAAGGAAAAGCGCCGGCCGCCCTTGACGACCTTGGCAGTGCGGTTGACGGCGATGGTGGCGCTGCCAAACTCGTCGCGATCGGCCTCTCTGGGCTCGCGGCGGGGTGGACGGGGCTCGCGCGAAGAGCGGTTCTGGTTGGTGTTTTCAGCCATGGTGGATTATTCCTCGCTCGCGCCGGTGTGGCCTTCTTTGCTCAACAGACCCAACTCGTGGGCAGCCTCAGACACCGCAGCGATCCGACCTGTGTAGCGGAAGCCGTTGCGGTCAAAGACCAGCTTGGTGATGCCTTTGGCCAGGGCGCGCTCAGCAGCGAGCTTGCCCACGGCGCGGGCCAGGTCGCTCTTGGTGCCTTCCACGGCCTTGACCGCACTGTCCAGGGTCGAAGCCGCGGCCAGGGTGGTCCCAGACTCGTCGTCGATGACCTGAACGTAGATGTGCTTGGCCGACCGGAACACCGACATGCGCGGACGCTCGGCGGTGCCCTTGAGGCGGTAGCGCTGGCGTACCTTGCGGTGCTCGCGCGGATCGTCGTACTTCTTGACCAACATGATGTTTCCTCAGCAGGATCAGCCTTCGTTCGAAGCGGCGCGGGGGGCAGCTCCCACGCCGGACCTGTGTCGCTGATCCAAGCAGCTCCCAGGACAACCCGGGGATTACTTCTTCTTGCCGCCCTTGCCACCAGACTTGCCGGCCTTCTGCCGAACTTTCTCGTTGGTGTAGCGAATGCCCTTGCCCTTGTACGGCTCGGGTGCCCGCAGGCCGCGCAGCGTCGCCGCCGCCTGGCCCAACACTTCCTTGTCGGTCGAGGTCAGCTCAATGTGCGTGCCTTTGTCGACCTTGCAGCTCACGCCGGCCGGCAACGCGAAGTTGACCGGATGCGAGAAGCCAATGGCCAGCTTGATGGCCTGGCCGATCAGCTCGACCTTGAAGCCGACGCCGATGACGTCCAGCTCGCGCTTGTAGCCCTGCGAAACGCCCACCACCATGTTGCGCAGCAGGTTGCGGCCGAGGCCGTGCAACGCTTTGCCGGAGCGGGTGTTGTCCATGGGGTGGACCACAATCTGGCCGCTTTGCTGCTCAAAAGTCACACCCTTGAAGGTGCGCTCGAGCTTGCCCAGCGGGCCCTGGACGACGACCACATCGCCCTGAATGGTCACGGTGACCTTGGCCGGCAGCTCCACCGGGGCCTTGCCAACGCGCGAAAGAACGATCTTGTTGCCAACGGTGTTTTCGGTATCCGACATATCAACTCCCTACCCCTATGGCACTAGCAGATCCTGGTGATCTGCCGTGGTCGGCTGGTGGATCTGCCCATGCCCGAAGGTCAGGGCGCTGTGTTGGCGCAGGTTGCCCTGCGGCAGGCCGACTCAAGCGAACCGACCCGCTGCAACAGGCTCGCTCTTACCAGATGGTGCAGAGCAGCTCGCCGCCGACGTTGGCCTTGCGGGCCTTGGCCCCGGTCATCACGCCACCGGACGTCGACAAAATGGCGATGCCCATGCCGTTCTTGACGCGCGGAATCTCATCCACGCCCACATAGCGACGCTGGCCGGGACGCGACTCACGGCGCAAGCCGCCAATGGCGTTGGAGCGGTCGGCGCAGTAGCGCAGGGTCAGAACGAGGGTGCCCTGCACCTCGCCCTCTTCTTCGGTCACTTCGGTCACATAGCCTTCCTCTTTGAGGATGCTGGCGATCGAGCGGATCGAGTTGGAGACCGGGACCTTGACCGCAGCGTGGCGGGCGAGGATGGCGTTGCGAATGCGGGCGAGGAAATCCGAGATCGGATCAGAAGTCGGCATGGCGTACTCGTATGGGCGCTTTGGGCGCTCGCGAAATCAAAGGTTCGATCAAATCAGCAGCAGGCAACCGCCGCTCGACTACCAAGAAGCCTTGGTCACGCCCGGCAGCTCGCCCCGCACCGCCAACTGGCGGAAGCAGATGCGGCACAGCGCAAACTTGCGCATGAACGCCTTGGGGCGGCCGCAGCGCTCGCAGCGGCTGTGCGCGCGGGTCGAGAACTTGGGCGTGAGCTTGGAAGCGACGATCTTGGAAGTCTTGGCCATGGTAAACCTTGCTGTTGCTTTGGGAAGCGTGCCGCGGCGCGGCGTCGGAATCCTACATCCAGAGGGACGTTACTTGCGGAACGGCATGCCCAGCGCGGCCAAAAGGGCGCGGCTCTCGTCGTCGTTCGCAGCGGTGGTCACCAGGGTGATATTCATCCCGCGGACCTTGTCGACCTGGTCGTAGTTGATTTCCGGGAAGATGATCTGCTCGCGCAGGCCCATCGTAAAGTTGCCCCGGCCATCAAACCCCTTGGGGCTGACGCCGCGGAAGTCGCGGACGCGCGGCAGGGCGGTCGACACCAAGCGATCCAGGAACTCCCACATGCGGTCGCGGCGCAGCGTGACTTTGGCGCCAATCGCCTGACCCTCGCGCAACTTGAAGTTGGCGATGGACTTGCGGGCGCGAGTCACTACCGGCTTCTGACCGCTGATGGCGGCCAGCTGCTCGACAGCCTTGTCGATGATCTTGGGGTTCTGAGTCGCTTCACCCAGACCAAAGTTGATCACAATCTTCTGCAGGCGCGGCACTTGCATCGCGTTGCTGAAGGCGAAATCTTTGGTCAGTTGGGCAATGATGTCGTTCTTGTACTTGTCTGCCAGACGTGCGGCCATCTTATTGTCCCGCGCTGGTGGGCGCGGCTCCCTTGTCTGCCGAGTGCCGCGGGTTTAGCGCGGGCTCCTTGCGGCTGGTCGAGCGGCGAACTCAGGCCAGCTATTCCCGCTCCGGTAAGGAACGGGGTGACACCCTGGAGGCAGCGAGACCCTTGCAGGTCCCGGGGCATCGCTTGTTCCAGCCTGCGCCGACCCACCTGGCCGACGTCTGACGCACTGGGCAGGCGCCTCGCGATCCCTAGATGGGATCGAGTACTTCGCCGGTCTTGTGAACGACGCGAACCTTCTTGGGTCCATCGGCAGTCTCTACTGTCTTGAAGCCCACGCGCACAGGCTTGCCGGTGGTCGGGCTGACGATGCCGACGTTGCTGATGTGCAACGGCGCCTCGCGCTCCTTGATCCCCGACTCCTCGCCCTGGCGCTTGGCCTTGACGTGGCGCTTGACCAGGTTGGTCTTCTCGACGATTACCTTCTCGCCATCATCGACGACGCGCAGCACTTTGCCCGTCTTGCCCCGGTCCTTGCCGGCCAGCACCGCCACCGTGTCGCCTTTGCGAATCTTGCGCATGGGTCACCCGTCCTGTCTTTCTACTTCGCTACCGCTGCGACCTGGGCCGCTGCGGAGGGTCTTCGTCCCGTACACGGCGCGATTTACACTTGCGCCATGAACACTTCTGCGTCACAGCACTTCTGGCGCCAGCGACACGATCTTGGTGAAGCGCTTGCCGCGCAGCTCGCGGGCCACGGGCCCGAAGATGCGCGTACCCACAGGCTCTTTCTGGTTGTTGATCACGACTGCGGCGTTGCCATCAAACTTGATGTACGAGCCGTCTTCGCGCCCAACTTCCTTGGCCGTGCGGACGATCACCGCCTTGACCACGTCGCCCTTCTTCACCTTGGACTTGGGCAGCGCCTCGCGCACCGAGCAGACGATAACGTCGCCCAAAGACGCGTACTTGCGCTTGCTGCCGCCGAGCACCTTGATGCAGCGCAGCTGCTTGGCGCCCGAGTTGTCCGCCACCGACAGGTAGGTTTCCTGCTGGATCATCGTGATTCTCCCCGGCTCTCATCAGAGCCTTGTGCTTGCCTGGCCCAGCTCGGTGGCGAGCCAACTGCCGTTGCGGCGCTGCCAAACAGGCGGCGCCACCTTGGTCTGGGGCGGTGCGGACCCGCTGCCCTGCTTTCCCAACGGGTCGTTCAACGCGCCTTAGCAGCATCTCGACCCACTAGAAGAGCTTTGCCTTTTGCAGGCTTATCCTGCTCCAGACCGCTCGTATGTCCCCATCGCGCAAAGCGCTGGGGTTGCCCGTCGGCGACAGCACAGGCTGCCCCCGGCGCGGCACGCCCCGGAACCCGACCAGCGGGAACCGGGGCGCAGCATTGTACACGGACTCAGCCCGATTGGAAAGCCTGATCTGACGATCAGTTCGCTTTCTTGCGGAGCGTCGACTTGTACACCCAGCGCTTGTGCTTGGACAGCGGCCGGCACTCTTCGATCACCACCTGGTCACCCAGGCCGCAGGCGCCGTGCTCGTCGTGGGCCATGTACTTGGCGCGGCGGCGGACGTACTTGCGGTACTTGGGGTGTAGGAACACGCGGGTCACCGAGATGACCGCGGTCTTGTCCATCTTGGTGGACACCACGATGCCGTTCATGCGCCGGCGGTGGCGCGCCAGCTGCGTGCTTCCGGCTTCGACGCCGCTCACTGCTGCCTGTGGGTTCAGCTCTTCGCTCATGACTCGCTCCTGGGAGACTGGCGCCGCGGCGCCATCCAAACTGCTCGCTCGGCAGAAACCTTCAACGCGGAAGTTCGCCTGCCGTGTCTGCCGGGTACTCCGGCTAGGTTCTGCAATGTTGCGCCCAGCTGGTGCCGGACTTCTGTGCGCCGGACCGAGCTACTCGGCCGCTGCCACGTTGATGCCAAGTTCAAGCTCGCGCACGCGCGACAGGACCTTGGCCAATTCGCGACGCGTCGTGCGTAGCTTGATCGGACTCTGCAGCTGACCCGTGTGGTGCTGGAACCGCAAGCGGAACAACTCATCGCGCAACTCGGACTCGCGCTTCTTGAGCTCGACGTCCGTCAATTCCATGATTACGGTCTTCTTCATCCGATCTCTCCGCGGGCGACGATCTTGGTTTTGATCGGCAGCTTGTGCGAGGCGACCAGGAGCGCGTCCCTCACGAGCACAAGGTCGTCTGACTGGATCTCGTAGAGCATGGTGCCGGGCTGAACTGCCGCGACCCAGTGATCCGGTGGGCCCTTGCCTTTGCCCATGCGGGTTTCAGCGGGCTTCTTGGTGATGGGCTTGTGCGGGAAGATGCGAATCCACACCTGCGCACCGCGCTTCATCTTGCGCGTCATCGAGATACGCGCCGCCTCAATCTGCCGGCTGGTCAGCCAGCCACACTCGACGGCCATCAGGCCCACGTCGCCAAGGCTGACGTCATTGCCGGTGTGGGCAAGGCCTTCCATACGGCCTTTCATAACCTTGCGGTACTTTACTCGCTTGGGAGCCAACATGGCCGCCTCCTTTCGCTACGCCTGGTCGCGGCCGGCGTTGCACGTGCTGCTTCTCTTACTTACGGGTTCGCAATCTTGACTCGCGGGGCTGGTCCGATCGGCTGACCGACCGCCACCCCAGCGGGGTCTGCGAACTACCGCGCCTGGTTCGGAGCGCGCTCCGGCAGGATGTCGCCGTGGTAGATCCACGTCTTGACGCCAATGATCCCGTAAGTGGTCTTGGCCAGGGCCTCGCCGTACTGGATGTCGGCGCGCAGGGTGTGCAGAGGCACGCGGCCTTCGCGGTACCACTCGTAGCGGCCCATCTCAGCGCCGCCCAAGCGACCCGAGCAGGCCACGCGGATGCCCTTGATGCCAAACTTCTGCGCCGACTGCATGGCTTTGCGCATCGCCCGGCGGAACGCCACGCGGCGCTCGAGCTGGGTGGCGATGTTCTCTGCCACCAGCTGCGCGTCGGTTTCAGCCCGGCGCACTTCATGGATGGTCAGCACGATCTCGCCCTTGGCGATCTTCTGCAAGGTAGCCTTGAGCTTTTCATGCTCTTTGCCCTTGGGGCCGATCAGGATGCCCGGACGCGCGGTGTGCACGCCGATGCGAATCTGCCGCGCTCGGCGCTCGATGTCCACCTTGGCAATGCCAGCGTGGTTCATCTTCTCCTTGATCAGCTTGCGAATGGCGAGATCCTCGTGCAGCCAGGAGGCGTAGTTCTTTTCTTCGAACCACTTGGAGTTCCAGGTGCGGATGACGCCCAGGCGCAGTCCGTTCGGATGGCTTTTCTGTCCCACGTTGCCCTCGTCGTGCTTTCCGTCTATGCGACGGACCGTTTTCCTGATAGTGCGGCAGGTTAGACCTGGCGCCCCTTGTGCTGCCCTGGGTCTACTTGACGCCCAGCTCCAGCATGACATGGCTGTTCTTCTTAAGGATCTTGGTCGCTCGACCTTGAGCCCGCGGAGTCCAGCGCTTCAGCATGTCGGCCTGATCCACGGTCGCCGTCTTGATGTAGAGGGCGTCCACGTCCATCCCGTGGTTGAAGCGGGCGTTGGCGATGGCGCTGTCAAGCAGCTTGCGCACCGGCCCAGCGCCGAGCTTGGTGATGAACTGCAGGGCGTCCAGCGCCTCTTGCACTGGCTTGCCGCGAATCTGATCAATCACCACCCGCACTTTACGTGGGGCGATTTGCAGACCGCGGAGGAAGACCTTGGTGGTGGTCGTGTCGCTCATGACATGCTCCCTGAGGGGGCCAAGGGCGCGGGCGCGAGCCGTTGCCGTCGTGTTCTCAGCGTTGCCCGCCAAAGCGGGTCGTTGCTGTTTCAGCCGGGCAACTGCCGTTAAGCAGTGCCCGGGACCTCTTAAAGAGGTCTACTTCTTCTTGGCCTTCTTGTCGGCCGAGTGACCGTGGAAGGTACGAGTGGGCGCAAACTCGCCCATCTTGTGACCAACCATGTTGTCGGTGACAAACACCGGGATGAACTTCTTGCCATTGTGGACCATGAAGTTCAGACCGACGAAGTCCGGGAAGATGGTGGAACGCCGCGACCAGGTCTTGATCGGCCGCTTGTTGTTGACACGGTTGGCCTCTTCCACCTTGAACTTGAGGTGGCCGTCGATGAAGGGGCCCTTCTTAATGGAACGCGGCATGGCGTCTTCCTCTCTACTGCTTGATGTCGACATCCCGATGCATGGGAGCGACTTCTAGTGCTAGGTGGCGACCTGATCCCGGCCGCAACTGGCTGCCCCGCTGACTGACTAGCGCTTGCCCTTGGGCCGGCGCGAGACGATCAAGTGGTTGGTCCGCTTGTTCTTGCGGGTCTTGGGACCCTTGGTCTTCCAACCCCATGGCGAGGTTGGGTGACGGCCACCGGAGGTGCGGCCTTCGCCACCACCGTGCGGGTGATCGACGGGGTTCATGACCACGCCGCGCACCGTCGGGCGGATGCCCAGCCAGCGCGAGCGGCCGGCCTTGCCCAAGCTGATCTTGTCGTGATCGAGGTTGCCGGTCTGACCAATGGTCGCGCGGCAGTCCTTGGTCACTTTGCGCAATTCGCCCGACGGCAGGCGGAGCAAGGTGTGCTTGCCCTCCTTGGCCATCAGCTGCGCCGAGGTGCCGGCGGCGCGGCAGAGCTGCCCACCCTTGCCCGGCTTGAGCTCGATGTTGTGCACCATCGTACCAATCGGAATCGCTTCCAACGGCAGGGTGTTGCCCGGCTGAATGTCGGCGTTCTTCGACGAGATCACCGTGTCGCCCACCTTGAGGTTGAGCGGCGCGAGGATGTAGCGCTTCTCACCGTCTGCATAGTGCAGCAGGGCGATGCGGGCGCTGCGGTTCGGATCGTACTCGATCGTCGCCACTTTGGCAGGCACCGCGACCTTGTCGCGCTTGAAGTCGATGATGCGGTAGTGGCGCTTGTGGCCGCCGCCGCGCTGCCAAGCCGTGATCCGGCCATAATTGTTGCGCCCGCGCGGACCGCAAAGCGGTGCCAACAACGCCTTGTGCGGCGTGCTGGTGGTCAGGTCGGCGAAGTCGTCTAGCGACAGCTGCCGGGTTCCGGCGGTAACTGGCCGGTAATGCTTGATGCCCATCGTGTCACCCCTGAGAAGGTCGGGTGGTTCAGTCGATCGTATAGGACGCGTCGATTCCTAGGGAAAGTCGCCGTTGCCGGCTTCTACGCCCCTTGGAAGAAGTCGATGTTCTGGCCATCGACCAGTTTGACAAACGCCTTCTTGGTATCGGCGCGGTAGCCGGAGAAGCGCCCCACCCGCCGCAGCTGCCCGCGGTGGTTCTGGGTGCGCACGTCTTCAACCTTGACCGCAAAGAGCTGCTCTACAGCAGCCTTGATCATCGGCTTGTTGGCGTCGCGGTGCACTTCGAAGACGATTTCATTGCGCGCTTCGCGGGCAAGGTTGTTCTTCTCAGTGATCAGCGGGCGCTGAAGGATTTGCGTCAGGTGCAGTGCCATGGCTCCCTCGTCTTTGTTTGCGTTGCCTGGCCGGGATTAACCGGCGAGGCGCTCTTCCAGGGCCTTGGCCGCATCGACCGTCAGCACTAGCTTGTCGTACTTGAGGATGTCGTAGACATTGACACCCTCGGCGCGAATGTACTTGGCCGACGGCAGGTTGCGGATCGACAAGTGCAGCGCACTGTGCTCGACCGACGTCACCACCAGGGCCTTGTTGGCGCCCAGCCGACCCAGGGTGGCCACAGCCTCCTTGGTCTTGGGCGTCGTCATCGCGAACTGATCGACCACCACCAACTCGCCCTGCTTCAAGCGCAGCGAGAGGGCCGAGCACAGCGCGGCGCGCCGCACTTTCTTCGGCACGGTGTAGCTGTAGTCGCGCGGGTGCGGTCCGTGAGCCACGCCGCCGCCGACAAAGATCGGTGACTTGCGCGAGCCGTGACGGGCTCCGCCGCCGCCTTTCTGCCGGCCGACTTTGTGGGTCGTGCCGTGCACATTGGCGCGGGTCTTGGTCGAGTGGGTGCCGGCGCGCCGATTGGCGAGCTGGTTCTTGACCACTTCCCAGTGCAAGTGGGGCTTGATTTCGGCGCCGAAAACGACGTCCGACAGCTCGATTTCGCCCACGGTTTGGGCTTGGGTATTGACGATGCTCACTGACGGCATGGCTGCCTCCGCTGCTCTCTGGCGACGAGCTTTCACTCGCACACCTTGGTTCCGGCTCAGGTGGGCTTGACTGGGGCAGCTCTAGGCGAGCTGCAGACAGGCCCCCGCGACTCAGGTCTTGATTTCGACGGCCACACCAGCAGCCAGGTCGAGCTTCATCAGCGCGTCCAAGGTCTCCTGGGTCGGGTCGAGGATGTCGAGCAGCCGCTTGTGGGTGCGGATTTCAAACTGCTCGCGGCTCTTCTTGTCCACGTGGGGCGAGCGCAACACCGTGTAGGTGTTGATGCGCGTCGGCAGCGGAATGGGTCCCGCGATGCGAGCGCGCGTGCTGCGCACGGTGTTGATGATCTCGCTCACGGACTGGTCCAAGAGCTTGTGATCGTACGCCTTGAGGCGGATGCGGATGCGCTGACCTGCCATGGCACTTTCTCCCGTGATTCCAGGCATCCGCCCGAATCCGTCATTCCAACTGCGTGGCCCTCTTGGGTGCCGCTTGCGCTCGGCCCTTTGGCCAACCTGCTGAGTCCTTGGCCGTGGGGCCTAGCTCTTGCTCTTGATGATCTCTTGCACGATCTGCGCTGGCGCCGGAGCGTAGTGCGAGAACTGCATGGTGTAGGTACCGCGCCCCTGGGTGCGCGAGCGCAGATCCGTGGCGTAGCCAAAGGTCTCGCCCAGCGGCACTTCACCCTGGATGACGCGAACTCCGCCGCGCTCGTCCAGGTTGTTGATGCGGCCACGGCGGCTGTTCAGGTCGCCGATGATGTCGCCCAGGTAGTCTTCGGGCACCAGGATTTCGATGCCGAAGATGGGCTCGAGCAGCTGCGGCTTGGCTTTGGCCGCCGCCTCTTTGAACGCCATGGAGCCGCAGATGCGGAACGCCATTTCGTTCGAGTCGACGTCGTGGTACGAGCCGTAGAACAGCGCGGCCTTGAAGTCGACCATCGGGTAGCCAGCCAGAACACCGTTGGACATGGCGTCCTGGATGCCCTTGTCGACCGCCGGGATGTACTCCTTGGGAACGACGCCGCCCTTGATCTCATCGGCGAAGCTGTAGCCCACGCCCGACTCGACCGGCTCGATGCGGATGCACACGTGCGCGTACTGGCCGCGGCCACCGGTCTGCTTGGCGTACTTGTGGTCGACTTCCACCTTCTGGGTGATCGTCTCGCGGTACGCGACCTGCGGGCGACCGACCTTGGCCAGCACCTTGAACTCGCGCTTGAGGCGGTCCACGATGATTTCCAAGTGCAGCTCGCCCATGCCGGCGATCAGCGTCTGCCCCGTCTCTTCGTTGGTGTAGAACTTGAAGGAAGGATCCTCGCGGGCCAGCTTGGACAGACCCAGGGACATCTTCTCTTCCTCGGCCTTGTTCTCTGGTTCGATAGAAACCGAGATCACTGGGTCGGGGAACTTCATGTTCTCAAGGGCGATCGGCTGCTTGGTGTCGCAGAGCGTGTGGCCCGTGATGGTGTCGCGCAGACCGGCGACGGCGACAATGTCACCGGCATAGGCCTCTTTGATGTCTTCGCGCTTGTTGGCGTGCATCCGCATGATGCGGCCAATCCGCTCGTTCTTGCCGGTGTTGGCATTGAGCACGGCGTCGCCGACGACCATGGTGCCCGAGTAGATCCGGACGTAGGTCAAGTGGCCGATGAACGGGTCGGTCCACAGCTTGTAGGCCAAGCCCGAGAACGGCGCGTCGTCTTTGGCCGGGCGCTCAATGGCGTCGCCTGCACCCTTTTCGCCGTCCGGAATGATGCCGGCAACCGGCTTGATGTCCAGCGGCGACGGCAGGTAGTCCGTCACGGCGTCCAGGAGCTGCTGAACGCCCTTGTTCTTGAACGCAGAGCCGCAGATCACCGGGATGAACGACATGGCAATGGTGCCCTTGCGGATCAGCGAGGTCATCTCTTCGCTTGAGATGTCCTCACCCGCCAGGTAGCGCTCCATCGCGTCGTTGTCCTGCTCCACGGCGGCTTCCAGAAGCTCTTCGCGAGCCTTGGCAGCGGCCTCAAGCAGGTCGGCCGGGATGTCGATCACGTCCCAGCGCACGCCCTGGCTGGAGTCGTCAAACAGGTGACCCTTCATGGTCAGCAGGTCGACGATGCCGCGAAAGTTCTCTTCCGCGCCGATCGGCAGGCACAGCGGGATGGCACGGGCGCCGAGGCGCTCGCGGATCTCGCCGACAACGCGGCTGAAGTCAGCGCCGGTGCGGTCCATCTTGTTGATGAAGGCGATGCGCGGCACCTTGTAGCGATCGGCCTGACGCCACACGGTCTCGGACTGGGGCTGCACGCCGCCGACCGCACAGAACACCGCGACCGCGCCATCGAGGACGCGCAGCGAGCGCTCCACTTCGATGGTGAAGTCGACGTGGCCGGGCGTGTCGATGATGTTGATGGTCCGACCCTTCCACTGGCACTGGGTCGCCGCCGACGTGATCGTGATGCCGCGCTCCTGCTCCTGCTCCATGAAGTCCATGGTGGCAGCGCCGTCGTGAACCTCGCCGATCTTGTAGAGGCGGCCTGTGAAAAACAGGATGCGCTCCGTCGTCGTGGTCTTACCCGCATCAATGTGAGCCATGATGCCGATATTGCGGAATTTTTCTAGCGATACGGTACGCGGCACGGGGAACTCCAGGACTCAGATGGTGCTTGCACGGCTCCAGGGAGGCGGGCAGAGCTGGGTATCGGCGGAACTCGGTTTCGTCACTGCGCGGGGCCATCCCTGGGCCAGCTTCTCGCTAAGAGATGCCGGCCTGAGGATTTACCAGCGGTAGTGGGCGAAGGCCTTGTTGGCTTCGGCCATGCGGTGCACGTCTTCGCGCTTCTTGACCGCGGTGCCACGGCCCTGGGCGGCATCGAGGATCTCGTTGGCGAGCTTCTCTACCATGCCCTTCTCGCCGCGGGCGCGGGCCGAGTTGATGAGCCAGCGCATCGACAGAGCGGTGCGGCGCTCGGGGCGAATCTCGACCGGGACCTGGTAGTTAGAACCACCAACGCGGCGGGACTTGACTTCCACGGCCGGGCGCACGTTTTCCAGAGCAGCCTTGAACACCTTGACCGGATCGTCCTTGGCGCGCATCTCGACCTTGGTCATCGCGCCGTACATGACGCGCTCGGCGGTCGACTTCTTGCCTTCCAGCATGAGGCAGTTCACAAACTTGCCGACAAACTGGTCAGAATACTTGGGGTCGCGGGGGGCGATGCGCTTGGGTACTTCGCGGCGGCGGGGCATGGGCTGCTCCTTGGGGTCGGTGCTCTGTTGGTCCGGGTTCAGGAACCCGGGTTCAGGAGGTGGCCAGCTAGGCTCGATCTCCGGTTCGGCTCCCCGGCGAGTTGCGTCGCGCGGAGGAGCTACTTGGTCTCAGCGGCCGCCTTTCTCGGCAGCTGCCTTTTCTTAGCTCTTACTTCTTCTTGGCGGCAACCGCGCCGGCCTTGGGGACCTTGGCGCCGTACTTGCTGCGGCTCTTCTTGCGGTTGGCAACACCGGTGGTGTCCAGCGTGCCGCGAACGATGTGGTAGCGAACGCCCGGCAGGTCTTTGACGCGGCCGCCGCGGATGAGCACGATCGAGTGCTCCTGCAGATTGTGGCCGACGCCCGGAATGTACGACGTCACTTCCATGCCGTTGGACAAGCGCACGCGGGCCACCTTGCGCAGAGCCGAGTTCGGCTTCTTGGGCGTGGTGGTGTAGACGCGGGTGCAGACGCCACGCTTCTGCGGGCAGGCATCCAGGGCCGGCGACTTGGTCTTGCGGTGCTTGGCCTCGCGGCGATCGCGGATGAGCTGATTGATCGTTGGCATGGGCTGGCGCGCTCCAGGTTAAACGACCCGACTTTGCGATTTCCGCGCCGCCAGGCTAGTTGACCATCCGCCCGGGCAAGAGCCGGACGAGAAGGCAAAAGTATCTCGCTACCGTCGAAGCTGACTTCGACGGCGAACGGTGGTGGCTCCGCTGCGCGGGGGCCTCGCCAGACTTGTCCAGGCCGCGGCGACAATCCAAAGATCGTCACCCCAGGGCCGGCAGCAGCCGGTGGCGGTGTGCGCCCATCGTGCTTTCGCGGAGGGCAGAGGTCCTTGCAGCCGGAGCCACACAGCCTCTACCTCTTGCAGCTTCCACCCTTGCCGAAGCGCGGGCCGCCCTAGGGCGATTTGGGAAACTGCGAAAGCTCCTTTCCCGATGGGGGGAGTTCCGAACCTTGCCCTTTGGTTTGTCCCAGTTCCAATTCTGGAGCTGGCCGTGGGGCGGGTCGGAACCGCGAAGGACCGGAGTCCATTCGCGTTGGGGCCGTGACTTTACAGGGGTGGGGCGAACCTGTCAAGAGGTGGCGGGCGGTGGCTTGGCGAAAACCGATCTCCTGGAGCGCTGGCGGCGGTGAAAGTTGCGGAGGTGTCACGGTGGCGTCTGGGTGGATCTGCGAATTTCAGGCACTTGCAGAGGTCCCGGCGCGGCTGCCGGTGATCAAGATCGGCGCGGCGCAGCGCAGGGGGCCCCACAGGAGTACTCTCTAATTTGATTGAGATTAATCGGAGGACCGCTACTCACGCCAGATGAACTTCCACGGATGGCGCTTGAGATCCTTGAGCAGCAGCTTGAGGTCCATGAACAGCTCGTTGTCCATGAGCAGGCCGCCGATCGTTCCGCGGCCTTTGCGGGCGTTGTCGGTGACGGCTTCGACGTCGCCCAGGGCCTTGTCGGCGCGGGCCACGGCGCCGTCCATACGATCGAGTACCTGGTGGACCTTGCCGGTGCCCTTGTCTCCCAGTACCACATCGACGGTGGGCTGGTCGCGGAGTTTCTCTGTGAATGTCTTTAGGTTCTTTGCCACCTGCTTGGCATCGCGCAGCACGGGGTCCACGGCCTCGTCGGCTTTGGAGGCGATCCGCTCGGCGCTGGCCAGGGTGCGCTTGATTTGGCGGCCGTCGCCGATGGCGGTGTCCAGGGTGGCCACCAGCTTGTCGAGCTTGGCGCCGGTCTGGTCCAGGCGGTCGAGCACTCTCTTGACCGTTTCGCGATTGTCTACAATGAGTTGATCGGCATCCGTGATGGCCTTCTTGGCCTCCAGGACCGCCTGGTCGGTGTGGGTCAGCACATCGCCAACGACTTTTTCATTGTTTTCAAGGAGGCGCGTCAGCACCCCGGCGACCTTGGTGAGCTGCTGGCCCAGAATCTCCATGCGCAGCGGCGGCATGCCTACGACCGGGGCGCCGGGCTTGAGGTAGGCGCGCTCAAAGCTGCCGGGGTCGATCTCAATGTACTTCTCGCCAAGGATTCCCTGGGTCGAGATGTAGAACTGCGCGTCATCGTGAAGGGTCTTGCCCTTCTCCGGATCGACATCCAGCCAGACCCGCACGGTGACGCGGCGGCCGGTCACCTCGTCCTTCTTGCCGCCCCAATAGTCGATTTGCGAGATCTTGCCCGCCGACGTGCCGGCGATCTTGACCGGAGCTCCGGGCTTGATGTCGCTGGCGGTAGGAAAATCAACGGGAATTCGAAAGCCCGAAGATCCGCCCACGTCGCCCAGTACCAGCACAAAGCCGACCAACAGGGCTGTACAGACCAGCACCAGCGCGCCGACTTTGACTTCGATGGACTTTTCCTTCACGTGCACCTTTTGCTGGGTCGGCGCTGGCCGGCGCGGCGATGATAGGGCGTGGTTGCCCGGGCGTCGAATTCATCAGGGGTGGCGGGGTTCAGCGCCACCGTGCCGGCCCGGTAGCCCGGCCGCGGAGCCGGGTCAGGAGCCTGTGGGGATGCTACCCGACGGGCTCCTAGAGGACCATTGGCCCTTCGGCCAGACCGCGGATGAACTGGTAGACGACTGGATCGCTGGTGGTCCTAAACTCTTGAGGGGTGCCATCCAGGCGGATTTCACCTTGGTAAATCATGGCGATGCGGTCGGCCACCGTAAAGATCGAGCGCAAGTCGTGGCTGACGACGATAGAGGTGACCCCCTGCTCTTCAGACAGTTCGCGAATCAGCTTGTCGACGTTGGCGGCTGCCATGGGGTCCAGGCCGGTGGTCGGCTCGTCAAAAATCACAAAGTCGGGGTCCAGGGTCAGGGCGCGGGCAATGGCTACCCGCTTGCGCAGGCCGTCGCCGATGTCCGACGGGAAGCGATCGGCCATGTGGTCCATCTGGACCCGCTGCAGAAAGCCGAGCGCCGCCGAGCGTGCGGGCGCCCCAGTCAGCCCTTTGTGCTTGCGCAGCGGCAGCTGCACGTTCTCTACAAGAGACATCGAGTCAAAGAGGGTAGAGTGCTGAAAGACCATCGCGCAGCGCTTGCGCACCGGGTAGAACGCCTTCTCTGACAAGTGGGTGATGTCGATGCCGTCTAGCAGCACCTGACCACCGTCTGGCTTCATCAGGCCAACCAAGTGCTTGACCAGCACCGACTTGCCGGCCCCTGACAGGCCAACGATGAACAGAATCTGACCTTTCTCCACCGTCAAGGACACGTCGCGCAAGACGTGCTTGCTGCCAAATGACTTGAAGATGTTACGGAACTCGATCATCAGCTCTCTGGCTTGAGGGCGTGGAGGGCGCAGGGCGGGCTAGCCGTGCTCGGATGCGGCGATCGTGGCATGATACGGCTGCGGCCGACGTTGGCAACCAGGCAGCCAAAAGCCTGGGTTCCTTCGCGGTTCTGGCCAGAGTCGGCAGTGGGACACCCGGGGAGTTCGCGCTGCAGGACCCAAGGCCAGCGGGTAGGCGGCGGGTGCGGCGCAGGCCGAGAGATCGGCCTTGGCGGTCGGCTGGGAATTGGCGAAAAGGCGGAGGAGATTGATGCTGAGATCAACAGAGTTGGCGGGCGGACAGCCCCGGGACGCCCAGGAAGGGGAGGCTGAGGCTGGTTCGGTCCAAGGGGCCAGCGCGACGCCCAGCCAGATCAACCACCTGGGGATCGCCGTGCGCGATCTGGACGAGGCGCTGCTGGTGTGGCGCGACGGCCTTGGCCTGGCGGTACAGCAGGTGGTGGACCTGCCCGATCGCGGGCTGCGGGTGGCATTCTTGCCGTGCGGCGAAGCGATGATTGAGCTGCTGGCGCCACTGCACGACCACAGCGAGATCAGCAAGTTCTTGGCCGATCGGGGGCCTGGACTGCACCACGTGTGCCTGCAGACTGCCGATCTCAGCGGGTCGACCCAGCGCGCCGAAGCTGCGGGCCTGCGCTTGCTGGGCGAAGGCCCCAAGCTGGGGGCAGAGGGGTACCCGGTGCGCTTCGCCCACCCCAAGACCACTGGCGGCGCCCTGGTTGAACTTCTTGAGGTTGCACAGAAAAGCGCCTTGCCATAAACGGCGACCTGGGCGCTGGATGTTGCGGCGGTCCGTGGTACATTAGCGCCCACCAGGATCCTGTCGGGACAGACCCCGCTGGCTTGTAGCCATTTTGGTTTTGTCAGTCGGGCAAGAGCGATCTGGAGTGAGTTCAGGGTTTTCAGCCGAACGGACGCCCGCAGAACGAGTGCCCGGGAAGCTTGGCGGCGGCTATAGGAAGATTCTATAGTTTTCAGTAGTGAGCCGCGGGTTGCGGCAGTTCTGCGACAAACTCCTAGGCGGATCCTGGGCCCTATGCCTACAGCAGCTGGAGCGGGCATGACCCCAAAGAGCAGTTCTCATTTGCGCGATCTTCAGGTGTTTGCTGATCTGGGCGACGCCGATCTAGCCGCTGTCATGCAGCTGACCCGCCAGCGCAGCTTTGTCAGCGGCGAGGTCGTGTTTGAGCAGGGAGATCGCGGCGACACCATGCTGTTCCTGGTTGCTGGGCGGCTACGGGTAGAGCTGGAAGACGGCAAGGGCAACCGCACCGACGTCGGCGCCGTGGTGGCGGGGCAGGTGGTCGGAGAGATGGCGGCGCTCGATCCGGCCCCACGGGCTGCCCATGTGATTGCCGCCAGCGATGCCACCGGCTACGAGCTGAGCGTGGATGCCCTGCGGCAGTTGCGCCGCGAAGCTCCGGCTGCTGCCGCGGCGATCACCTCGGCGGTCATTGGCGACGTGACGGCGCGCCTGCGAACGATCAACGAGCGCATCGAACAAGAGTTGAATCCCACCGCGACGGCTCGCGGCCCCGGGGTCAAGGCCGGGGCGGGCAGAGGGCCTTCGGGCGGCTATCGGCCTCACGCCGACGGCGCCCTGGGACCTGGCAGCGCATCTGAGCCGCGAACCTGGTGGGCCAAGCTCTTTGGCGGATAGCCGATAGGCCCGCAAGGGGAGAGGGGAGCCAAGGGCCGGCTCTCTCTTACAGAACTGGCGTGCTGCCAACGCGGCCTTGCCAGCCCGCGGCCCGCGCCCGGCCCAACCGGCGCTGCAGCTGCAAAGGCTTGGCGCAACAGCACAGACCCCTCCTTGGCCCTGGCGCCAAGGCTGACCGCCGCGGAGAGCAGAGATGGCGACAATCGACTTACGCAAGTTGGCTTCCCTAAAGGACTACACCAACGCAGAGCTGCGCGTGCTGGCCGCCGTGGCCCCGGCCCGCGAATTCAAGGTCGGGCAGATGCTTTGCGTAGAAGGCACAAGCGGCCACTCTTGCTTTTTGCTGGCCACCGGGTCGGCGCAGGTCAAGCGCACCTTTGAAGAGGGCGAGCGCGTGCTGGCCACCCTGACCGGCGGGCAGATCGTCGGTCAGATGGCGCTGGTGGACCGGTCGCCCCGCTCGGCGTCGGTTGTGGCCGCCGAGGTCACCCTGGCGCTTGAGCTGACCCGCGACGTCTTTGAGAACCTGCTCAAGGCCCACAGCCCGCTGGCCCTGCGCGTGCAAGAGCAGATCGCCATCGCCGGCATCCGCCAGCTGCGCATGGCGACCCAGCGCTTCAGCTCGCTGCTGCTGGGTCAGACGGCCAAAGCCGCCGCGCCGCCGCCGCCGCGCAGTGTGCTGCAGACCATGCAGGCCGCTTTGGAAGAGTGGGACATGAGCATGGAGGATCTGGATCAGGTTCACGTCTCTGTGCCGCGCGGGCAGGTGGGAGCCCAGGAGAGCCGGTCGCGCCGCGCCTAGAAGGGGGCGGCAAGCGGCGCACAAGGCCGGGATCTGCACACCGCCGAGTCGCTGCCGGCCCAAAAACCAAGTGGCCGAGCCGCCGCGCTTGCTTTATGCTGCCGGGCCGCCGCTGCCTGGCGCTTAGTGGATCATGCCCAACGCACCCGAGCTACACCCTACCCTTCGCCCCGAGATCGCTCCGCCGCCCGGCGTGCAGGACTATGTGCGGCCGTTTTCTGTGGGCCCGGTGCGGGTGGAGCGCCCGTGGGTGCTGGCCCCCATGTCTGGCGTGACCGACTCGGCGTTTCGGCGCACGGTGCAGTCGGCCTCGACCGGCGGCGTGGGCCTGTTGGTGACCGAGTTCATCAGCGTAGAAGGCCTGACCCGCAAGAACATGAAGTCGCATATGCGCATGGCTTTTGATCCGGCGACCGAGCAGCCGCTGTCGGTGCAGATCTTCGGCGCGGACATCCAGCGCATGGTCGATGCTGCGCAAATGGTCGAGGCGTGTGGCGCCCAGGTCGTGGACATCAACTGCGGTTGCCCAGCGCCCAAGGTCGTGCGCCGCGGCGGTGGCGCTGAGTTGATGAGGCAGTGCGACCGCTTGGGTTCCATGGTCGAGAAGATCGCCGCCGCCGTCCAGGTGCCGGTGACCGTCAAGATCCGCTCTGGCTGGTCAGAAGACAGCATCAACGCCGTGGCGGTCGCCCAGCGCTGCGAAGAGGCCGGCGCCCAGATGATAGCGGTCCACGGCCGCACCCGAACCCAGCTGTATACCGGCCGCGCCGACTGGCTGTTGGTCGACGAAGTTGCGCGCTCGGTCAAGGTGCCGGTCGTCGGCTCGGGCGATATCTGCACCCCAGAAGAAGCCCTGTGGCAGCTGCGCAATACCGCGGTGGCCGGCATCATGATTGGCCGGGCCGCAATCATGAATCCTTGGATCTTTGGCCAGATCGAGGACCTGGTGGCCGGCAGACCGGTCCGCGAGGTCAGCAACGCCGAGCGGGTGCGGGTGCTGCGCTTCTACCGCGACCTGGAGGCCCAGCACGTGCCTGAGCATGCCATTCCCGGCCGGCTCAAGCAGTTCCTTGCGCGCATGACCAAGGGCTTCGCCCACGGCGGCCTGCTGCGCGAAAAAGCCATGCGCGCGCATGACACCGAAGAGATGTTTGGCTGGATCGACTCTTTCTTTGCCGCCGCGGACGCCGACTGCCTGGAAGAGTGGGCTTTGCAAGTGCGGTCTGGCCCTGAAGAGCACGGCACTACTGCCGCCCGCAGCGACAGCGCCGCGGCGGGCGCCAGCATCGCCGCGGCTTACTAGTCAGCGGCCAGGGCCGGGCAGGCGCCTGTCGCGCAGCTGCCAGTTCCGCAGGCCGGCGCGGCGGCCTCGACCGCAGGGCTGGTCTTGCCGCCGTAGTCACTGGCATACCAGCCCGCTCCCTTGAGATGGAAAGTGCCGCCCGTGATCAAGCGCTCGCACTCCTCATGGCCGCAAGCTGGGCACTTGGCCCCTGCCGGTTCAGTAATGCGCTGGGTCTTCTCAAAGGTCGTGCGGCAGGATCGGCAGCGGTAATCGTAAGCGGGCATCCACAACTCCATGGTTGGCGCGCAGCTAGCCTTGGGGCGCGCACACAAGCACTTTGGCCAAAGTCGCCACAGACTCAGACCGGTTGTCTGAGGCCCAGGCTCCGTCAACGGTAATCGCCGCGGCCGGGCTGTCAAGGGCAAAGCCGCCGCCACCCAGCGCTGCCGCAACAACAACAACCCTGGCAGAATCGGCGCCCAGCCCAGTCGGTGGCCGGCGCCTTGGCCCTGTTGCCCGGGCATCCGCCAAGTTCTTTGAACACCGCGGGATCTCGTGCTACCTTGTAGGGTCTGAGACGGCGGCGCTTTGCAGGCGATGGCCGTTGCCCGCCGGCTTCGCGCGCTGTACCTGGTGCATTTCCTTATCGCTGGCAAGGTGTGACCCCCCATGCGCGTCTGCCCCCGCTGTGCCGAAGAGACTGAACACGAGTTGTGCCCGCACGACGGCGCGCAGACGTTTCCGGTCCAGGTCGCCCAGCAAACCTACCCAGCCGGAACGATTATCGGCGGCCGCTACCAGGTGCAGCAGGTGATTGGCATTGGCGGGTTTGGCGCCGTCTACCGCTGCACCCAGCTCAACATGAACCAGACCGTGGCGGTCAAGGTGTTGCGCAACGAGCACCTGACCTCTCTGGAACACGTCAAGCGTTTTACCCGCGAGGCCCAGTCGGTCAGCCGCCTCAAGCACCCCAATACGATCCACATCTTTGACTTCGGCAGCCACACCGATGGCGCGTTGTACGTGGCGATGGAGTTCCTGGAGGGCGAGACCCTGGCGCAGCGGTTGGACGACCACGGGCAGATCTACTGGGAAACCATGGTGCAGATCGCTATCCAGGTATGCCACTCGCTGACCGAAGCGCACGCCACGGGCTTGGTGCACCGCGACCTGAAGCCAGAAAACATCATGCTGATCCCGGTGGCCGGCGATCCCAACTTCGTCAAGGTGCTGGACTTCGGCATTGCCAAGATGCAGAAGGACCCGACCAAGCCCGGCGAAGCCAGCCTGACCGAAGCCGGCATGATCATGGGCACACCGACCTACATGGCGCCAGAGCAGGCCAAGGGCGAAGAGGTCGATGCCCGCGCCGACGTCTATGCTCTGGGCGTGCTGATGTACGAGGGGCTGACCGGGCATCCGCCGTTTCAAGACGCGACGGCCATGAAGGTGCTGGTCGCCCACATCAAAGACCCGGTCAAGCCGTTTCCGCGCCGCGGCGACCCGGGCGAGCCCCCCGTGGAGCTAGAGCAGGTGGTGCTGCAGTGCTTGGAGAAGGAGCCGTTTCGCCGGCCAACCTCGACGGTGCAACTGGTCGACCGGCTTATGCTTTCGACTCGCAGGGCCAGGGAAGCCAACCAGGCCCTGGCCAATGCCGGAGAGATGCTGACGACCCAGGTAGAAGCGGTGGCCAGCACCGTGTCGATGAGCGGGGTCAGCTCGCCGTCATCGCCTAGCCATCCGGCCGTGGCGCCGCTGCCCGGGCCTGCCCACCTGGGCCCCTCTAGGCAATCCGACGATTTTTCAAAGCCTTCTGTTGCCAATTCCCCTCGACCTGAGGCAGAAGACCGCAGAGCCGCCGGCCCCAAGGTGCCCCTGCTGGTGGCAGGCGGGGCACTGGTGGCCGTGGCCGCTGGGGTGGCCGTGGCGCTGGCGGTGCTTGGGCCAAGTTCGCCGGCGCCGGCCGTTGCGGTCAAGCCAGTGGAAGCTGCTGCGGCCCCCGCCATGGCCTCGCCCGCTGCCGCCCAAGAGCCAGCAGCCCCGCCGGCGCAGCCGCCGCAGCCGACCCAAGCCCAGGCACCCGCACCGGCCCCTCTCAAAGAGGCGCCCGGCACTGCCGAAGTGGTACCGGCTGCCGCGGATGGCAGAGCCGATGCCAAGGCCAGCGGCGGCCCAGGGGTGGGCAAATTGGAGGCGGGCAGAGTAGAGGCGGGCAAAGTAGAAGCCGGCAAAGTAGAAGCCGGCAAAGCAGAAGCCGCCAAAGTGGAAGCTGGCAAAGCAGAAGCCGCCAAAGTGGAAGCTGGCAAGCTGAACGCTGGCAAGTCGGAGACCGCCAAGGCCGACCCAACCAAGCCAGGCCCGGCCAAGGTAGACGCGACCGCCGCCCCGGGAGCGCCCGCTGCCAAGCCGGCTGGTGGGCCTGATGCCGCCGCGGCGACCGAGCCCAAGCCCGAGCCTAAACCAGAAGAGAAGAAGAAGCCGGGCAAAGACGATTTCCGACTGGATGACTAGCGGGTAGGCGCAGAACCAGCAACGACAATTGGGAGAGGCAATGGGGCCAAGAGCGCGAGTCATCGCAAACAGTTTGGTGTGGGTGGCCTTGCTGCAAACCGGCGTTGGCGTTGGCGGGGCTGTGGCCGGCTTGGCTCCTGGGCAGGCGTTTGCCGGCGAGGCCCTGTCTTCGGCCGATGAGAAGGCCCGCGAAGAAGCCCTGGAGCTATTCAAGCAGGGCCGCAACGCCTACAAGGCCGGGGATTTTGATGCCGCGCGCGAGCTTTTTCAGCGGGCATGGGCGCGCTGGGACCGCGAGCCGCTGATCGCCAAAGCGCTGGCCATGGCCTACGACCGCGCCGGCCAGCTGGAAAAAGCCCAAGTCTACTTTGAACACTTTCTGCGCCTTGCACCGGCGACCAAGGACTACTTGGCCGATCGGGAGCAGGCCGTGCAGCGCCTGGCGGCGATCAAAGAGCAGCTCATGGCCAGACCCGGGGTGCTCAAGTTCCGCAACCTGCCCAGCGGGGCGCGCTTGCTGGTCGATGGCAAGCCAGCCGGAGTCGATGCCGCCGGCGAACTCAAGGTGCAGCCGGGCTCGCACGCGGTGCGCGTGACTATGGAAATGCGCATTCCCTTTGAGCAGCCGGCGATCGTCGTCGGGCCAGGAGAGGTGCGCGAAGTCGAGGTCGTGCTGGTCGCGCCGGTTGATCCCGGCACGCTGCCCCGCGACCACACCTGGACGTGGACCGCGGCCGGCGCGACCACGGTCGGTCTGGTAGCGACCGGTGCGCTGGGCTTTCTGTGGTGGCAGAGCTATGAGGACTACACCGACCTGGTGGACCCAGTGACTGGCCAGCCAACCAAGAAGGCGATGGCGGCCTATCCGTACAAGGGTCAGCCGTGCCAGGTAGGCGTAGAAACATCGCCTGGCAGCAAAGCCTTTGAATGCGATGCCGCCACTGCCGCTGGCAAAGCAGCGCTAGAGGACATGTCTCCCTATCGGATTGCCACCCCGGTAGTCGGCGGTGCCACGGTGGTGCTCGGTATTCTGACCTACATGGCCTACGTGGCCGCCCCGGCCAAGGATCCCAACCGCGGCGCGGCGCCCAAGACCTCGCTGGTGCCCCAGCTTGGTCCGGGTGGCGGCGGTCTGGCCCTGCGCCTGGAATTCTAGCCACGGCACGGCGCCTCGACCGGGCCCCCGGGTCTGGCGCCAAGCTCCGCGGAGCGTTTCAGGGCACGGGCTGCAGCCACGGACTGGCCCGCAGGATCCTCATCTGCTCTGGCGACAGGGCGGCACTGCCCAGCCCCGGCGACCAGTGCATCAGCCACTTGGGATCGCTGTCGGTGTCGGCCAGCTGGTCTTGCAGAGCATCGGCGCCGGCCGCAGCGGCCTCAACCGTGTGATAAAGACCCAGGAAATGCCCAAGCTCGTGGGCGATCACCGTGCCAAGGCGGTCGTCTTCGCCGGGGCCAAGAGCCAGCGAGATCGCTACGCCGGCACTGGGAGAGCCCACCTCCAGCGGTGGCCCGGGAATTCCGCCGGCCAGCCCGGCGATGGGCTGGGTGCCGCTGGCCTGGGTGCGGTAGAGCTGCTCTACCAAGAAAACATTGATGGCCATTGGCAATTTGGCACCGGTCGCAAAGAGCTCGGCCAGCTCGCCGTCGGCGGCATCGTGCTCGACCAGCAGGTTGGGCACCGCGACATCGACCAGCGCCACCTCGACCTGAACGCCGGCGGCGGCGTAGATGGCCTGCAGGGCGCCTATCGCCTGCTGAATCCGCGGATGATCTTTGGCCAAGGCGGCGGTAATGCCCAAGGCCCCGGTAAGGCACAGGTTGACCCGCAGCACCCCCTTGCCGGAGTCGGCGCCAAACACCGCATCGACGCGAACCTTGGCCACTGCAGAGATAGGGCTTTCCTTCTGTGGATCAAAGCCAAAGGTGCGCACCTGCCACACGCCCGCGGGCAGCTGCTGAGCCTGTTCCGCTACCAGCCAAGCGCTGTGCTGTGAAGGCCGCGCCGCCTGGCGCTGCACGCAGCCGGTCAGGCAGAGCCACGGCGCCAATGGTCCGCCTAGCCAGCTGGGTACCACCTGCAGCGCACCAGCGCCGTCTTGCCACTGGCCCACCGCCAGCCCCACGCCGGGCGCCAGCGCTGTCAGCGTGACCGAGCGCGCTGCCGGTGGCAGCTGAAAGCGCAGCCAGGGGCCAAGCCCCGACCCCTGCTCCAGCTCTACCGTGCCGAGCTCCAGGCGGCCAAGCCCTTGCTGGCGGACCACCAGCGGTGCGATCGCTGCGTCGGCGGTGGCCGTGTCGCTTGGCTGCGCGTCGCCGCCACCGGCATCGGCGGCCGGACCGCCAGGATCCGCTGGGCCGGCGCAGCCTGCCAGCCCCAGGGCGACGGCACACACAGCAATTCGGCGCCGCAGTGCGTGCGCTGAAAGGGTTGCGACAACAGAGGAAATTCTGGATCCCAAGGAGAAGCCCGCCGCTTGCGGTCGGCCCGCCACGGGCCCAGCGGCAGGCTAGCACATTTTTTGTGCCGGCTGCCGTGGCCGGAATACTTGCCCGGGCTGGCGCATTGTAGAGGTGGCTCGGGCATCCCCTCCCTCCCGCCCGAGCCGCTTAGGCGTTTGGCTGGGCCCCAGGTCCCTTCCCTCCCCTCCCAGAGCGGGTCTGGGGCCCAGCCGCGCCGCATTCTCAGCCAGCACCGCGCTTTGCCCAGCCCTGCGGTGCGTCGTTTGCGCAGGCCCAGCGCCCCTATCTTGCTGGCGCCGCTGCGAGAGGCCCACCCTGTATTGCACCCGAAATCAGAGGCGCGCAGACTGTCGCCTCGGCTGGCCGCCCTGCCACGGCCAACCGATCGAAGATATCCCCGTATTTCATATATATGGCAGCAACAGGAACTGACCTCTCATGAACCGACGCCCCGGTCTGAGCCACCCTCTGTCGCTGCGGCTTGTGCTGCTGGGATGGGTCAGTGTCTGCACGGCCGCGCTGCTGCCCGGCTGGGCCTGGGCCGGCGACTACGACCGCAACGACGTCAGCGCTCGCGAGCTGGCGGTCATGCCCTTTGTCTCCGCGGCAGACATCGACCCAAGCATCGCCAAGCCCTGTACTCCCGGCAAATCGCTAATCTGCCAGCATGTGGTGCAGCCGATTGGCCTGCTGCTGCGCGGCACTGCTCGCCGCCATTTGCGGCAGTTCTACGCCAGCGGCGAGGTCCTGGTCGGCGCCACCTCTCCCACAGACGGTTTTAGCGCTGGGCCTTGGCTCGGCGGCGGCGCAGCCATCGGCTTGGAATCCGCGACCGACGGTTACCGCAGGCTGCGCTGGTATGGCGAGCTCGGCGCTGATCTGGCCTTCACCAACACCTCCCTGGGCGATATGCTCAACTTCTACCTGGAGAGCGGCATGCGCTTTCAGGTCCAGCAGTTTGACCGTCCGCACGTCTACCTGCACCTAGGGATGCGCGTGAGCAACAATTTCAGACATTTTGGCTATGGCCTGGCCGCCGGCGTCGGCTGGACCTTTGACTGAGCGGTTCGCAGCCCGGTGGGCGGTCCCGCAAAGCGCGGAACAGGCCTAGACCCGCCAGCTGGATCCAGGTCTCGACCAGCTCGTGGGCAATAGCCTTGGGGGTCTGGGCCTGTGGTGTCTGGGCCTGTGGCGCGGAGCACCGATGCTGGCCGTTGCTGCCAGCCGGCCTAGAGTTTTTCGGCGGCGTGGCGCAGCGCTGCCGCCCGGCGGGCCAACACTTCACTTAGAGTGACCATGACATGGACGTCGACGCCCCGGGCTTTGACGGCTTCGACGCCGCCAGCTTCGCGATCGACCAGCGCGATCACATGCTCGACCTGCAGACCGGCCTCGCGCGCCCGGTCGATGGCCTGGCAGGTCGACTGGCCGGTGGTCAATACGTCATCTAGAATCGCCACCCGGTCGCCCGCTTGGACGTCGCCCTCTATCCAGCGCTGCATCCCGTGGCCCTGGGCTTCTTTGCGCACCACAAAGGCGTGCATGGGTTTGGACCGGCCAAAACTGTGGGCAGAGATGGCACAGGCCAGCGGGTCCGCCCCCAAGGTCAGGCCGCCGACGGCAGAAATCCCCAGGTGCTTGGCGTGCTCATAGCCCAGAGCGCCCATCAGGGCCAATCCTTCGGCCGACAAGGTCACCGGCTTGCAGTTGAGGTAGTACGGCGACTTTTGGCCGCTGGCCAGCTCAAAGGGCGGATCCTCGCGGTACTGAAAGGCCTTGACCAGCATCAGTTCCAGCAGTCGGTCTTTGCGTGCGTCCATCGTCGTCTCCCCTTGGGCCTCCGCCCGGTCGTGCGGACCATAGCGCGCCCCAGTCAGAACGTCCACCGCTGCACCGGGCCGCCGCAAGCGCCCCGGCGAGATCCAGGCGATCGTGGGACCGTTTGGGGGGCGAGGCGGCGACGCCGCAGCGATCCAATTAGCGCGCCAGCGAGCACCGCCAGGGCAACCAGCGAGTGCGTCTGGCAGCCGCGCCAAAGCCAGAATCGCCATGCGATGACAAGGGCTCGGCCATGCAGGCACCCCCCAAAGCCGATGCGGTTTGACGAAACGGCGCGGGGCGTGTATCGAGTCCTGGCGTCTCAGGCGGACGTCGGGCAGACCATGGCCACCAGCATCGCACAACTGATTGACACGCAGAAGGTTCTGCTGTGCGTCGGCGCGGGCGGTGTCGGCAAGACCACGCTGTCTGCGGCTCTTGGCGTGGCGGCGGCCAAGCGCGGCAAGCGGACCTTGGTGTTGACCGTCGATCCAGCGCGGCGGCTGGCCAATGCCCTGGGCTTGCAGACCCTGGGCGAGCACGTTCAAACCATTGATATGGCCACATTTGCCGCGCAGGGCTGCCAAGTCCAGGTGCCTCTTGACGCGGCCATGCTGGACGTCAAGCACACCTTTGACCGGGTGGTGCAGCGCTATGCCAAGAGCCCGGAAAGCGCCAGGCGAATCCTAGAGCACCCCTTCTACCAGCAGGCCTCTACGGCCCTGGCCGGCTCCCAAGAGTACATGGCCACAGAGCGGCTGTATGAGTGCGTCACCTCCGGCCTCTATGACCTGGTCGTGCTTGACACACCGCCGGCAGAGCACGCCTTGGACTTTCTCGATGCCCCGCGCCGGCTCATCGACCTGTTTGACTCGCAAGCCTTTAGGCGACTGATCGCGCCCTCGACGCGCCTCAAGTCGGGCTTGTTCAAGCCAAGTTCGATGGTGATGAAGGGGCTGTCTCGCTTTACCAGTGCCGAGATGTTTGGCAATCTGCTGGAATTCTTTGGCCATCTTGCAGAGACTTTTGACGGCTTTGTAGAGCGGGCCCGCGACGTGCAGGCCTTGCTCAAGGGCCCCGATGCAGCCTTTGTGCTGGTTTCCGCTTGCGATGAAGTCTCGACCGAGCAGGCGCGCTTTCTGCTGGAGCATCTGCGCGCGCAGGAGATGAAGTCTTCCGCGTGGCTGGTCAATCGCGTGCTTGGCTGCGATCCGGCCTTGGCAAGCGCCAGCGATGATCTGGAGACCAAGCTGCTGGCCAGCCTGCGCGCGGTGGGGCCAGATGCCATGGGCGGCGATGAGCGCGATGGCCTGACGACCGCCAAGCACCTGGCCAGCCTGTCGCGGCGGCTGGGCAAGTGGGCGGCCCATGATGCGGCGCTGTTGGAGGCGGTGCGCCACCGAGCGGGCTCGGACCTGCAGGTGGTCGCCCTGCCGCGCCGCCATGACGAACCCGACAGTCTGCGCGAGCTGAACGCGCTGGCCGATCTGCTGCTGGCCGACCAGGGCAGCCCGTGAAGCCGGCACCGCGGTCGCGCTCTACCACGGCGCCGCTGTGGGCCCTGCTGCTGGCGCTGCCGGCCCTGGCCGACTCCCTGCGCGCTGGCCTGTACGTCGGCAACGGCACAGACCTGTACTCGTACCAATACCCTATGCGGGCGACGATGGCGGCGCTGTGGCACCAAGGCCAGGCGCCGTGGTGGAATCCCTATATTCTGGGCGGTGTTCCAGCATTGGCGGGCTGGCAGCTTGGCTTGCTGTATCCGCCCCACCTGATCAACCTGCTGTGGCCGCTGGGCGGCACCGAGGCGATGCTGTGGCTGCACTTGGCGTGGCTGGCGGCCGGCGGCGCGTGGCTTGCCCAGCGCTGGCGGCCTGATCTGCCGAATTGGGGTGCGGTGGCCGCCGCTGGCGCCCTGGCCCTGGGTGGCCAGACCTGGGGGCACATCTACGCCGGGCACGTCAGCTGGCTGGAGGCCCTGGCGTGGGCGCCATGGCTGTGGGGCGCCCTGCTGCAGTGGCTGCAGCACCGCCGGCTCAGCGACCTTGCCTGGGCCGCCGCCATCCTGGGCCTGCAGCTGCTGGTCGGCCACCCGCAGTTGGTTTACTTGTCGCTGGTGGGCGCGGCTGTCCTGTTGGCGGCGCGCGCTGCCGACCCGGCCGCGCCTTTTGTCGCCGGTTCGGCGGTGGCGGCAGCGGCCGGGCCCTCTGGGATGGCCAGCCGCTGGCCCACCTGGGTCGCCGCCGGCGCCGGGCTTGGGGCAGCCGGCCTTTGGGCCGGCGCGCTGGCCGCCGCTCAGCTGGGACCGACCGCGGCGCTTGCGCCCGCGCTCAACCGTGCGCTGTCAACCCCACTGGAGATCGCCACCAGCTATTCAGCGCCGGCCCTAACTTTTTGGACGGCCTGGGCACCCGCAGCCCTTGGCGGCACCGCGGCCAAGCTGACCCCCCATGCCTACCACGAAACGCTGGCCTTTGGCGGCCCCATCTACCTGGCCCTGGCCCTGACCGGTGCGGCACTGGCAGGGCGGCGGGGCGCAGTCCTGTTGGGCGGTGCAGCGCTGGCGGTCGCGCTGTCTTTGGGCGAACACGGTCCGCTGCTGCCGGCGCTGGTCGACTGGGTGCCCGGCCTGGGCGCCTTCCGCGTGCCCGGTCGCTGGCTGGTCGTAGCGGCGCTGTTGGGGGTCCCGCTGGTCGCCGAGGCGGTGGCGGCCGCCCAAGCACCCAAAGGCGGGCGCTGGCCCTGGTGGGGAGCCGCGTTGTTCGGCGCCGCCTCGGTCTACGGCTTGTTGGCCTTGTCTGCAGAGGGCGGGTGGCTGGTCAAGGCCGCCGCCAGCGCCAGCCCGGCAGCGCGCGAAGCCGCCAGCAGCGCCGCAGAGAGCGGGCTGCTGCTGGGGGTGTTGGCCAGCTTGGCAACGCTGGCCATGGCGCTGCAGCCAAGCTGGCGGCGGCCGCTGGGTGCCGGCTTGGCCGCCGGCGCGCTGCTGCACGGGCTTTGGTTTGCCTCCCTTCACCTGGGGCCAGAGCGGCGGGCGCCGGCCCAGCGCCTGCAGTGGTCGGGCCCCGATGCGGCGGCGCTGCGCGCCCAGGTAGGCGCCGGCCACCGGCTGGCGACCGCCCCGTCGCTGCGCCAGGCCAACTGGGCCGGTGCCGCTGGCATCGCTGGGGCCGGTGGCTACGAGCCGGCCGTCACGCTGCAAACCAATCGCATCGCCAACCTGCTGGCCGGCCGCAAACCAGACTCCTATGCAGTGATGTTCCAGGTCCGCGGCCCCAGCGCCGCCGCCGATCGGCTGGCGGTCTCGCACGCCCTGATGGCCGCCGACGATGCCCAGGCGGCGCGGGCGTTTGGCGACTGGCCGGTGGCGCAGACCCTGCCGTCTGGCCAGCAGCTGCGGCGCAACCCGTCGCCACGGCCGCGCGCCGAGTGGGTGGCTCAGCCTCAGCCCGTGGACTCTTCCAGCCAGGCGGCGCTGCTGTTGGCGGCAAGCCCGCCGCCCGCGGCCGTCCTGATCGAGCGAGCCACTGCGGGCGGCCCAGCCACTGGCAGCGTGACCGTGCAAGCGGAGACGGCCACGGAAGTGCGGCTGTCCAGCGTCAGCGATGGTCCCGGCTGGGTGGTCCTGCGCGATGCCTGGGCCCCGGGCTGGCAGGTCACGGTCGATGGCCAGCAAGCCCCAGAGCAGCTAGCCGACGGCATGCTCCGCTCGGTGGCGGTCGGCGGCGGCTCACACCAGATCGCTTGGCTCTACACGCCGCAGACCTGGCCGTGGTCGCCGGTGCTTTCTGCCGGCGCATGGCTGGCGACCGCAGCGCTGCTGTGGCGCAGCCGCCGCGGCGGGCAGTTGACATCGGCAGTTGACAAACGTATACCTCGACCATGACGCGCAAAGCCCCTGACAAGCTGCTGCTGGCCATCTCCATAGCCGGTCCGCGCTATCTGCCGTGCCCAATCCGCAAGGATCACGCGCAAATCTCCGTTGATGTGTGCCGCAACCGCTGCAAGGTCAACCGTCGCTGCAGCGTCTTTCAGGCCTGGCTGCGCCCCCCCTTGGACCTCGGCACGGTCTAGGAGCCTGGCGCGACCATCCCAGGCGCCCCGCCCTCTTGGGTCTCTGCCGTTCTGGCCCAAGCCATCGGCATTCCGTGGATAGCCTTTACCCGCTAATGCGCTAGCGCAGCTGCCGCACCGACCTCAAGCACCTTGCCGCGCTGCCTGGCGGTCCAGCCATCGGCGCGCAATTCCACCGTCACCGCGCCCGCGCTGGTCGACCACAATTGGATGCCAGCGGCCCGATAGCGCTCGCTGATCTCTGGGTGGGGAAAGGGCAACTGCCCCCACGGTCGCGCCCCCGCCACCGCCAGCACTGGGGCCACCGCCGCCAGAAAATCGCCAGTGCTGGACGTGCGGCTGCCGTGGTGCGGCACCTTCAGCACGGCCGCCGGCCGCAGACCGCCACCGCGCACCAGCGCCGCCTCCGCGTCTTTTTCGACATCTCCGCTCAGCAGTACCCGCTGGCCGGCCACCTCAAGCTCTAGAACTAGGGAATTGTCGTTGTGCGACCAGCCCGCACTCCACGGCCAGCGCGGCGCATCTGGCCACAGCAGCCGGACCTGCGCCGGCCCCACGCGGCGGCCCTTGCCCGCCCAGGGCTGCAGCAGCGGGTCGCGGATCGGCGCCCAACGCCTGAGCAATTCCGCGTGCTCCTCGCCGCCGCCGGGCTGACCGTTCCACCACCAGGACCGGACCGGCAGCGCCCGCGCCACAGCCACCAGACCGTTTTCGTGATCTGGATGGGCGTGGGTCAGCACCGCTACGTCCAGCTCGCGCACCCCCAGGGCCCTGAGCGCCGGCACAACCGCCCGCTCGCCGGTGCGGCCTTCATCGCTGTGCCCACCGCCGCCGTCGACCAGCCACGCCCGCCCATCGGACCACTGTACCAGGGTGCTGTCGCCGTGGCCCACGTCAAAAAACGTCAGGCGCACCAACGTGTCCGGGCCCAGCCCTTTGGACTGCTGCCATGCGCCATAGCCGGCCAGGGCCAGGCCTGCCACCGCGGCCAGCACCGCAAAGCGCCGGCCATGCCAAAGCGACGCCAGCGCTGCCGGCAACCACAGGGCCAGCAGCACGGCCTCCACCGGATCGAGCAGTGCGACCGGCCACCAGCCCAGCGTATGCTCTACTGCCCAGCGCAAAGGCCAGACCGCCAGCCAGGCCAGCTCCGCCGCGCCCCACCCCGCTACAGAAAGCGCTGTGCCCGCAAGGCTCGCCGGCAGCAGCGCCGCCGCATAGGGCACCGCCAGCAGATTGACGGGAACCGACAGCCACGCCACCTGACCCATCCGCAGGGCCGACACTGCAGAGGTCAGCACAAAAGCGCCCAGGGCCGCGCGCCAGGCCTGGGTGGGCAGGCTGCGCCGCTCTGCGCCGGTGCTCGACCACAGCAGCCCCGCCACGCCCGCGGCAGACAGTTGCAGGCCCAGATCGTCCACCGCCGCCGGATCGATGGCCAGCGCGACCGCCAAAGCCAGCCCAAGGAGCTCCCATGGGTTTGGCCGCGCCGACGCCACCTTGGCCAATACCACCGCCGTCGCCATCCACGCCGAGCGCACGGTCGCCGGCGCCGCACCGGTCAGCCCCACGTAGAGCCACGCCGCGGCGATGAGCGGCGGGCCGATCCAAGCCTGCAGGGAGGCCCGCCGCAGCCGCCGCGGAAAAAAGCGCACCAGCAAGCGGCTGAGCAGCCAGCGCAGGCCAGTCAGCACTAGCGCCAGGTGGCTGCCGGACACCGCCAGGATGTGTGCCGTCCCGGTCTCGCGCAGCCAACGGTCCAGATCTGGCCACTCAGCCCCGCGGTCGCCCAGCGTCATCGCCGTGACGACGGCTGCCTCCTGGGCCGGCAGGGTGCGCTGGATCGCCAAGCCGAGCGAGCGCCGCGCGGCTCCCAGCAGCCGCTGGAGTTCCTGCAGCGGCCCGACTGGCCTGTCTACCACCGCCAGCCGATCGGCGTGGGCGATGTGCAGGCTGCCGGCGATGCCTTGCCGCGCCCAGCTGTCGGTCATGTCAGCACAGCCAGGGTTGAGAAAGGCTGGCGGCGGCGACACAAACGCCGCTACCCGCAGCAGCTGGCCCTGACGCACCGTCTGGTGCCGGCCGCGCACGTGCACCCGCAGCAAGCCCTGCCTGGGTTGGCACGCCTGAGACGGTTGCGGCGGTGAAGGGCAGCGCAGCAACCAGCGGGCAGAGAACTGCTGGCCCTCGGGCGTCCACGCGGGTTCCTCTAGGACTTCGATCTGCTGAATGGGCGGCGACTGCCGCGGCATCGGCAGGTCCGGCGGCTGCACCGGTACCAAGCCAAGGTGGGCGCGCAACATCAGGGTCAAAGCCAGCCACGCCAGCGCGGCCAAACGAGACAATCCGGGCCGTCGGCGCCCCAGCAGTACCAGCCAAGCCGTTAGCAGCCACGCCAGCCACGCGCCAGGCAGCCACACCGCCAGCCGCAGCCCCACCCAAGCGCCAGTGGCCATGGCGGTTGCCGCAGGAATCCAAAACGTCCAGCCCGCCCAAGGCCACAGCGCAGACGGCTGGGCGGCCGCTATCGCCGCTCTATCGTACCTTGCAGGCAGTGGCGCCTGGCCTGGCGTGGGGGGTGACTGGTGACCCAGCCCTGCCCGCTCCTGACCACAACCCAGTGCAGACTGCGGCAGCGGGGCAAGGGCTCGGCACGCAGGGTCGCCGTTGTTGCGAAAGGCTGATGTCATGGACCGGACCCCAGCGCCTACAGTGCGCTACGATCCAGTTATCGACGGCTGCCGAGAAAAACCGCGGCTGATGGCCCGGCGGCAGCAAAAAAGTGGCGACCTGCTCTGGCGCCATTTGGCCAAGAGGCGTATTGCGCAGCTAGGTGTTTGATCGGGGCTTTGGCTGCGCCAGCTTCCCAGCGCTTAGAAGCGGAACTGGGTCGACAGGACCAGCTCCTGGGCCTTGGTCGGATTCTTGCCAGCGATGTCGGCAATCTCTTGGTGGCGGAACAGCAGAGACAACAGCCCGATATTGCGATAGAAGTACAGGTGCGCCGCCACGCGGGCCTGGCGCTCGTCCAGCTGCTTCTTCAAGGTGGTGTCGAGGTTGGCCGGCGGGTTCTCCAGCTTGCCAGCCACCAGCTCGCCGTAGTCGGCCGCCAGCAGCAGCCACTTGGGAATCGCCAGCACGCCGACCTGCACGTTCCAGGCCACGGGCATGTTGCCGTAGTCCAAAGAGTACTTGCCGTAGGTCTCTGCCTGGGCGTACAGACGCTTGTGGCGGAGCACGCCGGCCAGGTTGAACGCCGGATAGCGCTCCTGACTGCGCTGGTCGTACTTTCCGCCGACCGTAAAGCCAACCGTCGTCGGCACGGGGGTGTAGAGGAACGGCGAGTCAAAGCGGCTCATGGCGCCGACCGCATTGATCGCCACCTGACCGCCGACCGACCAGGTGTAGTTGCTGTTGTCCGCCACGTAGTAGGTGCCGCCAATGGTGCCGGTCGAGCGTCCTGAACCGCCGGCCAAGAAGGCGCGGTAGTTGAACATGCGGTTCTTGGTAAGCGGGCCGCCCACTTCGACCGCCGCGCCGTTCGACTGCTCAAAGGAGGAGTACATGTAATACGCGGGATCCAAGAGCAACTGCTTGGAAGTCGAGGTGATGAGCGCCACCGACAAGCCGCCGCCGCCGCTGTTGACGTTGAGGTAGTGGCCGTGGCGACCCAGCGGCACCTGGAACATCGCAAAGGTGGTGCGGGTGTCGCGCTCGGCGCGGATGCTGATGAGATAGAAGGAGTTCTGAATCATCGGCATCGGGCCAAAACTGCGCAGCTGCAGGCGGGCAAAGCGGGTCTCGTACTGCGGCTTGATGGTGCCAGCGTCCCACTCGCTCTGAACGCCCTTGGTGACCATAGAGTTCTCTAGGCCAGCTACAATGGAAAAGCGCATGCCGGGGTTGCCGCGGCAAACGGTGACGTCTGGGTCAAAACGGCAGCCAAAGTCGGCGCAGTCGACCCGGCCGTCGTTGTCGTTGTCCACGCCGTCGCTGCACACTTCGTCCGAGCGCTCGCCGTCCTTGTCGCCGCCCTTGCCAATCAGGTCTTCGACCGTCATGCCGTCTTTGAGCTCGGGCAGGTCTTCGCCGCCGGAGGCGCCAGCGCTGGGGCCGTCGCCCTCTCCTTTCCAAGAGCCCTTGCAGATGGTCACGCCGCTGCCTTCGCAGTCTGGGTCGTCGCAGTCGACAAAGCCGTCTCCGTCGTTGTCAAACCAGTCGCTGCAGCGGGCGTTGGTGTTCTCTGGGCCGCTGCCGACCTTGCAGGCATCGCTTTTGGCGCAGTCGGCATCGGCGCAGTCCACCACGCCGTCGCCGTCGTCGTCCTTGCGATCCGAGCAGTTGGTCTCTTTCTTTGCTGGGCCGGCCTCGCCAACGGCAACGGCCCCACCAGCCGGCGCATCCACTTGGGCTGGCGCCGCGCTCTCGGGCGGCTTGGCCGCAGCGGGCGGGGCATCGTCGGCCCAAGCAGGGGCCGCACACAGCATCGCCAGCACCACCAACAATCTTCTGTTCATCCGTTGCCTCGTTCAGTGCTCGCGTTCGATGCTCTCGTTCAGCGCTGCGCAAGCCCGTGCTGAGCGTACCCGGCCTTGGTCAGGTGGGGCGGACATCCGCCGACCTCTACAGAGGCCCGCAGACCTTCTTGCCCGTGCAAACCGTCACCTGAGGATTCCAGGCGCAATCCCAATCTTCGCAGTCCACAGAGCCGTCGCCGTCGTTGTCCAGCTTGTCTGTGCAGCGCTGGTCCGGCGTGTCGCCACTGGGCCAGCTCTCTTGGCACGCTTGCCGCACGCTGGGCTGCAGCGCCAGCCGGCAGCTGTAGTCGGAGCAGTCGGCATAGCCGTTGCCGTCGTTGTCGATGCCGTCGCTGCACTTCTCAAAAGTGACCTCCAGGACGGTGTCGCAGTAGTCGGTAACTGTCTTGCCATCCTGGCCGGTCCACGGCTCCAGCGACTTGCTGCAGGAGTAGTCGCCGCAGTCGGCAAAGCCGTTCTTGTCGTTGTCGATCTTGTCTGAGCACTTGGCAAAACTGGCTTCCGCCACCGACTTGCAGTACTCCGCGGTGGCCTGGTCTAGGCTCTTGCTGCACGAGTAGTCGGCACAGTCGATGAAGCCGTTCTTGTCGTCGTCCAGGCCGTTGCTGCACTTGGCCAACGAGCCCTCTCCCAACTGGGCGCAGTATTCCGTGATCTCCTGGATGCCGGCCTTGGTGCACGAGAAGTCGTTGCAGTCTTTGTAGCCGTTGCCGTCGTTGTCGCCGCCGTCGCTGCAGGCCGCCAGGGTGTTCTCTGGCCCGCTGATCACCACGGGCAAGCACACCTTCATGGCCGCACACTCGCTGTCTTTGCAGTCGATGTACTTGTCGGCGTCGTTGTCTTTGCCGTCCTTGCAGCGCTCTTCGGTGTCTTCTTCGCAGACCGTCACGTAGATGCCGTTGCGGCAGCCGTTGTCGGCACAGTCGGCGTAGCCGTTGTCATCGTTGTCCTTGCCGTCGCTGCACAATTCATTGGTGAACTCGCGGCTGCAGCAGGCTTCCATCAGGTTTTGGCAATTGCGATCGCCGCAGTCAAACTGGCCGTCGTCGTCGTTGTCAATGAAGTCGTGGCAGGTCTGCGGCGTCTCTTCGGGCTCAAATAGCTCTACCGGCGGGATGTACTGACCGCACAGGCTGCTGGTCCAGGCGCAGTCCTTGTCCTCGCAGTCGATCAAGCCGTCCTGGTCGTTGTCCAAGCCGTCGCTACAGTACTGGTCGCCAGTCTCGTAGCCCAACACCGGCTGTTCAGGGGGTTCGTAGCAGCCTGGCGCCGCCAGTACCGCGCACCCCAGGGCGGCGCGCAGGAGCACTGGACGCAGCGCGCCCGAGACCATGGCGCGATAACCAGCGCTCGTGCGGCCCGCAAGCCGCTGATTCAGTGAGCCAAACACTCGGCACGCCCATTGCCAAAACGGCGGGTGAAGTTCACGTGGATCATGCACGACCCGGTCGGGTGGCAGACTTCGCGGCAATCCGCATAGATATCTTTGTGGATCCACTTTTCAGAGTGACCATCCACCGTTGACACCAGCCGGTTGTAGGTGGTGCCTTCGTAGCCCTCGTCATTGGAGTGCGTCGAAGTCAGGATGTACGGGGGGATTCCGTGGGCCCAGATGCCGCGGCGCTCGGCCTGGGCCAGCCGCTGGGCGGCAAGCTGCTCTGGCGGCGAGGGATCTTGGGTCACGGTCATGGCGTGCGCCAGGCCCTTGCGGATCTGGTCGACGATGAGATCGGGGCAGGTCCACAGGATGCGCCCGTAGCCATCGCGGCGCAGGTCAGAGTGGCAGTGCCAGACCCCGCGGCGAGCATTGAGCGTGGCCATCTTGGCGATCACGTAGAGCTCGGTGGCCGACCAGTCGCCCCAGCGGTGCACCGCGCCAAAACTCTCTAGCGTGTTGAAGCCGGCCAGCCGCGCCTTGGTGCCCTGCAAAGGCCCGTCGGTCACGGCAAAGCTGTCTCCGTCGTTGAAGTAGACGGGGGCCGGCGCGCCGTTGAGAAACACTTTGGTCAGCGGCCGGGCCAACGCGGTCGCGGGCACCACGGCCAGGCCCGCCACCACCAGCACCGCTGCCAGCATCGCCAGCGCGGCCCCTCTGGGGAACAGCGCAACGTGCAAATAATGAGCCGTTTTCATGGGGTACGCGCAGTACGCCGACCAGGATTCGCGGCGGACGAAAGGGCAGAGGGCAGAGGAACGGCCAGCTCTACTTCAGAGCGCCGGCTTCATCGCCACCGCCGGCCACCATGATCGCAAAGTTGGGCTCGCGGTACTCATTGCGGCCGCAGGTCGCCATGACCATCTTGATCACGCTGAACGGCACAGAGCGGTCAGCCTGGATGATGATCTTGCGGTTGGTGCGGATCTTGGCTTGCTGGGCCGGGATCGGCGAGGTCGCGCGCTGCTGGTTCTGCCACGCCTTCTTGAGCACTTCGGCCAGGGGCTTGATGTCCCAAGACGGATACTTGACCTCGTTGATCTCTTTTTGCGACATGATCTTGTTGTTTTCAAACATCAGATCGCCCGGGCTGTCTTGGCTCTCCCAGCGCGTGAGCGCCACGATCGGAGCGCGCTCGAGCTCCTTCATGGTGCCAGCCTTGGGCATGGCCACATTCGGATTGACCAACATCAATTCGCCGGATGCGCTGAACTGCTGGATCAGAAAGATAACAAGCATCGTGAACAAGTCGATCATCGGCACCACGTTCAGCGTGGCAAAGATGCTCTTGCCGCCGCCGTGCATGACGCTCTCGCGGATGGCCTTAAGGGCAACTCCGGAGCCGGCGCGCGATCCTGGGTGGTGAACTGACATGAAGTCCTCTCAGAAGTCCTGGGCGCCTAGAGGGCGCGAGTCCGTGTGCCTGCTGGCCGGGGGAAGTGCGGCTGGCTTACTGGAAGTCGCCCTGCTGGAAGCCTTCGGCCAGCAGCAAGTTCACGTCGCCCACGCTGGGGTTCTTCAGGCAGTTCTTCTTCTCGGGGTCCTTGCACGCCGTCAGGACGGTGTCGAGGGTCGAGATCAGGTGCAGGTATTGGACTTTGTCATTGGCGGCGACCATGACCTTGGTCTTGTCGTCCAAGGCGGCGTCGCGCATGTAGCCTTCCAAGGTCTCGCGCAGCTTGTTGCGGTCGTACTTCTTGAAGGTTTCCAGGTTGGGGCCCGTGCACGAAGCACCACCGCTGCCGCGGCAGAGCTTGAAGTCGCCGGTCACCGGGATCTTCTTGATCGCCACCAGGTCGGGCTTGGGGGTCGCCAGCTTATCGGCGTTCCACAGGTTGACCGAGTAGCCGTTCTGCGAAATGACGATGTTGATCTTGGCCTCCGGCTTGGGCGGCTCCTTGGGCGGCGTCTTGGTCGCCTTGGGGAGGGCCTGGTCGACGTCGATTCGCGACATCTGGGTCCAAGCAGCAGAGATCAGCAAAAAACACGTCACACAGGCCAACAGGTCAATGAAGGGCACCACATTCAGGGTCGCGTCGGCTACGCCGCCCTTGCCACTTGATCCACCACCCATCGGGGCTCCTACGTCGGTCGCGCGCTGTGACGCGCTAGTCGTTTGGCCGCGTCATCTCGCGCGGTAGTTGGGTTTGCGCCGTCGGCAGCCGATTGGCTGGGAGGGACTCAGTCTTGCTGGCTCTTGCCGGCGCGACTGCGACTGCGCAGGGACACTGATCGCCGGCGGCGCTAGGGCCACCGACTGCTTCTCTAGCAGAGCCACAAGGGCCTTTCCACACATCGAACAAGGCCTTTCCCCTCTGCGCCAGCCGCAGCGCTGCTTTCCTTCGAGCTCGACACCGGATCGCATTCCGGCCCGCTCTCAAAGGCTCCAACCCTTGGGTCAGAGCAGCGCCGCGGCGGCGCAGGGAACAGGGAACAGGCTCAACGAGCACCACAAGCGCAGCCATCTTGCTCAGCCAGTGGGAGTGGGCGCACCACGTCCCGCCAAGCGCGAAGGGCCGCGAGCGGCCAGGGAGACACAGGCGCAACCTAGGCGGCGGCGTCTTCCTTGATGTCGCCCATCTTGTTGCGGTTGGCAACAATCAGGTTCAGGACGCGGACGGTACCTTCGTCGATGTCCGACTTGATTTCCTTGGCCTTGGAGGCAAGAACGGCGTAGCAGAGCACGCCCACGATGCCGGTGCCGAGACCGAACGCCGTGCAGTTCATCGCCTCAGAGATGCCCTTGGAGAGCAGGGTCGAACGCTGCGAAGCGTCGACGTCCGGCTTGCCGATGGCGCCGAAGGTGTGGATCAGACCGAACACCGTGCCGAGCAGACCGGCCAAGGTGGCGGTGTTGCCGAGCAAGTTGAGGTAGTCGACCCGCTTCTCGATCTGCGGAATCTCGCGGAGGTAGGCCTCGTCCATGGCGGCTTGGACTTCCTCGTCGGAACGCTTCACCTTCAGGACTCCGGCGTGAACGATGCGGGCGAGCGGGTACTGATAGGTCGAGCAGACCTTCAGAACACGATTGAGATCGCCCTTGAGAATTGGAACCTGCAGGAGCTTGATGAACTCCTCTTTCTTCACGCTGGAGCGGATGTAGAGCACGAAAATGCGCTCAAACATGATCGCAAAGATGAAGATCAGGTGGACCAGAATGAAGTACATTCCGATGCCGCCTTCCTCGAACGCAGTGGAAATCGAATTCAACATCGCGGTGCTGCTCCCTGTTGTGGAGTTCCCAGTAGAAATGGAGCTCAGGCTCCCTGACACTCCAGCGCTTCCCCTGTTGGTCGCGCTGGCTGTTGATTAGTACCCAAGTCCCTACGGTCTCATGTGCCCAGGTCTCTGGCCGGCCAACCCAAGGGGGGCTGACTGGCCCTGGACTTCTTGACAGGTCCCGCGGGCGGACCTTCCTTGCGGCTCTTGGCGAGCCGGTTTGCGCCATCGCAGACACGGGCAGAGCCCATCCTGCGAAGCTGAGAAGACTAACCGCCCTCAAAGCGCTTGTCTACCCTGGATGCAAACGCAGCGCCGCAAACCATGTGGGGGTTTTAGCATCGCGGTCCGCAAGGGGTCAAGACCCCTGGAGCAGAGGATGCGTGGCCACCGCGAGCGAGGTGGCGGTTGACGGGTGGCTTGGAATCGCGGTACTTGGCGGGCCGCGGCGTGCCTCAGCGCCGATATCACGGGGTCGAGATGCGCCGCAGCGACATTGAAGAGTTGGAGTATTTGTTAGACCAGGAGCCGCGAGAGGCGGTGGCGCTGGCCAAGAAGCTGGTCGCAGAGACGCCCGCCGACGCCGATGCCTGGGGCTGGCTGGCCGATGCCCACGTCGAAGCCGGCGACTATGAAGCTGCACTCAAAGCCTTGGCCGAGTACCTGCGCCGCGACCCGGACTGGATGGAGGCCTACACCCTGCGCTCTGGCCTGCTAACCGAGATGGGCCGCTTTGATGCCGCCGGGGTCGAGCTGGAGGTAGCGAGGCAGATCGACGCTACCGACACCCGCTTGCTGCGCGCAGAGGGCTTCTGGCACGAGCTGCAGGGCCGGCTGGAGCAGGCCGATGAGCTGTACGCCAAGGCCAGCGGGGTCGATGGCTTGCTGCCACCGCCGCGCTTTGACCGGGACAAGGCGGCGACGGCGATCCGCGCCGTGCTCAAGCAGGTAGCCAAGGAAGGCCTCAAGCTGCAGGCGGTGATCGAAGAGATGCCCAAGGAGGGGTCCAAGGACCGCAAGCTGAGTCGGCAGCTGGAGTTGCGCGACGCCGGTACGCTGGTCGTCTATCTGCGCAACCTGGAGCGCGAGCTGACCACGGACGCCGAAATCGACGATCTGGCTGAATTATTTGAGGATCGCCTGGCAGAGCTGGTCGAGGCGAACTGACCGATACGAACGGGTTGGGGCGAGCGGGTCGGGGCAACCAAGGGCGGCAGAGCGCTCAGATCCTGTGAAGAAGCTCGAGATGTGAAAGGGCTCTGCTCGACAACATTGGCGTTTTCGACCATCCAGCGCGCTGATCTGCCGGGCTTTCACATCCTCTCAGACCGCTTCAAACGCCGTGGCTACGCCCTGCCCGACCCCCACGCACAGGGTGGCGATGCCGCGGCGCAGCTGATGGTGCTGCAGCGCGTGGACCAGGTGGCCGGCGATGCGCGCGCCGGAGGCGCCCAGGGGATGGCCAAAGGCAATGGCGCCGCCGTCTGGATTGACGATCGCCGGATCGACTGGCAATTGCCCCAGCACGGCAAGCACTTGGGCTGCAAAGGCTTCATTGAGTTCCAGCCACTCCAGCTGGTCTGCCTGCCAGCCGGCTCGCTCCAAGCAGCGCTGCACCGCCGCGACCGGGCCCAGGCCCATCATCCGCGGATCGACGCCGACCTGGGCGGTCGCCGCCACCCGGGCCAGCGGGGTCCAGCCGTGGGCGGCCAGGGCCTCTTCTGAGCAGAGCAGCAGCGCGGCGGCGCCATCGTTCAGAGAAGACGAGTTGCCCGCCGTCACAGTCCCGGGCTGCCGAAAGGCCGGCTTGAGCCGAGCAAGGGCCTCTGGCGTGCAGTCGGCGCGCGGCTGCTCGTCGCGATCAACCGACACCACCGCGCGGCCTGAGGGGGCCTGGACGGCCAGCAGCTCGCGGTCCAACCGGCCCTGGCGCTGGGCTTCCAAAGCCAGGCGATGCGAGCGCACGGCCCAAAGGTCCTGCGCCTCTCTGGAGATCTGAAAGGCGCTGGCCAGGTTCTCTGCGGTCTCGCCCATCTGCTCCAGCGGAAACAGCGCCTGCAGCTTGGGGTTGGGAAAGCGCCAACCCAGCGCCGTGTCATACATCACGTTGTTGCCGCGCGGCGGCTCGGTGTGGGGCTTGGGGACGGACCACGGCGCCCGCGACATCGACTCGACGCCGCCGGCCAGCACGACCTGCGCCTCGCCAAGCGCGATCATCCGGTAGGCGCCGTTGATGGCGTCCAGGCCCGAAGCGCACAGCCGATTGACCGTGATGGCCGGGCAAGAGGCGGGCAGGCCGGCCAGCAAGGTCGCCATTCGGGCTACATTGCGGTTGTCTTCGCCGGCCTGGTTGGCGCAGCCCAGCACTACCTCGTCGACCACCTGGGGGTCCACGGCATTGCGCTGCAGCAGGCCGCGCAGCACTTCGGCGGCCAGATCGTCTGGGCGAACAGCGGCCAGCGCGCCGCCAAACCGGCCTACGGCAGTGCGACACGCATCCACGACAAACACCGGTCGGCCAATGCTGACACCGCTCATGCGGCCCCCTTGGTCCCCGCCATCGCCACCAGGGCAGCCAGGGGAGCCTGCTTTTCTGCGGCCGCCGCAATCAGCCCGATCTGCGGCCAGTCGCGGTCGCCCAGGCGCAGGGCGCGAGCGCAGGCCAGGGCCTGCAGGGCTTGACCGCGCTTTTGGGTAGAAGCCAGCAGCCAGGCGTTGATCTCCAGGCGAGCCGCCAGCTTCTCCAGGCCAATGGCCGTCAGCGAAGCCTGCCAGTGGCGGTGGCGCAGGGCCCGCACGGCCTCGGTAGCGGCCTGGGGGTCGTCTGCCTCTACGGGCTGCGCGCGCACGGCATCGTGCAGCGCCTTGAGCTCCTGGCGGTCCAAGTTGAACCAGCCAGAGAAGCAGGGCTCGCTGGCCAGCACCGCCGAGGCGTCCAGGTGGGCGTCCAGGCTGGCTTCGTCTTCGGGATCCAGGGCGAGCTCGATCTCTGGCACGGGCTCGGCATGGGCCAGCGCGCGGCGCACCTCGGCCATGTCGCCTTCAAAGCCAAGGCCCTTGGCGTCGCGGATGTCCAGCGCCCAGCGCAGCCGACCGGCGGCAAAGTCCTCTTGCACCGGGCAGGTGAAGCCAGGAATGCTGGCGTGCAGCCGGCCGATCAGCTCTTTTTGCTGGGTGCGAGAGGTGTTGGGGACATAGTAGGCGCTGAGCAGGCCGTCGCGATCGCTCAGCATCGCCATGATGCAGCTGGCGCCTTCGCCCTGGGTCCAGCCGCCCAAGAAGATCAGCTGGCCCCCGGCGCCGTCAATCGAACTGGCAAAGCTGGGCAGCGGTGCCGGCCGGGCGCTGAGATCCACTGGCGCGCGGGCTTGGCTGCGGTCAGGGACTGAGAGGCCCTTCTGCTTCCACTTGAACAGGACCTTCTTGGCCAGCTTGACCACCGTCTTGTCGGCAGCGTGCTCGGCCAGCAGCGCCATCAGCGCCAGCTCGGTCTGGGCCTCGGCCTGCAGCAGCAGGGCGTGCTCGATGTCCGGCCCCAGACCGCGCAGCGCGGCTTGGGTGGCCGGCAGATTGCGGCCCAGTAGCGCCATGGCGCGGGCGACTTCAGGGGCGCGCTGCGATGGCGCCTGGCCGGTGCGCAGCCAGCTGAGCGCGATTTCTGGCGAATTGGCGGTAGCGGCCATGTCAGGCCTCCTTGTCGGCGAGAGGGGGGGCAGCGGCAGGGGCGGCGACCGGCCCATCCGCGGCCTGGGCAGCTTCCAGGGCGCGGCGAGCGGCGTCAACCTCCGCCTGGGCGTGGTTGACGGCCTCCAACAGCGTGCGCGGCTCGCTGACGGCGGCAGCGGCCAGGCGCAGGCGCACCAGGGTCACGGCCCGCCCGATGGCGTGGATCGACTCAAACAGCGGCGGCGAGGCTGGTCGGCCGCACACCGCCACGCGAATGGCCATCAGGGCATCGCCCAGGGCGGCGCCGCTGGCCTGAGCGGCAGCCCGGGCGCAGGCCTCGACCTCGGCCAGCTGCCAAGAAGACAGGGCTTCCAGGCGGGCGATCAGGTCTTCCAGCATCGCCGCCGACGCTGCCGCGGTCAGGCGTACGGCGGTCTTCTTCTTGCTGGTGGCACCGACCAGCAGGTAGCGCGCATTCAAGCCGTATTCAAGCGAACCGGCGTAGAAAGGTGCCGCGTGGTGGGCAAAATTGCCCAGGTCGGTCACGCGCTCTTGCACCAGATGGCCGACGACCGCGTGGCGCTCTTCTTCGCGGTACCAGGCAAAGACGCGCTCAGCCACCAGGGCCGGGGCCATGGCGCGCAAGTAGATGCCATTGATCCACTTCAGCTTTTCCAGGTCAAAGACCGGACCACCCAGCGAGATCCGCGACAGATCGAGGTCCGACACCAGCGCGTCGAAGTCAAAGTGCTCTAGATCATTACCCTCTGCATCCTTGCGCGAATAGCCCATCAAGGCCAAGAAGTTCAACATCGCCTCAGGAAGGATGCCCGAGCGCTGGTAAAACTCCAGGCTGGTCGGGTTCTTGCGCTTGGAGATCTTGGACTTGTCGGCATTGCGCAGCAGCGGCATGTGCACAAAGACCGGTGGCTCCCAACCAAACGCCGCGTAGAGGTGCAGGTGCTTTGGGGTCGAATTGATCCACTCCTCCGCGCGGATGACGTGGGTGATGTGCATCAGGTGGTCGTCGACGACGTTGGCCATGTGGTACGTCGGCAGGCCGTCTGATTTGAGCAGCACCTGGTCGTCGATCTGGCTGTTGTCAAAGGCAACCTGGCCGCGCAACGCGTCTGGCACCACGGTTTCGCCGTCTTTGGGCATCTTGAGGCGATAGACGTGGGGCTCGCCGGCGGCGGCGCGGCTATCGGCCTCGTCGCGGGGCAGCCCGCGGCAGTGCCCGTCATAGCCTGGGTTCTCTTTGCGGGCGCGCTGCAGGATACGCACTTTCTCCATGCGCTCGGCCGTGCAGAAACAGCGATAGGCGCTGCCGTTGTCCAGCAGCAACTGGGCATGGCGCAGGTAGATCGCCGAGCGCTCTGACTGGCGGTAGGGGCCGTAGGGGCCGCCAACGTCCGGGCCTTCGTCCCAGTTCAGACCGATCCAGCGCAGCGACTTGTAGATCGCCTCCTCGCTGCTGCGGGTAGAGCGCTTCTGATCGGTGTCTTCGATGCGCAGCACAAACTGACCGCCGTGGTGGCGGGCAAAGGCGGCATTGAACAGGCCGATGTAGGCGGTGCCGACGTGCGGGTCGCCGGTCGGGCTGGGGGCAATGCGCACCCGAACGGGCTGGTGGGGAACCGGAATGGCCATGGGTTTTCCTCGCAAATCCTAGGGCCGTGCGGCGCGGCGATCGCGCTGAAAGGCAGAGAGTGGGTCAGAGAAGGTCGTCGGCGCGCGGGTCGGCCAGTGCGTCCGCCAACAGAGCGCGAACAGCTTGCTGGGCTGGGCCATCCATCGGCGCCGCTGCGGGCTGAGCCACCGCCTGGCCGATCTGGGCCACCGCGACCGCCAAGTCGCTGTTGAGAACCGCGTGCCACGGGGCCGTTGAGGCCAGCAGTTCCTGCAGTTCCATGCGCGCAGTGCGTAGTCGGCGGCGCAGGGTCGCTTCGGTCTCGCTGCCGCGGCCGGTCAGACGCTGGACCAGTACCGACCAGGACGGCGGCATGACAAACACCAGCACGGCCTGCGCTGGGTACTGGTGCCACAGACTCAGCGCCCCAACAATATCGATATCAAAGACAGCCACTTGGCCAGGGCCACTCAGGCGCGCAATCTCTTGGCGAGAGGTGCCGTACAGATTGCCGTGGACCTCGGCCCACTCAGCAAAGCCGTCTTGATCGCGCAAGGCTTCAAATTGCGGGCGGGTCACAAACCAGTAGTCCTCGCCGCTGCGCTCGCTCAAGCGCATGGGGCGGGTGGTATGGCTGACAGAAAACGCCCGGCGCGACGGGTCCTGGGCGATAAAGCCGCGGGCCAGGGTGGTCTTGCCGACGCCAGCTGGGCCCACAAGAATCAGTAATTTTCCGGGGATGCCGATCATTTGGCCGGCGCCTCGCCTGCAGCGGCCGGGGCAGCTGCCGGGGCGTGGTCGTGGCCGGCGTGGGGATCGGCAGCGGCCTGCGGCGCGGCTCCGGCGCCGTCGGCTTCGCCGAGCAGGGCTGGCGGAAGGGCTGGGGGCAGCGGTAGCTTGGCCGCCACCATCGCCTCGCGGACGGACTCTTCGACTTGGGCCAGGCTCTCTGCTTTGCGGCCGTTGACAAAGAAGGTCGGCGTGCCGTCCACCCCGGCGTCATTGCCGATCTTTTCATCGGCGGCGACCGCGGCAGCGGCCTGGGGAAGGGCCATGTCGACTTCCAACCTCTTGATGTCTAGGCCAGCTTGCACAGCCAAGTTCTTGACGCCTGCCCAGTCCAGGGTCGTCTCGGCGGCAAACAGCAAGTCGTGCAGGGGCCAGAACTTGCCCTGCTGGTGGGCGGCCCAGGCAGCGCGGGCGGCGCCTTCGGCGTTGGGATGCGCGTGGCGCAGCGGAAAGAACTTGTAATACAGCTGGACATTGTAGTGGGTAGCGAGCTGCTGCAGCGGCTTGGCGACGCGCCGGCAAAAAGGGCACTCAAAGTCGCTGAACTCGACAATGACCACTTTGGCCTCGGCAGGCCCCTTGCTGGGCGAACCAACCACCGGGATGTCGACCACCGTGTTCAGCCGCTCGATTTCGCGCAATAGGGCCGCCACAGCCTGCTTCTTGTTGACGCCGCTGCGCAAAGCCTCTACCAGCTTGGCGGCCAGCTTGGGGGCCATGGGGCAGTCGCCAGCGCGCAGGGCATCCAAGAAGCTGCGGGTCTTGCCACAGGGATCGAACTGCTCGGTCAGCACGTCGAGAAGAACTTTCTTCTCATCGGTATCCAGGTCCTTGGCATCGACGCTGGCGGGCAGCTCGGGCTGTTTGGTGCCCCCTGGCGCCGCTGCCGCGGTCGCTGCCTCAGGAGCGCCCTGAGCTGGAACTGCTTCGGCGCCTGCCGCCGGCGGTGCCTCCTGGCCCACGGTCTTGGCCGGGTCGACGTGCTTGCAGCCCAAAGGGGCCAGCAGCAACGCTGCAACCATGCTCCAACGGCCCATTTCTGCTAGCATCATCTGCTCTCCTGTGGTCGGCGGGCGCCGCTTTGCCAGCTGTCCGCACAGCTGCGGCCAGCGAGATCGACCGCATAGCTGCGGCAAGAGGCGGGCTGCGGGGGGGTCCCAAGGATCGGAGTGCGCCCGCAGCCGCGACGGGATAGCATGCTGGCCTGAGCGGGCAGATTCAAGCGCCCCGGCGCGGGTCGCAGTGGCCCTGGCTGAGGGTGGCGGTGCGGCGGCGGCGAGGAAGCGATGAAGAGGCGGTGGATCGTCGCGCTGGGCAGCAACTTGGCCGGCGGCGAGGCGGCAGTGAGCCAGGGTTGGCGCGCGGCGGTGGCGTTGTTGCCGCTGCAAAGGGCGCAATTGAGCCGCGTCCACCTCACCGATCCGGCCGAGGCTGCGGTGGGCCCCACGTTTGCCAATGCGGTCGGCGTCGGCTGGAGCGAGACCGAGCCCTTGCAGGGTCTGGCCGTGCTGCAGCGCATAGAGAGCGCCTTTGGCCGTGATCGCCACGCAGAGGGATTTCACGGTGCCCGCCCCTTGGATCTCGACGTGATCGATGTCGATGGGCTGATCGTCTGCCACCCACTGCTGACCTTGCCCCATCCGCGCTGGGCACAGCGGCCCTTTGTGGTCGAGCCACTGGCCGAGGTCTGCCCCGAATTCTTGGCGGCCGCCGGAGAAAATCCGACCAACCCAGCCGGCTGATCCCGTTGGCATTTTGGGCGAGCCAAGGCCAAGCGCAGCGGTCACCCAGGTTGCGTTTGCCTGGGACCTGGGGCAATTTGCCGGGTCCGCTCGCCGCGGGTGAGGCAAACGGTCAGGTCCGCCAAGGCGAAAAGAGGTCAGACGTGCGCCGCATCTCCGTTGTTGTCCCCCTAGCTTGCTGGGCCGTGGTGGGGCTGGCTTGCCGCCACGAGCCGCCAGCGCCGTCGCCGTGGGTGGCCGCGGGCCAGGCGCCGGCCCCGCTGCTGCTGGCGCAGACCCCGCTTGGCGACGGGCCGGCCATTGAGCAAATCATCGATTCGTTTGGCCTTCTGGGTGCAGGCGAAGAGGGTCTGGGCTTGCTGCTGAGCACGGCCAGCCAGCTGCCGCGGGCGCGTCTGCAAAACGACGATGGCGCTAGGCGCTGGATTGCCTTGGGCGTCTATCGAGCCGTGCGGTCGGCCGGCTTTGCTGAGCGCTTTGACAGCGTGCGCACCCTGGTCGACAACCTGCACGCCGCGGCGCCAGAGTCGGCGGAGGCCATCTTCTGCCGGGCGCTGCTGCGGTTGGCCCTGCTGCAGGACCGCGACGGCAAGCTGGTAGCTACGGGCATTGACCGTTCGATCATCGCCGACCTGGCCCGCGACCTGCGGCAATTGACCAGCGCCCATCCTGCTTGGGATGGCCCTGCCGAATATGACCGCCGGCGCCTGCAGCGCGACCAGCAGCGGGTCGAGGCGTTGCTGGCCAGCCTTGCCGCCGATGCCACCGCAGCGGCTGCCCTGCCCCAGGCCGTCACGGCTGCCACTGCCCCCTTGGCCGCCAGCGCCACCGCCGCAACCGCTCCGTGAAAGCCGGGCGCGCGCTGGCCATTGCCGCTTTCTTGGCCCTGGTGGTGATTCTGGGCGCCGGCTTGGTCGCCGACGTCGGGCGACTGCAGACCGCTGCCCTGACGTATCCATGGTGGCGCTTCGCCGCGGCATGCGCTCTGGTCCTGGGTAACTATGCCCTGCGCACGCTGCGCTTCCGCTACTACCTCAAGGCTTTGAACATTGCCGTGTCGCTTGGCGAGGCAGCGCTGGTCTTTGTCGCAGGCTTTCTGTTCACGGTTACACCAGGAAAGATGGGCGAGGTGGTCAAGGGTTGGCTGCTGCAGCAGCGCCGCGGCGCCTCTGTGGCCGACGTGGCCACGGCGGTGATCGCAGAGCGTTTCACCGACGTGGTGGGCCTGCTGGCGATCGCCGCGGTCGGCGTGGCCCACTATGGCGCCCACCGCGGGCTGTTCTGGTCGGTGGTCGCGCTGTGCGCGGCGTTCTTGGTGGCCGTGCTGCACCCGCGGGCCGTGCCGCAGGGCCTGAGCTGGGCCCAGCAGCGCTGGTCCAGCCGGTTGCCACCGCGGGCCGCCGCGGCCTTGCAAGGGGCAGTGCGGATCCACGCTGTGTTGCGGGCTCTGTGCAGCCCGCGGCGCCTGGCGGTGGGCGTGGGTCTGGCGGCGACAGCTTGGCTGCTGGAGGCCGTGGCGTTCCGCCTGCTGCTGGACGGCCTGGGCGCCGGCGGCGGCTTGGGCTCAGCGGTGGTGATCTATGCGATGGCCACCCTTTTTGGCGCCGTCTCGATGCTGCCAGGCGGCGTTGGCTCCACCGAGGCCGTGATGGTGGCGCTGTGTCTGGCCCCCGGGCTGGGCCTGGGGCTGGACCTGCCGCAGGCGACCTTTGCCACGTTGCTGATTCGCTTTGCCACGCTGTGGTTTGGCGTGCTGCTGGGCGCCGCCTGCTTCCTTCCGGCCAAACGCCCGGTCGCCGCGGCGGGCTGATCGGCAGCTACTGCCGTGCGTCTAGGAGCCTGTCGGAGTAATGCCGTCGCCTACGGATAACTCCTTAAAACTATTGAATCAGCCGCAGCATCCGACAGGGTCCTAGGGCGATCGTCTTGCGAGCGCCCAGGCGGGCGAAATATTGGAATTCACTTCCAATATTTCTTGCCCGACTGAAAAAAACGCAAAATGGCAC
>CAIXGW010000034.1 GCA_903919145.1 uncultured Myxococcales bacterium
ACCGCCGTTCTGTCAACCGCTGGCAGCCCCGCCGGGGCCCGGGATGACAAGGCTGCCGGGTATGGCTAGCATGGCCCGTGCTGAGGCGCGGCGCACCCCCCGCCCGAATCGCCGCGGCAGAGGACAGGATGATCGGCAGGTTGCCAGTGCTCAGGCGCAGTTGGTGGTGGTTGGCGGCGGCAGTGGCGGGGCTGGCGGCCTGCTCCGACCCCGCGGTGGCCCCAACGGACAGCTTGGCCGAAGAAGTCGCAGCCGCCGATGGAGGCGGCGACGGTGCGGCCGAAGACACCGTCGCAGCGCTGGACATCAGCGAAGACGCCGTCAGTCAGTGCCCTGGTGGCCCCGGCTGCGCTTGCACTGGCAATGGCGAGTGCGACTCAGGCTTGTGCATCGATGACCCCTCTTCGCTGAGCGGGCTGACCTGCGCCCGCAAGTGCACCGACAGCTGCCCCAAAGGCTATAGCTGCGCCAACGTGCCGATTGCCTCTGACGTCTTGCAGATCTGCGTGTGGAGCGCCGGCCGGCTGTGCGACCCCTGCACCAGCAGCGCCGACTGCCAGTCGCTGGGTCTGAAGGACCCTGCATGCATCGACGAGGGCGAATTCGGCCGGTTCTGCGGCATTGCCTGCAGCGGAGACGGGCAGTGCCCTGGCGGCTATTCCTGCAAGGTCGCCACCACCGCAGAGGGGGCCCAGGTTCAACAGTGCGTGCGCAATCCCGATCCAGGCTCCGCCACCGCCTACGGCACCTGCGAGTGCCGACCTAATGCCATAGCCAACAAAGCGACCACGGCCTGCTGGGTCTACTCCAAAGACGAAAAAGACCAGGTGATCGGCAAGTGCAACGGCACGCGCAGCTGCGGTCCCGCCGGGCTCAGCGGCTGCTCGGCGCCGCCTGCCGTGCCAGAACAGTGCGACGGCCAGGACAACGACTGCGACGGCCAGGTCGACGAAAGCGCCTGCGACGACGCCAATCCCTGCACCCAGGACAGCTGCAAGGGCAAGGATGGCTGCAGCCACGCCAAGCTTGACGCGGTGCCCTGCGACGCCGACGGCAGCATCTGCACCGACAGCGATCAGTGCGTGCAGGGCGCCTGCACCGCCGGCCCCGGCAAGAACTGCGACGACCAGAATGACTGCACTCTGGACGGCTGCGACCCCAAGAAGGGCTGCCTGAAGCAAGACGACGACGGCGCGCCGTGCCAAGACGACAACCCCTGCACCATTGGCGACACCTGCAAGGCCGGCAGCTGCCAGAGCGGCAAGCCAAAGTCCTGCGAAACGACTAGTGTTTGCGAGCTGGCCAGCTGCGACCAGGTGACCGGCAAGTGCAAGCTGAACCCGGCCGCAGAGAGCCTGCCCTGCGATGACAAGCAGGCCTGCAGCGAGCTCGACAAATGCCAGGCCGGCGTCTGCAAGGGCTCGCCCAAGACCTGCGTAGACGGCAACCCGTGCACCGATGACAGCTGCAATGCCAGTTCCGGCTGCGTGTTTGCCCCCAACGCCTTGGCCTGCAATGACAACAATGCCTGCACCACTGGCGATCACTGCTCTGCAGGGAGCTGCGTAGGCTTGGCCAAGCAGGCCACCAGCGACTGCAGCGACGGCAACCCTTGCACGACAGACAGCTGCGACCCGGTCCTGGACTGCGTGCAGGTAGCCAACCAGGCCAAGTGCGACGACGGCAACCCTTGCACCGCCAATGACATTTGCAGCGCCAAGCTGTGCGTGGCCGGCCCCAATGCCTGCGCGTGCCAGCAGGACGTGGACTGCGTCGCCCAGGAAGACGGCAATCCCTGCAACGGCACGCTGTACTGCGACAAGGCGACGGCGCCCTTTCTGTGCAAGATCAACGCAGCGACCGTGGTGGTGTGCAACCCCCAGGGCGACACCGAGTGCAGCCAGTCGGTGTGCAACCCCTTGAGCGGCAAGTGCGGCATGGCGGCCCAACCCGACGGCCAGGGCTGCGACGCCGATGGCTCGCTGTGCACCCACCCCGATCAGTGCAAGGGCGGCGCGTGCAAGGCCGGCGCCCCGATCAGCTGCGACGACAGCAATCCGTGTACCAGCGAGCTGTGCAGCCCCAAGATCGGCTGCGTCTCGACCAATGCGACGGCCCCCTGCAGCGACGGCGACCTGTGCACCGAAAAAGACAGCTGCTCGGCCGGCAAGTGCTTGGGCAGCAAGCTAAACTGTGACGACGCCAACCCGTGCACCCTGGACTCCTGTGACCCCGCCACCGGCTGTGTAGTCACCCCTTTGCCCAACGGCGATGCCTGCCCCAACGACCCCAACCAGTGGTGCCAGGCCGGCAAGTGCACCGCCAAGCAGTGTGTGGCCCTGTCGATGGACGGCAGCGCCAGCGGCTATGCGCAAGTGCCTGCCCAGCCTGCATTTGCCTGGGACGGGACCAAGCCGTTTTCGGTCTCGGCGTGGGTGATGTTGCAGGATCCGCCCGGCGAGCTGGCTACGGCGGGGCTGCTGGGCCGCATCGGCGAGACGGCGCCCCCGGAAGACTGGGGGCTGTACCGCCAGGGCGACGGCGCGCCAGAAGGGGCGTTTACCGCGCGCAAGCTGCTGTTTCAGATCGGAAGCCCTTGGAAGAACAATGGTCTGCGAGTGGTGTCGAGTCAGGAGCCGCCGCAGCGCCAGTGGTTTCATGTTGCGGTCACCTATGACGGCAGCGGTAAGGCCGCGGGGCTAAAGCTGTGGCTCAACGGCCAGGATGTGTCTGTGGTGGCGACGGACAACTGGAGCAAGGCCGTGCCCTCGACGCGTCCGCTGAGCCTGGGGTCTTTCAACGGCAAGGCAGCGTTCCTGAGCGGGCATCTGGCCCACGTACGCCTGCACAGCGCGGCCCTGGGCGCCACCGACGTCGAGAAGATGGCGCTAAAACCTTGGAATTCTGGACCGGCGCCGGCGCTGCTGGCTTATTGGCCCATGCAGGAGAAGACCGGCAGCAGCGCTGGCGAATTCACCGGCAAAGGCTGGACCGCCAAGCTGAGCTCCACCGGCAGCGGCTGGACGGCGCGGGCTCCCGACTGCGCTTGGCCGAGCTGCGCCGTGGCGATCAAAGCCGTGGCCACAACGGAAGATGGCGTGTACCCCATTGACCCCGATGGGGTGGGCACCTTGGCGGCAACGCAGCTGTTTTGCGACATGACCGACGGCGGCTGGACCCTGGTTGGCAATTTCTATGACAGCAAAGACGACGACATGCCCCTCAACCCGGTCCAAGTCAGCAACGGCTGGCAGCAAATTGCCTCGGGCAAGTGGCTGAGCAAGGTCACCAGCGTCGAGCGCAAGAGCGGCAGCCTTGCCAGCTCAGCGGTCGGCGTGCCGTTTGTCCAGGCGTTGGGGGCCGCCGGCCAGAAACACCTGCGGTTCTGCTATGTCCACAAAGACGGGCAAGACACGACCTGCCGCCAGAGCACCGACGGCTCCTTGACGCTGACCACCTACCCGGTCGGCAACCCCAAGATCACCTTGTACAAAGACGACAAGCTGGCCTATAGCTTCGCCCGCCTCGCCGGAATGCCCGGCAGCATCGACAGCTACACCGTGGGCCAGTTCAGCCACGGCGGCTATGGCATCCAGCGCACCGTTGGCTTGGCCTATGAATTTGGCGCCATCGCCCTGAACGGTTTTGCCGAGCACTCGGACAAGGAATCTTCTTTCTTTGCAGGTGTTTGGCACGCATGGGGCTGGGGTATGTCCTACCGACCGTGGGAGACCGCTGACAACGAGCTCGGCACCGGCACGCTGAACGGGGCCCAGCCCGAGCAGGGGCCTCTGCAGCCCAATCCCTCGGTCAATACTTACGGTTTTCGCCTGTATGTCGGGCCGGAGCAGTAGCGTGAAGCCCGTGTCTGACCCAATAAGCGCGGCGGAGACCCAGCCGGACCACACGGTGCTGCAGCTGACGCCGCCGCAGCCCACCGGATTGAACCAGACCGGGCTCGACCGGGCAGGGCTGGCTCAGGCTGCAGCTGGGATTGCCGGCCAAGGTCAGACAATCCTGGACCTTGCCGACCCGGACCGGCGCTTCTGCCCGGTGTGCGCCAGCGAAGCCGGCGAGCGCTTCTGCCCGTTGGACGGGACCTTGATGGTCAGGCGGGTCAAGCTCGACCCTCTGCGCTTGGCCTACGCGCCGGGCCACGTGATCGACGGGCGCTACCGGATTGTGCGGGCCATCGGTCGCGGCGGTTTTGGCGCCGTGTTTGCAGCCGTGCACACCGGCACTGGCCAGCAGGTCGCGCTTAAAGTCCTGCACGTCGACACCGCCCACGACAACCAGCAGATCATCCGGCGGTTCTGGCAAGAGGCGCAGATCACTGCCCGGCTGCGCCACGCCAACACGGTGCGGGTGTTTGACGTCGGTCAGACCGAAGAAGGCGCGTTCTACCTGACCATGGAGCACCTGCACGGCCGCACCTTGGCCGATGAGCTGCAGGACCGCCCCGGGCAGTGTCTGGGCGAGGCAGAGACCGCTGCCATTGGCATAGAAATCTGCAAGAGCCTTCAGGAAGCTCACCGCGCCGGTCTGGTGCACCGCGACCTCAAGCCGGCCAATGTGATGCTGTGCGACAGCGGCGACTCCGGCGACGATGGTGTTGTCTGTGGCCGCTGGCACGTCAAGGTGCTGGACTTTGGCATCGCCCGCACAGTGGATTCGTCTTTGACTGGGCAAGGTTCTGCGCTGGGCACCCCGGCTTTCATGAGCCCGGAGCAGTGCCGCGGTCGCGACGTGGATGCCCGCAGTGACCTGTATTCTCTTGGGATCTTGCTGTACCGCTGTGCGACGGGCCGCTTGCCCTTTGTCGATGACAACCCGCTGGCGGTGTTGTTTCACCACGCCGACACGCCGCCGCCGGACCCACGGGCGGTCGGAACCCAGCAGACGACCCAGCTGATGGCCGAGTGTCTGCTCAAGGCCCTGCAGAAGGCGCCCGACCAGCGCTTTGCCGACGCCCGCGAGATGCAGCAGGCATTACAGACGGTGCTGCTGAGCGACAAGGGGCTGGCGGGGGCAGCCCTGGACATCGCCGGCCACCGCGCCGCCACCATGCTGCTGGATACGGCCAAGCTCCCCGATTTGCTGACGGCCACCGCGGCGGTGCCGCCGTTGCCCGTCAGCGGCCTTGCGGCAGCGGCTGACACCGCGGAAGGGCAGAATTCGCCTGCTGGGCAGTGGCCGTGGAAGGGCATGGCGCTTGGCTTGGGCGTCTTGATCGCGGCAGGGCTGGCGCTGGCAGGCCTGACCCAGCGCGACCCGCCGCCAGAGCTGGCGGCGCCCAGCCCGGCGGCCATCGGGGCGGCTCCAGGTGCGGCCGCCCCAGCCGCGGCGGTGGCGCTGCCGCCACCGCCCAGCCCAACCTCTGCCGCTGCGCCGCTGGCAGGGCCGCCGCCGGCCCCG
>CAIXGW010000035.1 GCA_903919145.1 uncultured Myxococcales bacterium
AACAGCGCTGGCGCAGGCGGGCGAGGTCGGACGCAGGCGGCTTGAGCGGGCCAAAGTTCTGCCTGCCGCAGCACACGCTGGTCGGGTCGATGCCGTTTGTGGACTAGGTCCGTCTGAATCTGCCGCCGGCCCGTGGTGGGTTAGCGGGGGGGGTTATCATGTAATATCGAGCATTTAACATAGGGTGACGGTACCTTCATGTACAGGCACCACCGTCGACTGCACAGGTGCCCGGTGTGAGAACTGCGACACGATGGCCCAATGGGGGCTAGGTGAGGAATGCAAGGCCTGTCAAGGTCTGCCCTGCAGCGCAGCGTCACTGAGACGGTCGGTGGGTATTCCTGTGACTTGTACCCATGCAGAAATGGAACAAGAATGCTACGCCTGTGCGATAGCCACAGCGACTGCCCTGTCGGCCTTTGCGCCAACGGCTGTGATCCTGGGCCCGCTTGCGTGATTCCAGGCGTTGCGATGTCCTGTAGCCACTAGCGGCCGGCACGCAGCGGACGCCCGATGACGCCAGCCGGTAGGCAGCGTCAACCCCGAAATGGCACGTCGGGTCAGCCAGTTGAACCGCCCAGTTGCGCCCCCAAATGACCAGAGCTTTCTACTCTGACAACGTTGTCAAAGTAAAAAGCTCGCCACCCCTCAAAGCCCAAACTTCCCCTTCAACTCCGCCTCAACAAAAGCCCGGTCGGTCGCCCCCAGCGCCTGCGCATACGCCCGAACCTCCGCGAGATACCCGCCCATCGACTGGCCGCCCAGCAGCGAGTTGCCCAGGCTCAGTTTACCCGCCCCAGCCGCAATCGGCCCCTGCTTGGTCTGCTGAATTTGCCCCGCCTGCAGGTACGCCGTACTCGTCGTAGCGTCCTGCACCGCCGTCACCAGCTGCCACTTGCCCATCGCAATCGGCAGCACCGGCGCGTCGTTGTTGTTGGCGATGTGCCAGTTCAGGCTCGCCGCCTGGGTCTCGGTCTTGCGCAGCGAAAAGTACTGGTCGTGTCCCTGGTTGAACAGGCTGCCCCACGCCGCCGGCGCGTCCAACTCGTACACCGCAAAGAGGGTCATTTGCGGGCTGCTGGGCACCGAAGCGGTCTGCAGGCGCACGCTCGCGCCGTCAAAGCGCAGCGCTGGCTTGCCGTTGCCCGTGGCCGAGGCGTGCCACACCGGCGCCTTGTCGCCGCCCACCGCTGCGTCGCGGCCAAGCCCGCTCTTGTCTTTCCACAGGGTCACCGCCGAGTCCGTGGCTGTGACCAGCGTGGCCAAGTCGGCGGCGTCGTACCAGGCAAAGTCGGGCTTGGGCGGGTCAAATCCCCAGGCGCTGCGCAGGTAAACGCTGATGCTGTCGCGCTCGGCGTCGCTCACGGCGCGGTCAAAGTACAGCAGCTCGCCCACCACCACGCCGCCGGTCTCGCCCGCTGAGCCGCTGCCCACAAAGAACGGCTGATTGGCCGCGGGCAAGCTCACGCCCGTGGACGGCTGGACGGCGGCCAAGCTCTCGATCTGCATCAGCTCTGCCCCCGCGCTGCCGATGCGCGCCGCCAGGACGTAGCAGTGGCCGCCCTCCAGCTTCTGGCCGCTGCCGACCGACTGGCTGCCGCTGGCGATGCGCGCCGCCAGACCGCTGGCCTTGGGGTCCTGGTCCAGCTGCCAGCCGCTGCTGGGGCTGCCGTGGGCGGCGATGCTGCCGACGGGGGCCGCGCCGTCGACACACACCGTGGCAAACACGCTGGCCGCGCCGGGCAAGGCAAAGCTGGCGGCGCTCAAGCCTTTGGACCCGCTGAGCCGCACGCCGGAGCGGCCGCCAAAGGCCTTGCCGTCGCGCTTGGGCAGGGCGGTGCCGCTCACCGGCTGCAAGTGGTGGGCCAGGCCCGACTGGTCCTGCCAGCCGACCACGTCCTCGGGTCCAGACAGGGTCAAGCCGCCCAGGCTCGCCGCGCTGTACCGGGCGATGAGGCCGCTGGTGACGCTCAGGCCGCAGGTCGCCGCGGCGGCTTTGCAGGCGCCGTTGCCGTCGCAGCTGTCGCCGACCGTGCACAAATCGCCGTCGTCGCAGGCGGTTTTGGCCGCGGAAGGCTTGTGGCTGCACGCCCCGGCGCTGCACGCGTCTATCGTGCAGCCATTGCCGTCGTCGCAGTCCTTGCCCGCGGCCGAGGTGCAAACCAGCTCCTCGCAGACATCGACCGCGCTGCACAGGTCGCCCAAGCTGCAGCTCAGGCCGCTCGGCGCGTACACGCAGCCGCCGGGGACCGCGGAGTCGCAGCTGTCTTCGCTGCAGACGTTGCCGTCGTCGCAGCTTTTGGGCTTGCCGCCGCCGCAGACCGGGCCGGTGCATTTCTCTGCGGTGGTGCAGGGATCGCCGTCCTCGCAGCTGGTGGCGCCGCTGGCCAGGTGCACGCAGCCCTGCTTGGGGTCGCAGCTGTCGGCGGTGCAGGCGTTGCTGTCGTCGCAGAGGTTGGGGCCGCCGGGCTTGCAGGCGCCGCCCACGCAATTGTCGCCCGCGGTGCAGACTTCGCCGTCGGTGCAAGTGCCGCTGTTGGCGAGGTGGACGCAGCTGACCCCGGCCGAGCAGCCGTCGTCGGTGCAGGGGTTGCTGTCGTCGCAGCCGCTGTCGTCGCTGCACGGCTTGCCACAGTTGGGGAAGCCGACGAGGCCCGGGGCGCAGCTGTCGCAGGCCGCGCCGGCGTAACCCGGGGCGCAGTCGCATGTTCCCGTGGCGGGCAGGCAGGTGCCGTGGCCGTTGCAGGTCGCGTCGGTACACACCGGGGCTTGGCACTGGCCGGCGCTGCAGGCCGATCCGGGCGCGCACTCGCCGCAGACGCCGCCGCAGCCGTCGTCGCCGCACTGCTTGCCTTTGCACTGGGGCAGGCACGCGCAGCTGTCGACATCCACGCAGCAATTGGCGTTCTTGAGGCAGTCTGCCGTGCACGCGCAGCCCGACGGCGCGAGGTCGCCGCAGTGGCCGACGCAGCTTTCATCGGCCGGCGGAGCGGTGCAGGCGCCAAACTGGCAGCTGAGGCCCTTTTCGCAGGTGCCGCACTGGCCGCCGCAGCCGTTGTCGCCGCAAGTCTTGCCGGCGCACTGGGGCTGGCAGGCCTGGCACATCCCCGCGACACAGCTGGTCTTTCCGGGCACAAAGCAGCCGCCGCAGGAGCCGCCGCAGCCGTCGTCGCCACACTCTTTGCCGGCGCAATTCGCCTTGCATTCGATGCAGGTGCCGTCGGTTTGGCACTTGCCGCCCGCGCAGCCGCTGACTGGCAGGCTGGCATTGCCGCAGTCGGGATCGGCGGCGCCGCAGCCGCAGTGGCAGGTGATTCCATCTGCGTATTTTTCGGCCGCGCACGTCCAGCTCGCCGGTGGAAGCAGCGGCTCGCACACGCCGCCCACGCACTGCTGCTGCGCGGTACAGGCCGGTGAGCACACCGCAGCGCTGACCTCACCTGGGGCATCGACGCTGGAATCCCCAGGCTCTGTAACGTCTTGCCCCACTGCCGCGTCGGCCGGCACGCAAGTGCTGCCCTGCAACACGGTGCCGGCTCCGCAGGCATCCACCGCGCCATCCGGCACGCAGCTGCCCGACACCAGCCGGGTACCCTTGCCGCAGGTCAGCGGCTCTTCGCCGCCACAGGATGCCAACAGGAGGGCGAATAGGGCCACCAGGGCCAGGCCCAACCGCCCACCCATCGACTGCTCCAATCCAGCAATTACGGTACGCATACGGCCACCTTTGGGTCATCGGCTGGGTCCAGCGTGCCGTGGTTGTTGAACGTCGCGGTGCCGCAGCTGCTGCCGCCCGGGCAGTCCGCACCGCCGCCCGGGCAGGCGATGCCGCAGACGGCGCCCTTGCTGCCCGCCGCGCACAGCTGGCCGGAGGGGCAGCTCCCCGCGCCGCACGAGCCGCCGCCGCCGTAGACACCCGTGGAGCAGAGGTAGCGCGGGCCCATGGTCTGGGCGTCCACAAAGGCCCGGCACAATTCGCCTTGGCCCAGGCAGTCTTTCTGCGCCTTGCATGCGTTTGCGCTGCCGACCACGCTCTGGCACACGCCGGCAAAGCCCAGGGTCTTGCCAGTCTCGCCGCTGCTCACTGCCGCGCCCAGGCAGCGCTGGCTGGCCGGGCAGTCGCCGTCGGTCTGGCAGTAGCTGCGGCACAACCCTGCGACGCAAGCCGAACTTGCGCACTCCGCATCGGCCTTGCACGTCTGGCCCGGCGCCTTGGCCAGGTTATTGGGCGCGGCGCACACGCCCTTGTAGCTGCCCGCGCCCGCGGCATACACGCCCGTGCACCACTTGCCCGCACACTCGGCGTCTTTGCTGCAAAAGCTGACCTTGCACAGGCCCGCGGCGTCACACACTGTGGTCGAGGTCGGGCAGCCGAACACCAGCGCTTTGGCGTCGCTGCAGTCGGGATCGACGGCGCCACAGCCGCAGTCGCAGGCCTGGCCGTCCTTGAAGTAGTTGCTTGGGCAATTCCAGGCTTGGGGCACGCACTGGTTGGTCCAGGAACAGGTGGAGCCCGCGCCGCAGCTGCCGCACTGGCCGCCGCAGCCGTCGTCGCCGCAGGCCTTGCCGTCGCACTGCTTGGTGCAGGCGGCGGTGCACTGCTGGCTGGCGTCGCAGAATGGCTTGTCTCCGCTACATTTTCCGCACTGACCGCCGCAGCCGTCGCTGCCGCACTGCTTGCCCTGGCAGGCGGGCGCGCACGAGCAGATGGCCTGGTAGTCCTTGCAGCAGGTGCCGTTTTTGGCGCAGGTGGGCGTGCAGTAGCAGCCAGCGGGGGCTTTGCTGCCGCAATTGCCGACGCACGAGGTGGGCGCTTGCGGCAAAGCCACCGCCTCGCAGGCCCCGCTCTCGCAGGAAAAACCGCTTGGACACGTGCCGCAGCTGCCGCCACAGCCGTCGCTGCCGCATTGGTTGTACTTGCAGACCAGGGGCTTGGGCGAGCAGGGGCTGACGCACGCGCCGGCGTCGCAGGTGGTGCCCTCGCCGCAGCTGCCGCAGCTGCCGCCGCAGCCGTTGTCTCCACACTTCTTGCCCTCGCATTGGGGCGTGCAGGTGCCGCAGGTGCCGTCGGCCTTGCACGGCTGGCCGGTGCCGCAGCCCTGGATGGGCAGAATTCCCGAGGCGCAGTCAGGGTCCACGGCACCGCAGCCGCAGTGGCACGCATCCAGCCCGGCGTAGGTGCCAGCGCCGCAGGTCCAGCTGGCGGGGGCCTTGCCGGCGCACGTGCCGGCCGCATCGCAGACTTGGTCGCCGCTGCAGCCGGCGAGGTAGGCGGACGGATCGGCGCAGTCAGGGTCGGCGGCGCCACAGCCGCAGTCGCAGGCGTCGCCGGCGGCGTAATAGCTGGGGTTGCAGGTCCAGCTGGGCGGAGTGCAGCGGCCGGTGGTGCCGCACGCCAGCCCGCTGGCGCAGCTGCCGCACTGGCCGCCGCAGCCGTCGTCGCCGCAGTTTTTGCCCAGGCACTGCGGCACGCACTGGGCCACGCAAAGGCCGATCGCGGTGTTGCAGGTCGGCTTGGCGGGGCTGGTGCAGGCGCCGCAGCTGCCGCCGCAGCCGTTGTCGCCGCAGTCACGCTGCAGGCAGTTGGGCTGGCAGACGGCGTCGATCGGGCCGGTGTCCGCGGGGCCGGTGTCCAGGGTGTCCTGAACGTCGGCGACGGCGGTGTCGCCCGCGCCGCTGTCCGCTGCGCCGCTGCCGGCGTCGGCGACGCACTGGCCGTTGACCAAGTTGGTACCGGCACCACAGGCCAGCGCATCGCCCGCCGGTACGCACGAACCGCCAGAGCGCACAGTGCCTTTGCCGCAGGTGGGGCCTTCGTCGCCGCCGCAGCCGCTCAGGGCCGTCAGCAGGGCGAGCAGGCCGATCAGCCAAGCGCCGAAGTGGGTCATGGCAGGCGTGTCCTTCATGGCTTGGCCTCCGGGTGGTGAGGCGCAGCGGCCGGCGAGCCCGCGATTCTGCCCGGTTCAATGTAGTTCTTCAGCGCTTCAGCCACCCGCGCCGACTTCTCTGCCTTGAGCGCCGTCACCAGCACCGCCCGCAGCCCTGGCGCCTCGTGCGACCACGTCGCCAGGGTGTAAGCCGCTGCTTTGCGCACCAACTCGCTCTTGTCGTAGAACAGCGCCTTCTCCACCAGTGAGCCCGCCGCCGCCGGCCCCATGTCGCGGGCGGCATCCACCAGGTTTTCGCGCACATGGATCGACTGGTCGCTGGCCATCAGCTGGTGCATCGCGGCGATGCAGGCCTTGGGCTCCTGAAAGCGCAGGGCCAGCGCCGCCGAGCCGCGCACCAGCTCGTTCGGGTCCTTCAGACCCGCCAGAATCAGCGGCAGCGCCTGCGGATCTGCCGTGTTGCCCAGCCCCGCCAGCCAGGCGATGCGCACGCCGACGGGTGCCAGCTCGCTCGACGGCTCGCCCTGAACGTGCTTTTTGGCGTGATCCGCGTAGTCGGCGAGGGACTTTTTCGCCTGCTCCGGGTGGGTCTCGCGCAGAAAGCCCAAGGTCGCGCCCAGGGTGGTGGCAACAGCGCCCGAGTAGCCCAGATCCGCGCCGGTGTAGGCCAGCTGGGCCAGGGCGGCAGCGAATTCCAGCGTCGGGCTGGTCATCAAGCTCGCGCTCTGCAGCACGTTGATGCGCAATTCCTCAGGCAGCGCCGTGTCTTTGACCAGGTCTGCCACCTCGCGCTGCGCCTCAGGCGTCCGCGCCCCCACCAGCGCGGCAATTGCCACGGTGCGCGCGGGCCCCTGAAGCGTCCCCTGGCGCAAGCTCTGGGCAACGGCGCGACTCGCCTCCGGACTTGCGGCAATCGCCCGGGTCAGGTCGCCGCGCAGCTGCATGCGCCCGGCGGTATCGGTGGACGAAGCGCGCGCCGTCACCTCTCGCATCGCGCTCTCCAGAGGCTTGGCAGGTGTCGGCGCCCGCTTGCGCAGGGCCAGCTGGTCCAGGCGATACGGCAGCAAAGTCGCGGGATCCAGCCCCGAGGCCCAGCGCCCGTCGCTGCTGCCCTGGCGCTGCAGGTCGATGACCACGCCGAAGCGCGTCTCCTTGCCGGCGACCAGGCTCGACGTCGCCGCGGTGCCCTTCTGCTCGGCGTGGACCGCTTGGATCTGCCCGTCCGCCAAGGTGAAGCGCACCTCATGGGTCGACGAAAACCCAGCCGACTGCTGCGTCCAGGTCTTGAGCACCGCGCCGTCTGACTGGCGCGCATAGCTGGCGCGGTACGGGCCGTTGGCGTCGCGCTCCTCCAACTGCCACGTCGCCGCTCCGGCCTGGGTGGGGCCGACGAGCTGCAGCCCCTGAGCCAGCGCCGCCAAGGTCCCCTGCGTAACCGCTGACGTTTGGGCGGCAAAGCGCACCTCTTCTAGCCGCCCGTCGCCGCGCACCCGCAGGGCCCAGCGCTGGCCCAGCTCGGCTTGGCCCTGGTCGCCCTGGCCTTCAGGCATGGCAAATACCTTGCGCGCCGCGGGGTTCAGCTGCAGCTTGGCGTCGACCAGCCGCGCCGGCAGCCAGGTATCGGCCCCCACCAGCTGCGGCACGCCCACCTCCAGCTTGCCCTGCAGGTCGCTGTCCACCCGCTCGGCAAAGCTGCCGCCCTCCATCTGAAAGTTGTAGCGCGCGGTATACGCCGAGCCTGCCTGGGCCTGGGCCCTCGTCAGCGGCAATTCACCAGCGCTGCGCTGGGTTTTCGCCACGTCCGGCCCCACCTTGTCCGCCGCGTTTTCAACCGCCGGGCGCAGCTGCCACCACGCCAGGCCAGCGCCGATGAGGCCAACCGCTGCAATCCCCAACCCTATCGACTGTGCGCGCTTCATGGCTTGCTCCCAAGGCTGGAGGTGCTGCTGTGGGTCGGGTCAAACAGCGCGAACAGGAAGTCGACCTTGTACTGGTACACCTTGGACTCCGAGAGCTGCCAGGTCAGAGTAATGCCGTCCCAGCTAAAGAATTCCCAGCTGACGCTGAACTTGAACGGGCCCGCGCCGGCCTCAAAGAACAGGCTCAGGGCCAGCTGCAAGAAGGTCAGCTCCAGCTCGGTGCTGATGACCTTGCTGACGATCCACAGGTCTTGCACGACCTGGCTCTGCGCGCCCACCAGGGTGGTGGCCTTCTCAAAGCCGATGCCGAACTTGACCGGAAAAGCCACCTCGATGAGCGTGATATTGCCCATCACCCCGCCAAAGAGCTCGAGCGGCCCCACGTCGCCACCGGGGCCGCCCTTGATCTCCAGCCCCAGGCCAATCGACGGCTTGACCACCGCCGCGGGCTCCAGCGTCTCCGAGTCCAGCTCTGCGCCAAAGGAAAGCTTGGCCTCGGGTGCCAGCTCCATCTCGACCTGGATCGGCACCGGCCCGGCGGTGAACTTCTTGGCAAAACAGGCCCGGCCGGTGACCAGCTTGAAGCCCTCTAGACCGTCTGGGCACTCTTGCAGCGGCAGGGGGATGTCGAACTCGGCCAGGTTGATTTCGCCAGCGTCCACAATGTCTTCAGCAGCCGCGCCGCCGGTCTGGTAGGAGCTGACCGGTGCCCCAGGCGTGCCTGGAGTGGAGCCAGAGCCGCCCGCGGCGCCCGAGCCGGAGCCACTGCCAGAACCTGAGCCCGATCCCGAGCTTGAGCCAGAACCCGATGAGGAGCCCGACCCGCCGCCGTGCTCGCCTTCGCCCGTCGAGCCCTTGGCCTGGTGCTCGATGCCCACACTGATGGACTTGCGCACGATCGAGCAGCTGGGGGCCTTGTATTCGCCGTTGGTGAACTGCACGGCTCCGCAGCTGGCAGAAGGCAGGGTCGGCGCCGACGGCGGCACAATCCCCAGGATCTTCAGCTCTTGCTTGTAGGACGCCTTGTCTTTGGCCGCGGCCGCGCCGGGCACCACGCTCAGCTCAAAGCTCAGGTCCAAGATTTCCTTGGTAAAGCTCAGCAGGTACAGCGTCTCTTTGGCGTGCCCTTCCAGGAAGTAGTGGCGGTGGTCGTCGGAGTCGGCCTCCAGCGCTACCCCAGCCGTCACGTCGTCAAACAAGAAGACCGCGCCGTTGTCCTGGTCCAGGCCGATCGAGCCGAGCTTGTTCTGGGTTCCGCCGCTGTTGGCATCGGCGCGGGCCTGGCCGTAGGTGGTCTCATAGGTGCGAAAGCCCGGCTCGCACTTGTGCGAATCGGCCGCGCAGAAGCCGCTGGCGCACATCTGGCCGGCGATGGGCCGGGTGAACTTGGCTTCCTGACCCGGCGGCGGACAGACGGTGCCGTTGGGATACGGCGTGGGCACGCACACTTGGCGGTTGAGCTCCGGGTTGAAGTAGGCCGAGCTGTAGGTCTGGAGCGGAAGTGCGTAGCTCCACAGGACATCGAACTTGTACGCCGCGGTGTTGCACGCGCCGATCGGAAACACTTGGGGGGTCAGGTATTTCTTGCCCAGGTATTCTGACTGGATCTGCCGCCGATAGGCGTTCTTCTGTGCCGCAGGAAGGTGCTCCCAACCCAGCAGGTCATCGCCCACCCCGGCCGCGCGCAGCGCCGCCAGCTGTGAGGGCTGCAGTGCGCTCGTTGGCTTGTCATCCTTGAGGATCAGCCGCCGCAGGATCGCCAAGCTCGGCTCTTGCTCCAGCAGGTCGCCCTTGGCCGGTGGCGCGGGCTCGGCCTTGGCGGCGTTGACCTTGCCCAGCATGAACAAGTCGGTCCAGACCATGCCGCCTTCCGGGCCCGGCGCGCCCCAGAACGGCCAATGGGCGGCGTAGAACTGCGTGCCCACGTAGACGCCGGTGCGGCCCTTGGGGTCGGTGGTCAAGAGGGCAAAGTAGTTGTCGTATAGGGTCTTACACGCTTGCGGTGACATCAAGGTCCACGCTTGACGGTAGAACGGCTTGCCGGCGTACTGCAGGTCACTGCAGCCGGTGCATAGGAACACGTCGGCGCTTTGGCCGTCCCAGCGGGTCACTTGCTTGACGGCCATGGCCTTGCGGTTGATGTCCTCGCACTGCTGGGCGGTGGAAGCGGCGCAGACCTTGAGCTCGGCGGACCCGGTGTTGGGCAAGGCGCAATTGGCCGGGTCGGAGCATTGCCAGTGCGGGCCTTCGGTCGAAAATCCTCCAGTGTTGTTGCGGACTTCGTGTCGTCCTTGCTTGGTTTCTTCGCCGCCCTTTGCGAAGTACGTCGCAAGCATCTGGGGCCTGCACACGCCGCTGGCGCACTCATCGTCGCTCGTACACAATTCGTTGAAGGCCTTGGGCGGCGCCCAGGCGCAGGTCAGCTCTTTGAGCTTGCCGTTCCACTGGCTGGCCGTCTCGGCAAAGTTGGCGCGGCAAAGATCCCGCTTACAGCCATAACCCGTCGACTTGGCCAAAGAAGCGCCAAAAGTTATCTGGTCGCAGGAGTGGCCCTCGAGTCGGCAGGTCTGGTCACAGGCCGCGGTGGCCGTGGTCTCTAGGCATTCGCCGCCTTCGCAGAGGCCAGACTGGCACTCGCCGCCGGCTAGACACGCCGCCATCAGCGGCAACTTGGCGACGCAGACGCCGTTGCGCTCAAAGGCGCCAGCTTCGCAGCTGCCACAGGCGCGGACAGAGAGCCCGGCGTTGGGGCCCTGTCCGCCGAGCTTTTGCTCTGCACAGACGCGGTTTTGCGCGCCGCAGCCCAAGGCTGCACAGTCCATGGTCACCGCGGCGTTGAGCTCCATCGCCTGCAGCGCGCGCGGGTAGACCCGCAGGTCAGACGTGGACTTCGCGACCGTCTTGACCTTCCAACCGGGCAGGTAGAAGGCGCTGTCGCCGCCGCTGGCTACGCTGGGGGCGCTGAGCGTGGACCCGCCGTACGAAAACGGAGCAAAGCTGAGGTCCAAGGTGCCTGGGCTGGTCCCCGCACCGCTCGCCGCTTCGAGCAAGGCCTTGCCGGCGCCCACCGCGGCGATGCCAATCGAAGCGCGGGGTTTGCTGCCATCCCAGGCGTAGGCGATCCGCAGGGCCGCGCTGTCGCCGTCAAACGCGACGATGAACGGGTTGGACAGGTGGTAGACCGGCTTGCCCGCCTGGTCGTGGGCCAAGGTGGCGATCCAGCAGATGACGCGCGCCGCCATGCCTGCTGTGGGGCCCGCCGCATTGTCCGTCGGCTTGGTGCACGCCAGGATCGCTTTGGCTTCCGGGGTGTTGTTCTGGGTCAGGTCGACGAGGGGGACCTCGATGGTCTGCCCCGCCGCCGGCTGCAGCACCGGCAGCACCAGGGTCTGCACCGCGGTAAAGCGCCGGGTGCCAGCGCCTTCTTTGGCCGCCAGCTTGCCGAGCGCCGGCACGCGCAGCGCCGCGGTTCCGAGCGATTGCTGAGTAAAGTTAGTCGTCACCGTGGTATAGGCCGCGCCGTCGGCGCCCACCGCGCTCACCTGATCGACCGAGCCAATCGGCGCGTCGTTGCGGTAGCCCGCCCAGTCGCGCACCGCGCCGCTGCTGCCGCCGCCCGTGGCTACCAAGGCGCCGTCGACCCACACCGCCGGTCCGGGCGAGCGCAGCTGGGCCAGGGTGTCGCGGCCCACATCTCCGCCGAACAGGCCGAGCCAGCCCAGGTCGGCGGCGCTGGTCGCCACCACGGACCGCGCGCCCGTCCCCGCTGCGTCAAACAAAGCGCCGGCCCCCGGCCCCGTGCCGGCGTAGCCGTCCAGCTCTACCCGGCGACCGCTGGCGGTCTGGGTGACCGAGACAAAGGTCCAAGCGCCGGCTGTGACGGTGTGAGCGCAGCCCGGCGTGGCCACTGTCTGGCCATCGGCAAAGGTCACAGCCAGCGCCCGACCGCCGCAGGCTGTGGAAGTCGCCACTTTCACTCGCGTTGCCGTGCCTTGGCGCACCTCCAGCAGCGTGGTGCCGGCGGACACCTCCGGCGCGCGCACCCAGCCAGCCAAGGTCCAGGTAGCCAAGCCGTCCAGGTCGGCCCCATCGGCGGGGAAACGGCTGACGGCGCCGGTGGCAAGGCGCAAACCTTGAAAACGCGCTTTCACCAGCGCCGGCTTGGCGGCGGTCGAAGCCCCGGGGTCGCGCAGGCCCGGCACTTCGACATCCACCGCACTGAGCTTACCCCCCGTCGTCCATAGGTTATCGGCCACGACGTCCGCAGCGGCCATCGGCGGCCACACCCGCAGCAGGCCCAGCGCCGGCTTGGCTTGCAGCGCGCGAATCGCTCCGGGCGTCAGCGTGCGGTCGTAGATGAGCAGGTCGTCAAAGTCGGCCTGGGCGGCCAGGTTGGGCAGCTCAAGGCCAATGTCCAGCGCTGTCGGCCAGCTCGAAGAGACCCCGACGCGGTTCGACGCGCCCCAATCCCACGAATAGAGCTGCTCTAAACGCACCGGCGTGGCTGCGTCGACCTCGCTGCCGTTGACGTAAAGCGCCAAGCGCCCGTTCAGCGCCGCGATGCCAGTCACCGCCTGGTGCGGCTGATAGGTCACCGCCAGGTGCACCCACTCGTCTACGGGCAGGGCGCCAGGGGTGCGCAGGGTCGGCTTGCCGTCTACGTCCAAGCGCAGGCCCCCGCCTTCGCTTGCTGCATCGACGCTAAGCGCCAGGTGCGCCGAACTAGACGCCTGCGAGCAGACCACCCGCACCATCAGCGCTGACTTGGCCCCGCTGGTCGCCTGCGCGGCGCAGGGATCGCCGCCCGCCGCCGACCACGGGGCAATCTTGCAGTCGGTCTGGCCGATGCAGTCCTGGGCCGCAAGAGCGGTGGCCCCAGAGAAAGAGCAGCTATAGCTGCGCTTTTGGGCGCGAAAGGCGGCGCACGACTGACCGGCGTTGGCGATCGGACTTACCGGCAAGTAGCCCGCCCCCGCGGTGTCGCCGTAATAGACGTCGATTGCTGAGATGCGCGCCGAGGTGTCGGGCAAGGCGCTGCCGCCAAGGCCTTGGCAAGACACGCGCAAAGTGGCGTCTTGGGGCCGGGCCATGTAGCAGCGCTCGCCGGGATCCTCATAGCCCTTTGCCACCTGCCCCGGGACTGCGCTTTCGGGCCAGATCGCCGAGGCCCTTGCCAGGCCGGTGGGGTGCGAGAGCGCGGCCTTGGGCAGGCGCACCCACGCTGAAGTGGTAAACCCGCCAGCGGAATTGCGCGCGTAGGACGGCGAAGTGGCAAAGGCACGGTCGGGCAGGATCGCCTGGAAGGCCCGCGCCACGCCAGCGCCACCGTCCGCCGCCGCAGTGCCCGGCGAAAACCCAGCGCCTGCAACGCCTTTGGCCAGCACTGCGGTCGACCCTGTGAGCACCAGCGGCACATCGCGCACCTGGGTTCGCGGCGTCGCCGCCTGCACGCCGGGCTGAGGCAGGTAGGCGACCAGGCCCTCTGTCTGGATCGGCGGGGCCGCCGGCCGCAGGTCGTCCAGCGGGGCCATCGTCAGCTCCACCCGGGCCCCAGGCGTGCCAGGATTGGCCACCAGCTGCGGGTAGGGCGCATCCAGCAGCCCGGCGGCGGCGGCGGGGCAGGCTCCACAATCACTTGCGCAGCTTAGGCAATTCTCGCCTGCCGTGGCTTGGCAGGCCTTGTCGCCGCAGCTGCCTCCGGCCACCGCCGGCCCGCAGGTCGCGTCAAAATTGCTGCAGCAGTTGCCGGCGCTGAGGCACGCGGCGTCGCAGCGGCAGGCGTCGCCGCTCTTGGAGGAGCAGGCCCCCGGCGTGCACTGGCCAAGCGCAGGCGGCAGGCAGGACTGATGGACCACGCCATTGGCAACTGGCGAAAGGCTGCCGTCGCCACCGCACGTCATCCCCAGCTTGGCGCAATCCGCGTTCACAAGTTGGGCCTCAGTGCAGTAACTTAAGTTGGCACCGGTGCATTTTCCGGTGCTTGTGACCCCGGCCGTCTGGCATGGCCCCAAGCCGCACTTGCCCCAGGGCGCGCACTCCTGGCCGGCGCCGCAGCTGCCGCAGGACCCGCCGCAGCCGTCGCTGCCGCAGTTCTTGAACTTGCAGTTGGGCATGCAGCACTTGCCATTCGCGCACACCCCATTGCCGGGGCAGGTGCCGCAGTTGACGCCGCTGCCATTGTCGCCACATTCGCGCTTGAGAAACCCGATGCCGCAGCTATTGGTTTTGGGGCAGGCCGCCGTGATGCCGGGCGGGGTCGGCCACACCTTGCTGCCCTTGGGCCGGCACATGTACTTGCCGTCGTAGTTGCTCCAGCCAGCGACCTCGGTACTGCTGCACACAGTCTGCTTTACGTCTGAAGCTTTGGCCGTCACGCTTGGGCAGGTCTGAATCAGCTCGTACTTGCCGTCCAGCGTGGTCGTGATGCAGCCGGTCAGCGGCGCCGCCCCTTCGCAAGTGGCGGTGCAGGTACCCTTGGCCGCGTTGCAGGTGCCGCCGCTGCTGCACGAGCCGCAGGTGCCGCCGCAGCCATTGGGCCCGCACTGCTTGCCGTCGCAATTTGGCTTGCAGACCGGGGTGTTGGGGCAGCTGTAGGGGTGGATCCCGCTCGGATCCTCCAGGCCGTCCGCCGTGCAGCCATAGGCCTTGGCCGCAGCGTCCCAGCCGCAGAATTTGCCTTGCACCGCGCAGTCTTTGGTGGTGACGGAGTTGGGCCATGCGCAGTACGTTGCCGTGGAGCCCGCACAGCAGCCCCCGGTGAGCGGCGCCGCGCCCTTGCAGGCAACCTTGGGCAAGCAGACTGTGCCGCCGTTGGAGCACACCTCGTCGGCCAAACAGCCGCTGCCGCAGCTGCCGCCGCAGCCGTCGTCGCCGCACACCTTGCCGCTGCAGCTGGGCTGGCAGCACTCGAGCTTGCCAAAGGAAGAAACTTGCGTCTGCCCGGGCGCGCACACGCAGCTGGCCTTGCCGCCCACGATCGCACAGGGCGCGTTGCTGCACAGGCTGAACCCGGAGCAAGTGCCGTTCTTGCAGGTGTCTGGGAAGGAGCAGGCGTTGCCGTCATTGCAGGGCAGGTTCTGAAACACCAACGCGTTGTGCGCGCAGCCCGCCTTGCCGCAGGCGTCGTAGGTGCAAGGGTTTTTGTCGTCGCAGTTGGTCTGGCCGGTGGCAAGGCATTGGCCGTCCTTGCAGGTGTCGCCGGCGGTGCAGGGGTTGCCGTCATTGCACGGTGCCGTGGTGTTGGTGTAGACGCAGCCCGCTTTGCCGTCGCAGCTGTCGGTGGTGCAGGGGTTGCCGTCTGAGCAGCCCACGGGCGCCCCGCCAACGCAGACCCCTTGTGCGCACTTGTCTTTGCCGGTGCAGGCGTTGCCGTCGTTGCAGCCGCCGCTCATCGGATAGGTGGTGCAGCCCTTCTGCGCGGTGCAAAAATCAATGGTACAGGCGTTCTTGTCGTCGCAGACCGGCTTGCCGCTGCCCTTGACGCAGACGCCGCCCGCACAGCTGTCGCCCAAAGTGCAGGCGTTGCCATCGCTGCACGGCACGGCGTTGGGCTTGTGCACGCAGCCGGTCTTGGGGTCGCAGCTGTCGTCGGTGCAGGCATTGGCGTCGTCGCAGGCGCCCAGCGGCGTGCCTTTGCAACTGCCCTGGGCGCAGGTGTCTTTGGCGGTGCACTGGTTGCCGTCGTCGCACGGCGCCGTGCTGAAGCCGTGGATGCAGCCCAGCACCGGGTTGCAGGCGTCGCTGGTGCAGGGATTGCCGTCGTCGCATTTGTCTACCAGCTGGCCCTGGCACTGGCCGCCCTGGCAGACATCCTTCTCTGTGCACTGGTTATTGTCATTGCAGGGCGCAATGTTGGGCGCGTAGGCGCACTTGCCTTGGGGATCGCAGGTATCGTTGGTGCACGGGTTGCCGTCGTCGCAGCCCTCGGCACCGCACACGCCGCCGCAGCCGTCTGGACTGCAGGGGCTCTGGGTGCACTTGGGCACACAAACGCAGGGTTTGAGCGGCTTTTGCCCAGGCGCAGCGCTGCCCGAAGTGCCGCACTGGTAGGTCGAAGTGGCGCTCTGCCAGCCGCAGCTGCCGGCTCCGCACCCCGTTGCTTGCAGCTTGCCGACGTTGTTGCACACCTGCAGGGTGTCGCCGTCGCAGCAGCCCAGGTCAGAGATCGCCCCGCAGGCGCTGTTTTGGCAGTACAGGCCACCGATACCCAGCGGATCCAAGAACGTCACCCCCTTGGCCTGGCCGGCTGCGGCGATAAGCTTGCTCTTGTTGGGCCAGGTAGTGGCGGCATTCCACACGGCAATCGCGCCGTCGACCTGCAGTGCCATGGGCACGCCGTAGCCCGCGACCGCGACGGCCACCGCAGGCTTGAGGCCCGCGGGGTTCTGCACTACACCGTCGACACCCCACACCACCACGCTGCCGTCGGCCTTAAGGGCCATGGCATAGTCCAGGCCCAGCGCCGCCGACACCACGTTGGAAAGGCCCAATGGAGCGGCAGGAAAGGCTTGGTACGCCGCATTGAGCCCGACAACCTTGACGGTGCCGTCTTGCCGGACCGCGATATAGCCAGAATTGGCCAGGAACGAACCGGCGATCGATACAAAACCCGTCTCGCTGCCAAAGCCCGTGCCGCCCAAGAAGTCGACCACGCCGGACAGGGTGCTGCCCCAAATGACGACGGAACCGTCTGCCTTGAGGGCGGCGGTGCTGGTGAAAGTGGCGGCGATGGCCTTGATACCCGTCAGGCCGGCGGGCGGGATGGCCTTGTAACCGCCGATCGAGCCGGTGGGTTGGCCCATGGAGACCACGGTGCCATCGGCGCGCAGCACGGTGACGTGGTAGGCCGAGCACGCCACCTGAACCGCGTTCTTGATCGAGGTGTTGAGCGGGTCGTCAAACAGGTTGGCGACGCTCCACTCGTAGCCCCAGTGCACCAAGCTGCCGTCGGTCTTGACGCCGTACGACCACCACTGGGTGCTGCACATCGAGCGCAAGCCGGCGGTGGGGGCAGCGATAGCGGGCTTGGCGTCACCCCAGACGCTCGTGCGCCAGTCCAGCGCGCGGCCACAGGCGCCGGTCTCGCAGGTCCCGTTTAGACACACCTTGCCAGATGCGCAGTTGCCGGGGCAGCTGGCGCCGGTGCAGTTGGGCTGGCACGAGTCGGGGCAGTACTGCTGCGCCGGCGTCCACTTCCAGTCGGCCAGGTTGGGATCGATGCAGCTGACGCCCTGCCCCGGCGCCGCGGTCGAGTGGCCGCAGGCTTTGCCGCCGCTGGCGCAGTCGGTCAGGGCGGGCTGGCCGCCGCCGTCGCAGGTTTGCAGCACCGTTCCGCTGCAGCAGCCTTGGGTCACGGCCGGCGTACACGCTGCCTCTGCCGCAGCCGCGACCATCCACTGGGCCAGCGCCGCACACACCAGGGTCAGCCACAGCCACCGCCCTGGCGATGTCGTCGCAAAAAGTCTCTGCACCCTCTTGGGAGTGGAAGATCTGCAGAATCCAGCTGCGGTTACGCCCTGGCTGCTTGACGGGTCTGTCATTGCTCCCCCCGGTCTACATTGGCCTCGGGCAGTCCCCTGCGGGACGGCGCCGGCTGCACGTGCCACCTGTGACACGATGGGCAGGACTGTGCAGGCGCCCCCCAGCAACCTGAGAAGGCCGGGCGCCTCGCGGCAAACGTTCGCACAACAGCGCAGAAACTTCCGCTTGCTGCATCTAACCATTAGCCGTTTAGGGAATTATTGCGCGCAGCACGGACCGACGAGTCCCGCCTTCCCCGCCCCCGCCCGCAGCATCCCGGCGTTCTTGCGGCGCGTCAATAGGCGCAAGAGCGTGGCCGAGCGAGGACGGCCTCGAACCGAACCACCCGCCTGCCCAGCCCCAGATACTTGGGCTGCTCACGCTGGCCCTGGTTGGAGGGGTCATGCACTGCCCTGGGGGCTGTGGGAGCTTTGGGCACTGCCTTAGGCGTCGGGTACGCCCTGCCAGCCGGAACTGGCGAATTCCTCAACATCTGTGCGGATCTAACATTGCCTTGGGGACTGTCGGAGCCTGGTCAGCAGCCGCAGCTCGGCCGGTGTGTGCGGCAAGGGCGGTGTCGGCGCGAGCTGCGTGGCCGGGAAGTGGCTGTGCGAGTACAAGGCGGTCGCCGGATATGAAGGGGGGCAGGAGCTTACCTGCGATGATAAGGATAATAATTGCAATGGGATTACCGATGAGGGCTGCGACGACGATGGCGACAAGTACTGCGACGCCAGCATGGCGGTGGTGGCCAAGCCGCCTATTTGCCCTAACTCTTTGAACAGCAAAGGCGATGACTGCAATGACGATCCAACCAAGGGAGGAACGAGCGCTCACCCCGGCAAGATCGAGGTCTGCAGCAATGGGGTAGACGAAAACTGCAACGGAACCATCGACGAAGGCTGCGTTCCAGCGCCTGCAGGCATGGTCTTCATTCCCGCCGGAACGTTCTGGATGGGCTGCAACACCGCAAAGGACTCGGCGTGCGCCAATCAGGTGAGTGAAAACCCGCAGCACAAAGTGTCGCTCTCGCCGTACTTCATCGACATCACGGAAGTCACCGCCGCGGAATACAAGAAGTGTGTGGATGCTGGCGGCTGCTCGGCGCCTGGGGGAGAGAACGTCAGCAGTTACGCAAATTGGAGCACCGCCGGCAACAAGCCCCAAGCTGGCCGAGAGCAACATCCGCTCAATTGCGTCACCTGGACCGACTCGCAAAAATTCTGCAAGTGGCGCGGCAGCAAGGTCGATGCAGCCAATGCGAGCAAATACGACCTGCCGACAGACGCACAGTGGGAGATGGCGGCGCGCGGCAGCTGCGAAAAGAACGGCAGTGCGGCTTCCAATGACGCAGCCTGCAAAGCGGCGATGGGACTTACCCCTGGGGTGAGCAGCTGGCGACGTGCAGCTATGCGATCATGCACACCGGCGTCAATTGGGGCTGCGGCACCAACACCACAGCGCCAGTAGCCAGCATCCCCGCAGGCGCCAGCCCCTACGGCATCCAAGACATGGCAGGCAACGCCGCCGAGTGGATTCGCGATTATCACTCGGCCGGCCATTACAGCAGCTCGCCGAGCACAGACCCTCTGAACACCACGGCGGCCTCCCAGCGGTCGGTGCGCGGCGGCGCCATCCCAAGCCCAGCGGCCGACGTGCGTGCGAGTGCGCGCGTTGGCGGTGACCCGGGCGTCATCTATGCCTTCACTGGCTTTCGCTGCGTGCGCTCTCTGTAGGGGCCGTTGTCCGGTCCGCACAACCCGACGGCATCTTTGCCGCGATGGCGAATTGGCCCCCCCAAATGGGCTGGCAGCCAACGCTGTTTGCTGTGCCCGCGCAACGTCGCGACCTGCAGGCGCACGCCCTCAACTGGCAACTGGCCAAGCTTGGTCGCGTCGGCGCCAGCCAACACCGCCCCTGGCAGCCGGCCCATGACGAAGCAGTGGCAGCTTGGGGCTGGACTTGTGCCGAAAGTGGCGCTACCTTGCCGCCTCCGCTGCGCGTCCATGCCCGCGCCGGATCAGGAGATTCCCTATGAACGCCGCCCTTCCCGTCCTTTCTTCCGCAGTGCCCGCCTACCAGAGCCGCAGCTACGATTTTGCCGAGTACACCACCTGCCGCAACTGGCGGGGCGGCGCTTTGGTCGATGCGGTCAGCGGCCACACCCTGCCGGTCGAGAATCCCCGCCACGGCAAGGTCATGGGCCACGTGGTGCTGTCGGGCCAGGCCGACGTCGAGGCTGCCGTGCACGCCGCCAAGCTGGCCCTGCCGGGCTGGAAAGGCACGCCGATGCGCGAGCGCGCCCAGGTGATGTTTCGCCTCAAGGCCCTGCTGGAGCGCGACATGGACGAGCTGTGCTGGCTGCTCTCGGCCGAGAACGGCAAGACCTACGCCGAGGCCAAAGGCGACATCGACAAGGGCATTGAGTGCATCGAATTCGCCATTGCTTTGCCGCAGATGGCCACGGGCGGCGGCATTGACGTCTCGCGCGGCGTGCACTGCGAGGTGACCAATGAGCCCCTTGGCATTGTCGCCGGCATCGTGCCCTTCAACTTTCCGATCATGGTGCCGCTGTGGATGCTGCCCAACGCCCTGGTGGCGGGCAACGCGTTCATTCTAAAGCCCAGCGAAGTCGTGCCCTACGGCGCCCTGCGGCTGGGCCAGCTGCTCAAAGAAGCGGGCCTGCCAGACGGCATCTACCAGACCATCAACGGCGGCCGCGATGCCGTCGAGGCGGTGGTCGACCATCCGGCCATCGCCGCGATTGGCTTTGTGGGCAGCACCAAGGTGGCCAAGCTGGTGTACGCGCGGGCCTCGGCCCTGGGCAAGCGCGCACTGTGCCTGGGTGGCGCCAAAAACCACGTGATTGTGGTGCCCGACGCCGACCTGGAGCTGACGGCCCAGACCGCCGTGGCCAGCTCCTTTGGCTGCGCCGGGCAGCGCTGCATGGCCAGCTCGCTGATGGTGGCGGTGGGCGATGTGCAGCACATCATTGACGCCATGGTCGGCTACGCCAAGAACATGCAGCTGGGCAAAGACATGGGCTGCGTCATCTCGCAAGCCGCCCGCGAGCGCATCAACGCCTACATCGACCAGGCCGAGAAGCTGGGTGCCAAGGTCATTGTCGATGGGCGCGGCGCCTCCTTGCCCGGCGCCGACGGCTACTGGGTCGGCCCCACCATCCTGGACAACGTCAGCCCAGACATGCCCGCCGGCTGCGACGAGATCTTTGGGCCAGTGCTCAGCATTATCCACGCCAAGACCCTGGACGAAGCCATCGCCATAGAGAACGCCAGCCCCTACGGCAACGGCGCCGCCATCTTTACCACCCGCGGCTACGTGGCCCGCTATGCGGTAGAGCGCCTGGAAGCCGGCATGATCGGCGTCAACATCGGCGTGCCGGTGCCGCGCGAGCCCTTCAGCTTTGGCGGCTTTCACGACTCCAAGTTTGGCCACGGCGACATCACCGGCATGGACGGCTTTCGCTTCTGGTCGCGCCCCAAGAAAATCACCAGCAAGTGGGCCCTGCAGAGCGACTCCTCGTGGATGTCGTGAGCGGCCTGCCCCTCAGCCACCAGCCGCTGGCCCGCCGCCATCAGCAGCTGCGCTGGGTGATGCAGGCCTACGTGCTGTGCTATGCCTGCTTCTTTGCCTGCGTGTTGCTGGCTGAGGATCGGGTCTACGACCTGCTGGAGTTCAACCGCAGTCTGCTGGGCTTTGGCGCGCCTGCTGGCCCGGCTCCGGCGATTGCGGTGTGGAAATACGTGGCGCTGGGCTACATTGCCTCGCTTGGGCTGTTCAGCTGGTGGGCGCAGCTGGACCTGGGGCGCCACCGCGTCTTCATCCAGCTGATGGTCTACGGCAAGTTTGTTGCAGCCGCGCTGATGCTGGGCCATTTTGTCCTGGCAGGCGGCGTGACGGCGTTTCTGCTGTCGGGGCTGTCGGACGCGGCCATGGGCCTGGTGGCACTGGTCGCCGTAGAGCGGGCGTTTCCAGGCACAGCCAAGGCGATGATGACGCTCAGGCCGCTGGGTCCGGCGTAGCGCCTGCTGCTAAGGGCTTGTAAAACAACAACTCGATCGAGTCGTGTTGAGAGCGGAGCGGTGAGCCGGCCTGCAAAGACGCGAACTTGCGACCCACCCAGCAAGCAAATGGGCCTCATAGAAAATCAAGTTGATTTTTTGCAGGCCCTAGACCATCACCGAACCACAAGAAATGTCGATGCCCTGACCGGTAATGCACTCGCCGCCGGGTCCAATCAAGAACTTCAGATAGCTGGCGACTTCTTCTGGGCGCACCATCCGGCGGATCGGCAGCACCGCCAGCGCCTCTTGGGTCTGCTGTTGCGGGGTGATGCCGCGGGCTGCCGCCATCCGCGCCAGCGACTGGTGGGCCATCTCGGTGTCCACCCAGCCGGGATTGACGGCGTTGACGCGAATCCCGCGGCCAGAAAGCTCCAGCGCCATGGTCCGCACCAGGCCCATGACCGCGTGCTTGCTGGCGACATAGGCTGCGGCACCTGGCGCACCAAAGCGCGCCAACACACTGCCAATGAACAGGATCCGCCCGCCTTGCCCCATGTGGTCGGCCACCCGCTGGGCCAAGAACCAGTTGCCCACCACGTTGGTCTGCAGGACCTGGCGAAAAGCCTTGCGCGCCGCCGGCGAGTTGTCGCTGACCGGCGTGACCAGGTTGATGCCGGCGTTGAGGATGAGCACGTCAATCGGCCCAAACCGGGTCTCGGCGGCGACCACGGCGCTGTCTACCGACTCTTCGTCGTCCAGGTCCATGCGCAGCGCCTGGGCGCGGTCGGTGCCAATGTCCATGGCTACGCCCAGCGTCCGGTTGTAAGACCGCGCCGCCAAAGAGAAGCGGTAGGCCTTCTCTTCACCCAGCAGCCGCGCCACGGCCTCGCCGATGCCCCGCGACGCACCGCTGATAAAGACGTGCTTGGGCCGGGCGGCCAGCGCCGCCTCCAGCTCGGACTGAGGCAACCTCACCGTTGACATAGCCACAAATCACCTCTTGGTAGCCGATTGTTCCTGCGCGCGCAACGCCTGCCCCTCGGGGCCCCACACCGCATGGTAGGCCGCAAAGATGACGCCAAGGACAAACCACACCACCACCAGCATGTAGGCCACGTAGATGCCGCCGCGAAAAAACCGATACAGAGGCGGCTTTTCCTCGGCGCGCCGCAGCACCGCCTCATCGGGCAGGCCGTGCTCGTCTTCGGCGTGCTCCAGCGCGCCGGTGGCTGGGGGCTCGACCTGCGGCTCACTCATGGCGTGCGGTGGCTCCCCAGGGCATCGCGGAGCGCACCCTTCTGAGTTTCGCTATAGATGTCACAGACACCGGGCACGGGCAGGCCACAGCGCGCCTCGGTGGCCAGGCACTCGTAGTCGCTCTGCAGCTCTTTGCAGGTGCGCTTCTTGCCCTGCCAGTCCCACGCCGACTCCTGGATCTCGCCGGTCTTGACGTCGCAGCGCGGCGAGCAGAAGGCGGGGGCCGGCAGCGGGGCGTCGTAGCGGCCATTGCCATCGGCGTCAATCAGCACGGCCGAGGCAATCGCCATCGGAAACACCGGGAAGAAGTCTGGGATTTTGGCCGGCGGCGGAAAGCTGGTCTTGGCCAGGCTCGCCAGCGCCGGGTCGCCAGCAAACAGCGCAGAGAAGGCGATCGAAGCCACCCGCGCCAGCTGCAGCTCGCCAAAGGGCACGTCCAGGTACACTGGCCGCATCCAAGACTTGGGCTGGGCACCCACCGCCACCACCACCACGTGGCTGTCGCGCGCGGGCATGACCAGCTGCACAGTCTCGTCCAGGTCAATGATGCGCTTGGCATCCACGGTCAGGTTCTTGCTCCACGCCACCGCGCCATTGACGTAAATCTCTACCCGGTCCACGCCATACCAAGACGCAGTCTGCACGCGCAGCTTGACGGCCAGCGGCTGCCCAGCGGCGACCTTGGCCAGCTCTCCGGGCCCCTTGCCGCCAACTTGCAGGTCGATAAACGGACCGTAGCTCGGCACCGTCTGGCCGGCGCGCAGGTTGGTGGCCACGGCTGTGGTGTCCAGCTTGTCAGGCGCGTCGGTGGCCGAGCGCACGTAGGTCCGCGGCAAGCCCGGCTCGTGCTTGTAGCCATGGCTGTCTGAGCCACCGACCAGGCTGCGCACCATGCCGTGCTCCAGCAGCCGAAAGTAATCCGACAGCACGCCGTCGCGCTGACCGCAGGGCACATTCCAGTCTTCCTTGGGCACGGCCTCGTCCAGCGGCAGGCTCAGCTTGTCGGCGTCATAGGTGCACTTCTTGGCCATGTCATCCAGGGCTTTGTCAGCTTTTTCCTGGGGATCCTTCTGGTCCGCCACCTTGGTCGGCGCGGCGTGCAGCCAGGCTTCTTGCTCTTCTACGGTGCGCTGGTTGATAAGCCCGGCGATGTAGGCCGCCAGGCTCATGCGAAAGCGCATGCGGCAGGTCGCCAGGTCTTCGCCGGCCGGGCACTGATCTTTGCCCTCAAACGCCAGGGGGTTCTGGAAGCCCGCCTTCGCCAGCTCTGGGCAGGAGGTCTGCATCTCGGCACGGGCCTTGGCCTCGTCGACCTGGCCCCCGGTCACGCCGGCGCGGTCGATCCGGTCCAGGCAGCGAGAAAACACCTGCACTTCCCAAACTGTTGCCGTGTGCACCGAGTCAAAGCGCTTGCCGTTGAACACTTCCATGGCGTCGTGGTCGCACGCCACAGTGCGCAGCACGCTGTTGTTGGCCTCTTGCGCAGACAGGGTGCGGGTCAGGCTGTAGCCGTTGACGCCAGCCTGGTCCAGCCAGCCCAAAAAGCCGTCGCGCGGGTGGGCAATGATGGTAGAGGGCTTGGCGCCGCCATCTAGGCCGGTGCTTTTCAAGATGTCTTGCAGGATCGAGGTCGAAGGCTTGCAGTACCAGTCCACGCTGCCGTGGTGGGGAATCACGCTCTGGTCGTACTGCAGCGGAAAGCCGATGTAGTGGCCGATCTCCAAGGTAGAAATCTCTGAGCCCACCACGGCGCGCAGCCACTGGCCCAGGCCAAACAGCTTGACCCACGGCAGGTAGTCGCTCAGCACGTCGTGGTCGGTCGAAGCGACGTAGTCCACGCCCTCGGCGGCAATGGTCTTGACCCGCTCGCCCAGCGGCATGCCGGAGTCGAAGCTGGGCTCGGCGTGCAGGTGAAAATCGCCAGAGATCCAGCCGGTGGTGTCAATCTCGTGGGTAAGGACCGCGCGAATATTCAGGTTGTCACCGGGCTTGACGTCCAAGGTTTGGTCGTGGATCGACCACTCGGTGCCGTGCGAAACCACCACCCGGTAGCGCCCCGCTGCCAGCGGCAGGTCAAAGCGGCCGTCGGTGGAAAACTGCAGGCGCTCGACGCCCACGCCCAAGCGGCCCTGGCCAAAGAACGGCATGCGGCCGCCATCGCGGAAGGTCGCTTCGCCATTGGCATCCAGCCGCACCACGGTAGCCTTGGCCGGCAGGGCGCCGCCGTGGCTGGCCAGCGCGTCGATGTGGATGCGCCCGGGCGAAGGCAGCGCCGGCACCGCCACCTGGGTCTTGCCAGCCTCCATCTTGGCGCGGATTGGCTCGCTGACCACGACCTTGTGCGCATCCATGGCCACCAGCAGATAGTCGCCAGGCGGCAAAGTGCCTTGAAACGCGCCATCTTCTTGCAGGTCGGCCCCTGGGTCGGCCTCAATGGCGTTGAGCACGCCGGGGGCGCCGTCAATGGCGCGGTTGGCCGCCAGCACCTGGTCGACGGACTTCCACACGGTCTTGGGATCGGGGTCGCGCAGCACAAACACCGTGGCGTTGGCCGCCGGCTGCCCCGTCTGCGACCAGACCACAGCGCCCTTGAGCGTCCCGGTGGGGGTGGCCCGGTGCTTGTACACAATGTCAGACACCGAGCCCACGTCTCCCTGGCCTACGGCCAAGTAGCGCTCGTACTCAAATACCTTGACATTATCGCAGGTCTTGTCGTCCTCTGGGCCAGAAGAGCAGCCCAGCGAGGCGGTCACAAACGCGGTGGCGGCCGAGGTAAACACCGGCACCAGCACCTGCGGGTCTTTGCCCTGCGCCGCCTGCTTTTTGGTGTAGTAGGCGTAGCTGACTTCGCCGCCGGATGCGGACACAAAATCAAAAGCCAGCGGCTTGCCAAAGGTGTCGCGGCCGCCAAACAGGGCGTCCCACACTGGTTTCTCTTCGTCAAAGCCGTGGCCGGGCACAAAGATGTCGGTCTGGTTGCCAAAGAACACAAAGTCGCCGCCGCCCACGCCGGCCTTTTGGTAGGGCGTGCCGTCGTCGGACTTCTTCTGGCCCAAGATGGCCTTGAAAATGTCTTGCGATCCCTCGGTATTTTGCAGAGGCGCCGTCTCCGAGCAGCCGCAGATCGCGCAGCCGTAGCTGTCAAACAGCGCGCCGGTGCTGCAGGTCTGAGAGCCACAGCCCAGCTCTTGCAGGGTCTTGCAGGCGCAATTGCCCTTGTCGGCCGCAGTCGCGCCCTTGCAGACCATGGTGGCGGTGCCGCCGCACTCCTTGTCATCCTTGCAGACCGATCCGGCCGTGGACTCAAACTCCTGCTCGGCGCGCGGGCGCAAGATCACCCAGGTCTTCATGGTCACAAAGGATTCGCCAGGGTGCAGCGAGTAGTCGGTGCGAAAGTTGACGGTGGTCTTGACGTCGGGAAAGAACAGACCCAGCAGCGGCCGCATCGACTCCAGGATCGACAGCGCCTCAAACAAGAACACGCCCTTGCCCTCAACGCGGATGGTCGCGGTCTTGCCGTCGCTGCCGTCGCTTAGGACCTTGACGTCGGACCCCAGCGGCGCTGGCACCAGCAAATTGGCAAACGGAAAGACTTCTGCCAGCTTGTCTCGCCCTTGACCGGCGGGAAAGCGCGGGTCGTTGCGGCGGATATCGGCGTCGACCAGGCTGCCGCCAAACACGCCCGGGCCCCAAGAGCGGTCCGGCCCCAAAATGGCAATGCGCACCTTGTCATTTTCCAAGACAAAGTCGCCGACATCGGCGTAGGACACCGGCCCGCCCACCAGGTCCTGGCGGCTCTTGGCCACAAAGGCGCGCAGCTGGCCGGACTCGTCGGCAGCGCAGCCCACCAGCGCGGCCACCGCGGCCAGCATTAGAAAACCCAAGCGCGTCGGTGCGATGTGGTGCTTGTGCATGGTCCCTCCGAGCTGCTACAGCATCAGCTGGAACTGCAGAAACAGCGTGTCATTGTCCACCGTGGCGCCGCGCACCTCATGGCGGTGGTCAAACTGCAGCTGCGCCCGGACCTTCTGATGGGGCGCCTGCACACCCAGCGCCGCCGAATACACCTGCTCATCCTGGTCGTCGTCGCGGTCGGTGTTGGGGTCGATCTGCTCAAAGCGCACGGCCAGGTTGTACCACTTGCGGGCGTAGCCCAGCTCGGCAATGGCGGCGCGGCGGGTAATCGAGCCGCTGAGGGTGGCCGGCAGGGTTGGCTTGTTCTTGGGATCTGCCTGATCCTGAAGCACTTCTGCCAGCAGGTGCACGCCGTTCCACTTCAGGTGCAGGTCGCCTTCGTAGCCCTGCATCTTGACGGTCGCTGCGTCGCTGTAATAGGCACTTGCGCCCACTTCCAGTCGCAGGTCGCCGCCCTGGGTGTCCAGGGTCTGCGAGCCCACCCGGCCCAAGGGCGCCGCTGCGACCCGCGCCACCGCCGCCAGCCCGCCAAAACGGTTGCCGGTGATGCCAGAGAACTCGCGGAATCCCTCGTGAAAGTTGATGCCGCGCTCAAAGCTGTTGTAGGCACCCAGGTGCCACTGCAGGCCGGCGAGGTCGTACTCTCCAGACAGGGTGGCGCCGACCTGGCGAAACGGCGCCATCGCCACCGTGGCCACGGCGCGCTCGGCCAGCCCCAGGCCACCCGAAGACAGCATGGCGGTCTTGGAGAACGGCGTGCGGTGGGCGCCCACCACCAGGGTGCCGGTGCGCCACGGCTCAATCGAGAACCACGCCTCGCTAAGCGGCCCCGCCTGACTCTGCGGATTGCCCACCGCATCGACGTACAGGCCAAACTGGGCCTTGGCCGGCCACCAGCCGCCAGAGAAGCCAAAGCGCGCGCGCCGCAGGGTAAAGCCGGGGTTTTCTGCCCGGTCGCCGCGGGTTTGCTGGTTGTCTTCGCCGGTCATCAGCGCTGCCTGGGTCTGCATCAGCACGTGCGGCTCCAGGCGGCCGCGCAGGCCCAGGATGCCGCTCAGCGGTCCGCGCAGGCCCGCCGGCAGGGCGCCGAGGTGAGCGCCCAGGTGCAGGGCCTTGCAGCGGACATCGCCCGGGTGGCGCGACTCGCACTCGTCAGCCATGCGCCGGCAGTCGTCGGGGTCGCCGCAGCCGTCGTCCTCTCCGCCCACATCCATGTCGGACTGGGCGCCTACGCCTTTAAGGACCTTGGGCGGCTCCGCGGCCCTGGGGCGGCGGATCTCTACCGTTGGCGGCTCGGCTGCTGGCTCGTCGGCCGAGGCGACCTGAGCCGAGACGCCAGAGCCGACCAGTGGCAACACGCCACCGGCCAACAGCATCAAGAGTTTGGACTTTTTCGCTGGCTGGCTGTGCGACATCGCGACCTCTCCGGGGCGTTAGCCCGCTGACCATACCACGGCTGCGCGGGGCTGCGCTAGCCGGTTCAGCCGGGGCTGCCAAGGTCCACAGCAGTTGGTAGGACTCCGCGGCCCGCGTAGGCTGGCTACAGGCTGCGAAGTCAGAGGGCGGCGCTGCGGCCGGCGGATGGCGCCAGGATCGCCGGTCACCAGGGCAGTTGGGCGCCTTGCTCGAGCCGGCAGGCTGGCAGGGCATCCGAGAGAAGCCAACGAAATTTCGATGGGACGCTGCCCGCAGCCCGGCTCAAACCTGCTTGGTCGCACTGCTGTGCGCCGCAGCGCTGCTGGCCGGCTGCTCGGAAGAGACCCAGGTCGTCGGCACGGCCAGCGCCACCGGCACCGACAGCGGCGCAGACAACGGCGTGCTGCGCGAGCCTGCCGACACGGCCATGGGCCAGGACTCTGGCCAGCTTGGTGATTCTGCCGCCGGGGCCGACGCGGCCGACAGCAGCGCCGCGGCGGATGGCAGCCCAGAGCCGTTGCCGTGCGTGCCCAGCAGCCCCAGCGACCTTTGCAACGGCGCAGACGATGACTGCGACGGCCTGACCGACTCCGTGGCCTGCCAGGACAACAACCCTTGTACCGCCGATAGTTGTGCAGGCAGCGCCGGCTGCGTCTTTCTGCCTGGCCCGGCAACCTGCAGCGACGGCAACGCCTGCACCGTGGGAGACAGTTGCGCTGGCGGCCTGTGCCTGGGCGGCGCCCCTGCGCAGTGCGGCGACCTCAACGCCTGCACGCTGGAGAGCTGTGACCCGCAAAAAGGCTGCTTTTCGGCCAATGCCGCCGGCCCGTGCGACGACGGCAACGCCTGCACCAGCGGCGACGTCTGCTTGGCCGGCGGCTGCCAGGGCGGTGGCCCCACCAATTGCGAAGACGGCAACCCTTGCACCACAGACACCTGCACGGCCCCGGGCGGCTGCAGCCATCTGCCCCTTGCCGATGGGGTCGGCTGCGGTGGCGGCAAGACCTGTACCGCGGCGGTCTGCGGCGGTGGCTTAAGTGGCGGTATCAGCAGCGTGATCGGCGGCGACTACGAAACCTGTGCGATTGTAGGGTCTGGCAAAATCCTGTGCTGGGGCGATGACAAGTACGGCCAGGTTGGCAGCGGCGCGACGTCTGGCAAGTGGTACTACACGCCGCAGGCCGTGGCCGGGCTCAGCGGCGCCACGCAGGTCGACTGCGGCGGCAACCACTGCTGCGCGGTGACCGCCACCGGGCTTTTCTGCTGGGGCAACAACGAATTTGGCCAGGTGACCGCGGTAGGCGCGCCACCGACCGGCACCGCCCAGCCCATCGCCACCCCGGTCAAGGTGCTGCAGCCAGCGGTCCAGGTGGCCACCGGCGAGTACCACACCTGCGCCGTGGACGGCGGCGGCACCGTGCGCTGCTGGGGCCTGGGCAGCGCCGGCCAGCTGGGAGACGGCAACCACACGGTAGGCGCCGCAGCCGTGGTCACCAAGGTCGGCGCATCGGTCAAAAACCTAGATTGCGGCAAGACATTTTGCTGCGCCGTGATACAGGAGGGCACCGTGAATTGCTGGGGTCTGAACATGCAGGGCCAAATCGGCACCGGCGTCACCGGCACCACCGCAGAAGCCACCGTGCCCACGGCCGCCAAGGGCGTGACGGGAGCCACCGCCATCGCCAGCGGCGACGACCACTCCTGCGCGCTGGTGGGCGGCGGCAAGGTCATCTGCTGCGGGTCCAACAACGCCTACCAAACGGGCACCAGCGGCCCTTCGACCCAGGCCACGCCGGCCCTGGTGGCCGCCTTCAGCGGCGCCACCGCCATTGCCGCGGGCGGCGACCACACCTGCACCTTGGCCAATGGCGCGCTGTATTGCTGGGGATCCAATGGTAAGATGGATTGCGGGCAGCACAGCCATCTACGTCGCTGTGCCGACTCAGGTAGCCGGCTTGACCGATCCCGTCAGCGCCGGCTTGGGCTATCACCACACCTGTGCCAGGACCGCCAGCGGAGCGTTGTACTGCTGGGGCGGCAACTCGCTGGGCCAGGTCGGCAACGGCAACAGCAAAGACGTCAAAGCGCCGCTGCTGATCCCGTAGCGTGGGACCGCAAGATCTGGCCGAGGGGGCGAGCGACCGCGACCATCGGAGGTGGGCTGAGCTCGGGCCGGCGAGCGGGCGGGCGTCAATTGGGCGATAGCCGGGACTGTGCGATTGGGTCCATCCGGCTGGGTTGGCCCCCACAGCTACTGCAAATTCGCCAGCGACACGGTATAGATAGCCCCGGTGTCTACGCCGCCCTTGCCCGCTGGCGTGGCCGTTGGCGCCCCGGCTGCCAGCACTGGCTTGCCGGCCAGCCAGCCCACGGCCAAGCCTTCGCCCATCCGCCCCAAGCCCGGCGTCGTCTCGCCCGTGACCACCAGCGCAGGGGCGGCAACGAGTCCGGGCGCCGGCTTGCCAGCGGCCCCAGGGTCAAAGCGGTGCACGCGGACGTGGCCTGACAGCGCCACCCCAGACGCCGCACCCAAGGGACTGCCAACAATAATCCCCGCAAATCCAGGGCCCTTGGCCTTGGGGACCACGGCCACCGCCGTGCCGGCGCGCTCGCCGACGTTCCAGCCCTCTATCGCCAGCCCCGTGGCGGCGGGGTCCAGCAGCGGCGGCTTGTCCGCCGGTCCTGCGCCATCGACCCAGGGTTCGCCTTTGAACTTGCTGAGGTAATTGCCGCGCACCACCCACGCCGCGCCCACCTGGTTGCCGCCCTTGATGTGGCCCACCGCGCCGACCACCAGGTCGCCCAGCGAGTCGCCGTCCAGGTCCCCAGAGGCGACGGCAAAGCCCGCCTGGGCTGAAGCCTCGCCAGAGTAAAAGACCATCCACTCTGCGACCTTGTGCTGGCAAGCCGGGCCGTATCCAAAGATCAGGTAGACGGCGCCTTGGTCGCTCTTGCCCGGCTGGTCGGCTCCGGGGGCGCCTACGGCGATCTCGTCGCAGCCATCGCCATCGACGTCGGCCACGCCGGTCACGCTGCGGCCGAAATTGTCATTGGCGGCAACGCCGGCCAGCACCGCATCGGGGCACTGCACGTGGATCCCGGGCGTAGCCGACTGCTTGCGGCCGCGGACCAGCAGCACCGCTCCGGCGTTGGCGCGGCCGGGCGCGTCATAGGCCAAGGAGCCAATGGCCAGGTCCTCTAGCCCGTCGCCGTCGTAGTCAAAGCCGCCGGCCACGCTGTCTAGCGCTTGGCTGGCCTGGGGCCCAAAGATCACCCAGCGCGGGCTGGACGAAAGCGGCGCGGCGGCGGTGCCACCGCCAAAAACGTAGACCGCGCCGGTGTCTGAGGCTGCCTTGAAAGCGCCGGGCTTGGCCGGATCAGCCAGGCAGCTCACCGCCGCCGTTGCCGTGACATAGGCCTTGGAGAAGGTCGCCGGCACGTCTTCTACCCGGGCGATCATGGCAAGGTCTGGCCGGCCATCGCCGTCAAAATTGCCAGCGGCGGCCATAGCATACCCCGCCTGGTCGCCAGCCGAGTGCCCGGCAAAATCCAGCCAGTCAAACGTCGGCGCCGCGCTGACGCCGGCCCCCGCGCCCTTCCACAGCCACAGGTCGCCGGTGTTGGCCTCGTTGCCCTTGGGGTCGTCAAAATTGTAGGCGCCGGCCACCAGATCCGCACTGCCGTCGCCGTCCAGGTCGCCGGGAAAGGCCGCGGCAAAGCCAAAGCGATGGCCCGAAGACTCGCCGGGCATCCCCAGCGGCATCAGTGGCTTGCCTGGCACCAGCCAATACGGTCGGCCCACCTGCGGGCCCAGGTCTGAGCTGTTGGCAGCATAGACCAGCAGCGCAGGCTTGGCCGCGGCGGCGCCTCCAGCGGGCACAGGGGCGCTCTTGGGCAGCACCGCCATGGCCAGGCCAAAACGCGCGCCGTTGGTCAGGCCGGCCCACTGCTGGCTGGGCGTGGCATCGGGCAAGGCGCCGGTCTTGCCGGGGTAGAGCGCCAGCACACCGCTGTCCGCCGGCAGCGCCGGAGCCCCAGGGGCCGCGGTCAGCTCAAAGGCGGCGTGGCCGACCAGCAGGTCGGGCTTGCCGTCGCCGTCACCATCGCCGATCGCCACCGCGGCGCCAAAGCCGTCATTGGCCTTGGGCCCCTGGACAGTCCATGTGGTGGTCGTGACATCGGCCAAGCCGACCGGTGGCATGGTGGGCAGGTTGCCCCCTTTGAAAACCCTGACGGCGCCTGCATTCACCGCGGTGGTCGTGCCAATGAGGGCATCGTGGTTGCGCTGGGTGACGGCCAGCTCAGCCTTGCCGTCGCCGTCTAGGTCCCCCGCCGCCAGCCAGCGCCCCAGGGCCGAGACGGTGCCCGATGCGGCGGCAGGCTCCCAGGCCTGTACCGGCAAATTCGAGACGCCGCCGAGGGTTTCCTTGGACGCTTTGACCCCGCGGTAGACAAACACCGCGCCGTCGCCGGCAGCGCCGTTGGCCATGGTGTAGTTCAGGGCGGTGACGGCCAGGTCGCAGGCGCCATCGCCGTTGAAGTCGGCCGCAGCCAAGGTCTGGCCCAGGCGCAGGCTGGCAGCAGCCTTCCAGGTGCCGTCGGCTCCGGGCAGGCTGCCGAAGATCTTCTGCTCCGCTTGATCCAAGTAGCCATCTTCATTGCCCAAGAAGATGTGAACGGCGCCTTGATCGGTCACCACCGGGCTGGCATCGCGGTTTTCTCCCAGCGGTGCGCCCACAGCCAGGTCCATCAAGCCATCGCCGTTGAAATCGCACAGCGCCACCGCGGTGCCAAACTGGTCGCTGGCAAAGGGACCGTAGAGCTGCCGCAGCGGCTGGACCGCCAACTGGCCGGCCTTGGCATCCCAGCCATAGATCGAGACCTGCCCCGCATCGGCCGCCCCGGCGTCGGCCAAGGGCGCCCCGACGGCCAGCTCTGGCAGGGCACTGCCGCTGACATTGCCGGCCACCACCGCGTAGCCAAAGCGATCTTCTGACAGGGCTCCGTGAAGCACCTGGCTTGGCTCGGTAGACAGCCCAACCGGGGTGCCGCGGTACAGGTACACGGCGCCGTCATTGTAGTGGCTGATGTCAGACTCCGGCACGCCCAGCAGCGCGTCGCTCCAGCCGTCGCCGTTTAGATCGCCCGCTACCGCCGCCGCGACCTCAAAGAAATCGCCCGACCGCGGCATGGCGGGCACCTGGGCCGCCACGACCTCGATGGTCGCGGTGGCGCTCTGGCCGGTCAGCTTGTCAACAATGGCCACTGCCACAAGGCCGGGAGACACCGCCGTCACCTGGTCGCCGTTGGTCAGGATCTGCGCGCCTTTGGCCGTGCTCTGCAGCACCCCAGAGCCGCCGCTGACGGTCAGCTTGGCCGTGGCCCCAACCGGAATCGCCAGCCGCGGCGGCACCGCCATCAGGGTGGAGCCAGCTATGACCTCCACGCTGACCAGCCGGGTCTCGCCCGTGCCAGTGTCCAGCACCTGCAGAACGTCGACCCCGGGCTTGGGGCCCGCGGCGTACAGGCCCGCCGCAGAGATGCTACCGCCGCTCTGGTTGGTCTGCAGGCTGTAGGCGTACTTGCCAGAGCCTTTGCTGACCAGGAGCGACAGCTTGCCCCCCGGCGGCAGCTCTGCCTGCTGCGGCTGCACCGCCAGGGGCGTCAGGACCTCGATCTCGGCCTTGGCGCTGCCCAGGCAGCCGGCGTCGGTCAGCTGCACGGTATCGGTGACGGCGACCTTGTCTCCCGCCAGGTAGGCCCCGGTGTAGAGGTTGACCAGCGCCTCAGAGCCATTTTTGATCAAGGTGAAGCGGTACTGGCCAGAGCCACCGCTGGCCTTGAAGTTGAGCAGCTGCAGCGGCAAAACCTGAGGCGCCACAGGGCTGATCTGCAGGGCCGGGCTGCACGGCGCCAGCGCGGTGGCGTCTTTGCCAACATCCCAGCCAAAAACGACGTCTTTGGCAGCGGCGTCGACTGTAGTATCGGCCGGGGCTGCGGTATCGGCTGCGCTATCGGCAACGGCGTCCGCTGCGGCGTCGGCTTTGGCGTCCAACGCATTGTCTTGCTTGGCGTCGCTGACGGCGTCTTCGGCCGTGTCTTTGGCGGCATCGGCTGCGGCGTCGCTGACAGTGGCATCCTTGGCGATGTCCTGGGCGGCGTCAGCGTCGGCTTTGCTGTCGGCCACCGCGTCAGACTGGCTGTCGGCGGCGGCGTCGGGCGCGGCGTCGGCCGCCGTCTCTGGCTGCGCGTCGGGCACGGTGTCGGCCACCGCGTCAAGCCCAGCATCGGCGGCGGTGTCCTCAGAACCCACTGTATCGGCAGCCAAGTCTTGGGCAGCCGCGCTATCCTGGGGGGCCGCCGGCGCCGGGTCCGCGCAGCCGCTGGCTCCGGCCAGCACGGCCAAGGCCGCCAGCCAACCCGCGGTCTTGGCCAGCGGCGATTGACGAAGCGCCGCTTGTTGCTTCACGCTCTCTGTACCCATGCTTGCCCCCCACACCAAAAATCACACCCTACCCCACCGCGATGCTGGCACGGCTCTGCGTGCCCTCGCAAGCTGCATGGCCTTGGCCGCCCTGCTGCTGAGCCTGGCGGGCTGCGGCGCCGACGCTGCCCCGGCTGCCTCCAGCGGCAGCGACGCTGCGGCCGACGCGACACCAAGCGCTAACGCAGACGGCACCGCCGCGGAAGGGCTTGTCGGCGCTGATGCCGCGCCGGAAACAGCGGCCGACGGCACGCCTGCTGCAGACAGCGGTAGCAGCGATCAAATGGACGCCGATGCCGATGCCAGCGGCGACACCGCCGCTGACGGCCTCAGCAGCGACGCCGGTCCAGACGCCGCAGGGGCGGACGGCATCCTTGCCGACGACGGCACCGCGGGCGACTCTGCACCGGTGGACTCTGACCCCACGGACTCCGACCCAGCCGACTCTGACGCAGCCGACACTGACCCCGCTGACTCTGACCCAGCTGACTCCAGCGACGCCGGTCCACCGGTGCTGCAGCCCGACCCAGCCACCCTTGGCCCCCCCGTCCCGGCGCAGATCGAGGTGCTGTGGGCCGTCCAGCCGTCTTTTGCCGCAGCGGGCGACGGCGCCGTGGTGCTGGCCCAGGCCGGCACAGTGACGGCGTTCTTGGATCAAGCCGGCTTGCCGCCTGTGGCTTTGCAGGGAGACCCCGGCCCCGCCCGGGCGCTGGCGGTGATGCCCGGCCCGCAGTACCTGCTGGCGACCAGCAAAGGCCTGTACGGCCTGCAGGCCAAGAAGTGGGGCGTGTCTCCGGTGCAGCCGTGGATCGGCGCCAAGCCAGAGTGGTTGCTGGTCCAGCCGGCGGCCGCGGGCGCTGGGCCGTGGCTGTGGATCGGCCAAGCAGAGGGCTTGTGGCGCCACGACGGCCAGCTGCTGCAGCCGGTGGCGGTGCCCGACGCCGACCTGACGGCCGCGCTGCTGCAGCCGCAGCTGTGGAGCGCCGGGCCGGCGGTGGCCGTGACGGCCGCGGGGCAGACAGCGCCCAAACCCACGCCAGCGCTGTGGATGTACGCCAATGGCGCCGTGCGCGCCTTGACCGCCGCCGCCAAGACGGCGCAGGTGTGGCACGACCAGGACCTGCCGCCCGGCAAGCAGCTGGCCGGCGACGGCACCGATCAGCTGTGGTGGCTCAACAAAGACGGCACCCTGCACCGCCGCGACCCCCAGGGTGCGTGGCAGTGGCTGGCCCTGCCCGAAGCCGTGACCGCCATCGCCGCCCGTCGCGAGGTGCCTTACAGCGCGGTCGCCAGCGCTCAAGGGTTGTGGCTGCAGCAGCAAGGGGTGTTTTTTGCGGTTCAGGGCACCGCCGGTCTGCAGCTGCGGGGCATCAGCACCACCGGCGCGCTTTTGGCTGTGGGCAAGCAGGGTTTGGTCCGGGTCACCCCTGGCCAGCCAACGCCGCCGCCGCCGCCCAGCTGGGCCAAAGACATCCAGCCGCTGCACAACGCCAAGTGCGGGACTTGCCACGGCCCGGCGGCTGTCACCGTCAAGCTGCACACCGCAGCGCTGTGGCAGCAGTGGTACGCCAAGATCCAGACGCAGCTTGCGACCGACGCGATGCCGCTGGTGGGCACCAAGCTGACGGCGGCGCAGAAGGCCCTGGTCAAGGCTTGGGCCGCCGGCGGCTATGCCCCTTGACAGCGCCGCCCCCCTCGCGCACTTTAGCAGCTGGGTTGGGGGTAAAAATGGCGCGGATGGCGCAGAATTTCAGTAGTACAACCAGGGGATCGATGCAGCGGGCTCAACAGACCGCCGCGGCGATTTTCCCTGCCAAAGCGCGGCTTTTCCGTGGGGTGCCCCTGCTCGCCAATGCCCTGCTCGCCAGTGCGGCGTGGCTGGCCTTGGCAGCGCTGCCGGCCTGGGCCGTGCCAGACAGCTCGCAGCCGCCCGCGGCCGAGATGTGCAGCATAGACGCGCCGCTGTTGACCGCCGCCGGCCACTTGCGCGCCGCCAGCCTGGACTTGCGCGGCACCCTGCCCACGGTGCAAGAGTTTGAGGCGCTGCCGGCGGGTGCGCAGGCGGTCTCTGAGGCCACTGTGGACCAGTGGCTGGCCTCGCCGCAGTGGGTCCAGCAGAATCTGCGCCGCCATCGCAACCTGCTGTGGCTCAACCTGGCCAACAGCGCCGGCCGGCTGATGCCCACCTCGATGAATTTGGGGGTAGAGAGCGGCCTGTACTACCGCACCCAGGTAGCGCCGGCGATCCGCGGCCTCAAGGTGCCGTGCCTGGACCAGCCGGCCGAGTATGACGCCGGTGGCGAGCTGGTGTTTGCCGACCAACCCGATGGCAGCAAACGCGAAGGCTACGTGCTGGTCCAGCCTTACTGGGCCCCCACCACCACCATCAAGGTGTGCGGCTGGGATGCCCAGGACACCGTCTTCAGCGCCACTGGCACCTACTGCGGAGCCAGCGGCGCCAACATCGACGACACCTGCAGCTGCGGCCCCAACCTGCGGTTCTGCATGGGCGGCGGCGCGGCCACCGTGATTGCCAACTCGCTGGCGCTGTCTCTGGAAAAGCAGATCGAGACCTGGGCCGCCGAAGGGCGCCCCTACACCGACCTGTTTGAAGAAGCGGTGCTGTGGGTCAACGGCCCCATGGTCCACTACTTCAAGCATCAAGCGCAGATGCCCGGCCAGGTGCGGCTGACGCCGCTGCCCTTTGACGTGGCCAAGCTGCCCAACCTGACCTACGCCGACAAGGACGTTTGGGTCAAGCTGGCGCTACCGGCCAGCGCTGCGGGCATCTTGACCCATCCGGGCTACCTGCTGCGCTTTCAGACCGATCGCGCCCGGGCGACCCGCTTCTACAACGTGTTTCTGTGCCAGCCGTTTCAGGCGCCCGACGGCGGCATCCCGGTGGCTGGCGTCAGCGAAGTCTTTGAACCGGACCTGCAAAAGCGCACCGGCTGCAAGTATTGCCACGTGTTGCTAGAGCCAGCGGCGAGCTATTGGGGCCGCTGGACCAACTACGGCGCCGGCTTTCTGGACGCCATTGAGTACCCGGCCCAGCGCAGCGACTGCAACAGCTGCGCGCTGAACGGCACCAACTGCAGCAGCGACTGCAAGCAGTTCTACCTGACCAAGGCCTACGCCCCGCCAGAGAAGGCGTGGCTGGGCTGGCTGCGCTCCTACAACTACAAGCAGCCGCAACACTGGAAGAATATTGAGCAGGGCCCCAAGCTGCTGGCGCTGACTGCCCAGGCTGACAACCGCTTGCCGCGCTGCGTAGCCCGCTCGACCGCAGAGTGGCTGCTGGGGCGCGACCTGCTGGCCGAAGAAGAGCCCTGGGCCGACGGCCTGGGCGTCGAATTTGCCACGGGCGGCTACGACTACCGCGCTCTGGTCAAAGAGATTGTGCTTTCTGATGCCTACCGGAGGGCGCCATGAACCCGCGTGGTCGGTCCACCCTTTCGGGGTCGCCGTGGCGCTGGGCCGCGGCTGCTTGGGCGCTGACGGCTTGCACCCAGGAGCCCGCGCCACCGCCGACGCTGCCCACCAGCGCGCTAGCGGCCAGCAAGCCCGCGCCCCAGATCGCGCTGCCCAAGGCGACTGCGGAAGCCCCGGCGGCGATTCCCCAAGAGCTGTGGGCACAGCTGCCCCCGGACCACCCAGCGCTAGAGCGGCTGCCCTCCCAGGACCCAAGCCAGGCGGGCCGGCAGGTGGCGCCAGTGGTCGGAGAGAAGGCCCCAGACCTGGGCGCCGTGGGCGAAGGCAAGCTGGTGCCGCTGCTCCCCGACCCAGAGTACCCAACGCGCCAGAGAAAGCGCATGAACATCGACCAGCTAGACGCGGCTCTGCTAGGCGCCAGCGGCGGGCTGACCTGGACGGTCGGCGGCAAGAACCAGTTTGCGGCGCTGCAGACCACCCTGGGCAAGCCCGATTTTATCGACATGGTCATTGAGGATCTGGCGCCGTCGACGCTGTTTCAGAAGTTCTTGCAGGATGCTGCGCTGAACGTCTGCGAAGCCCTGGTCGCCAAGGATGCCAAGGCCAAGCCAGCGGATCGCGTGTACTTTGTCCATGCTGAGCCCACGGCGACCCCAGGGGCCGACGCGGCCGCGGTCGAAAAGAACCTGCGCTACCTGCTGCTGCGCTGGCACGGTCGGCAGCTGCCCCAGGGGGCGCCGCAGCTAGAGAGCTGGCGCTTTCTGCTTGCCGGTGCCCAGAAGACCGCCGCCAGCACCAAGAAGCCGGCGGAAGCGGCGCAGCAGGGCTGGCAGGCCTTGTGCGTGGGCCTGGTCACCCACCCATCGTTCTACACTTACTAGCTAGTTGCGGCGTTAGGAGGGCAAGTGACGGACCCGCATGAGCTGGACCCCAGCGCCGATCCCCTGGATCTGCAGAACGCGCCGCCGGCACAGGCGGAGCTGACCCGGCGAAAGCTGTTGCGCCATGGGCTATTTGCTGGCCTGGGCGCCGCGGCATTTGGCAGCACCGCGCTGTGGAGCCAGCTGGCCCACGCGGTCAGCGCGCCTGCGCCCAAGGCGACCAAGACCGACCGCTACTTCTTGTTTGTGTACTTCAGCGGCGGCTGGGACATGCTGCTGTCGACCGATCCGCGCGATCCGGTCCAGTTCAATGAGGGCAACGCCGCCAAGTCGCAGATTCTCCCCGGCTATGACAAGCTCAAAGTCGGCACCACCCAGAGCAACCAGCCGCAGTGGGTGCCCACCAGCGATGGCAAGACCGCGCTGCTGGGCAGCTACTTTGGGGCGATGACCGGCCAGTTCAAGAAGAACCGGGTGGCGATTGTCCGCGGCATGTCGATGGATACGGTGACCCACGAGGTCGGCCGCCGCCGCTACCTGACGGGCAAGCCGCCGTCTGGGCTGCTGGCGCGCGGATCCTCTGGAGCGACCTGGCTTTCTACGCTGCTGGGCGCCGAGCAGCTGGTGCCCAACTTGGCGGTGCGCTGCGAGTCCTACAACGTCGATCAGCCCAACTTCGCTTCGGGCCTCAAGGTTTCTAACGTGGGCGACTTGACGCGGGCGCTCAAGGCCCCGGCCAACAGCCTGGACCCCAAAGCCCTGCAGCTGGTCGACGCCATGCTGGCCCAGGAGGCGGCGTGCCCGTCGGCGGCTCAGCGCGGCACCTGGTCAACAGCGGAAGCGTCTCGCCTCAAGGCCCGGCAGATGAGCGCCGCGGGGCTAGACAAGCTCTTTGATTTTCAAGCCAAGACCCCAGAGATGGAGCAGCTGCGCGGCTACTACGGCATCCCGACCAGCGATGCGACGCTGACCTCGCTGCCGGCCCAGGCGGCGATGGCGGTTACGGCACTGGCGGGCGGCCTGTCTCGGGTGGTCAGTGTGACCCTGACAGAGAGCCTGGACACCCACTTTGAAGACTGGACCACCGCCCAAGGCCCCCGCCAGCAAGCGGGTTTTGATCTGGTGGCCAAGATGCTGGACGACCTGGCGGCGCGGCCCTACGGCACCAGCGGCAGCAGCTGGCTGGACCACACCACCGTGGTCTGCTTCTCTGAGTTTACCCGCTCGCCAATGCTCAACGGCAACAGCGGCCGCGATCACCACCTGACCAATGTCTGCGTGCTGGCCGGCGCCGGCATTCAGGGCGGGCGGATCATCGGCGCCAGCTCCAACGTCAACATGGCGCCGCAGCCCGTCAACCTGCAGACGGGTCAGGTGGACCAAGGCGGAGAAATCCTAAAACCTGAGCACATCTATACGGCCCTGCTGCACCAGCTTGGCGTGCAGGGCGACCCCTACGACCTGCGCGTCGATCCGCTGCTGGCGCTGTTGAAGGGTTAGAGCCAGCATGATGAGATTCGGCAGCAGCCGACCCAGGGCTCTGTGGTCGTGGATCCTGACCCCGCTGGTAGGCCTGGCTCTAGTGGCTACAGGGGCCACCGCTGCCGCCGAGCCGTGGCGGCGCGGTGCCGAAGAAGACGGCGTGGTGCTAGAGACCCGCGAGCTGGCCGGCCAGCCGATGCCAGAATTCCGCGGCACCACCATTGTGGCGGCCGAGTTGTACGACGTGGCCGCCGTGGTCGACGACCTGAACCACTACTGCGACTGGAACAAGCGCTGCGTCAAAGCCAGAGAATACCAGAGGGTCAGCGACACCGAGCGGGTCTTCTACACCCGCAGTGGTGCGCCGTGGCCGCTAAGCGATCGCGACGCGGTTCTGCTGGGCCGGGTGACCGGGTTGGCAGAGGGCAATGACGTCATGGTGCGCTTTGAAGCTATGGCCGACCCGCGCTGGCCGGCGGTCGACGGCGTGGTCCGGATGCCGGTGGTCAAGGGCCACTGGCGGATGGTGCGCATTGACGCCAAGACCACCAAGGTCGAGTACCAAGTCCAGGTGGACCCAGGGGGAATTGTGCCTGGGTGGGCGGCCAAGCTGACAGCCAAGCAAGTGCCGCGCGATACCCTGGCCGGGCTGCGGCGGCAGGTGGCCAAGGGCCCTGGCCGCTACGCGGCGTTCTTGAAGCGCTGGCGCGACAAGGGCGAGGCTGCGGCGGCAGAGTAGGCGGCGGCAGAGTAGGCGGCCCAAGGGGCCAGCCAGAGCAAGGGGCTCCAACGGGCCCGCAGCTCCCCATACGGTCCTCTCTCCCGCCTTCGCCAGCGCCCCATCCCACACACGCTGCGCTCACGCGACCCTGGCAATCCCTTGGCACAAAGGGCATGCTGACTGGGCCAAGGGCGGGCGGCCTACCCCTGCCGCCCCCTGGGCAGCCAATGGAGGACCCCATGAACATTCGCCTTACCTGGATTCCCCTGGCGCTGAGCTTGGCCTTGGCAGGCTGTTGGTTCAACGAGTCAGCCGCGCCGGCCGCTTTGCCCGACGCCGGCGCCGATGTCGGCCCCCTTGGCGACGCCGCCGCGGACACGCCAGATGCGCCTGACACCGCCGCGACAACGGACGCTTCTGCAGGCACTGATGCGGCCCCGGGCACTGATGCGGCCCCAGGCTCAGACACCGCGGCCGACGACGCAACGCCAGACAGCGACACCGCGGTCGCCGACGCCGGCCCCGGCTGCCAAGCGCCCGGCGCCAGCTGCGGCATGGCCGAGTTCTGCAACCCCAAGGGCGTTTGCTGCCCAGCCCTGGGCTGCTTGCCCAACTGCCCCAACGGTATCCTGGTCGATGCCAAGGGCTGTGACACCTGCCAGTGCAACCCCACCGGCCCCAAGGCTTGCAATCCGCTGTCGATGAGCCCGATTGCCCAGTGCGGCCAGGGCGAATTCTGCGCGCCGCCCGCCGGCCAGTGCGCCAGCAGCCAGGGAACCTGCCAGCCTCAGCCGCAGGTCTGCACCAAAGAGCTGATGCCGGTGTGCGGCTGCGATGGCAAGACCTACAGCAATGCCTGTCAGGCTGCCGCGGCAGGCGTAGCGGTCGCCACTACCGGCGCCTGCAAGCCCAACGCCAGCCTGCAGATCTATGTGACCTGCGGCTATCCGGTGTGCCAGGCCGAGTGGCAGCCAACCGCCGGCGTACCGCTGTGCGGCGCCGAGAAGGTCGGCGACCCCTGCAGCCAAGAAGGGCTGCAGTGCGACTCCAAGCTCGGCTGCGGACAGTTCTTGCGCTGCGCCGCCAGCGACCCGACCTTGCAAGGATGCCCCAAGTCCAGAGCGCACCTAAAGAGCGACATCCAATACTTGGACAGCGCGGCGCAGAAGCAGCTGGCCCAACAACTCCTGGACACCCGGCTGGCGACCTATCGCTACACCGCGGCCGGGGGCAATGCACCGCGGCACCTTGGCTTTATCATCGACGACCAGCCGCAGAGCCCGGCTGTCGACGCCCGCCGCGACATGGTCGACCTTTACGGCTACCTGTCGATGTCGGTGGCAACTCTGCAGGTCCAGCAGCAGCAAATCGAGGCGATGCGCCAAGAGCTGGCGACGCTGCGCAAACAGTGCGGCGGCGGGGCCAAGCGGTAGCAGGTGTCTTGAAGGCCGGCTCCTCCAGCCAGGCATTTCTCGCTGATTTGACCGAGGATTCTGCGCCCAAAGTTCGCCTTGCCTCAGCCCCGCATCCACCCTACACTCGGTTCAGCCTCCACCAAGAGGGGCCCAGCGAGGCGGCGATGGCTGAGTCGCCAAGGGTGCTGCCCACCACCTACGAGGACTATTTGGCGGCCCTGGAGGCCAGCCCGGTCAAGCTTGAGTTTCACGGCGGTGAGATTTTTGCGATGACCGGCGGTTCTGTCGTTCATGCGCACCTCGCGGGCGTGGCCTACAGCGTGCTGCGGTCTTCGATGGCCGGCAAGCCCTGCCGAATGTTCAACTCTGAGCTGCGAATTGCCGTGGCCGGCGACGTCTGTTTCCCGGACGCCAGCGTGATCTGCGGCCCTGTGCAGGTGGATTGGCGCGACCGCAATGCAGTGACAAACCCGGTGGTCATCGTCGAAGTCCTGTCGGCGTCTACAGAGCAATACGACCGCGGCGGCAAGTTTGAGCTGTACCGGCGCATCGCCAGCCTGCGCGACTACCTGCTGGTCTCACAGGACCCCAATCAAATAGAGCACTTTGCCCGCAACGATGACGGCAGCTGGCTCTACCGCGCCTGCGTGGAGGGCGACACGGTCCACCCAAGCGGCTGCAGTGGCGCCATCGCCGTCAGCGAGGTCTTTGCCGATGTCGCCGAGCTGCGCGCGCTGGCCGAGGCCGCGCCAGCGACCGTGCCGTAGGTCAGGTGGCAGCTGCAGCGGTGGCGCTGGGCCAGCCCATCCGCAAGGTGGGGGCCCGCCCGGGTAGGGGCGGGTCTCTGGCCCGACCGGTTCACAGGGCCATTGCCATGAAACACCTGGTGTTTCTGCGGCTGACGGATCTTGGCGGGTTCGCAGCAGCCTTGGCTCCTGCTCGCTGGCAGGCGTGCGCGCCTGTGGACGCCCAGGAATCAATTCCTGGGCTGGGCGGGAGCAAAGTCCTACGGACTGGGGCAGGTCCGTCCTGCTTTTGGCCAGCCCATCCGCCCGGTCCGGCCCCGTCCGGGTTGGGGCGGGTCTCTGGCCCGACCGGTTCACAGAAGCAATCGACAGCAGAGACGAGGGGTTGCTGAGCTCGGTCACTAGAGCCAGCGCCCCGCCTACTCCTGCCCAACCGCCAGCTCGACCTCCAGCTGCGCGACCTCTGCCTTGAGCGCCGCCACCGCCTCCAGCACCCTCGTGCGCTGCGGCCCGCGCAGGTTACGTCGATCGACCCCACCATCGCTGCAGGCGGTGATGGCACCGCACCCAAGACAGACAGGCTGCCGATAATGACGAATTCTCGGTAAGGCGTCGCCCGACTGGCGGCAGTGAGCAAGCGCTCGACGTCACCGCGATTCACGGCTCAACCGCCGCAGCCGAGGCCATCAGGAAGCCAAAAGGGGTGTTTTGTCGCAGCGCCACCGCCGCCGCGTCCGTGCCCAGCATGGCGGCCGCGGAGCGCCCGGGCTCCATGGCGAGCACGCGCCGCCAAGCGTGGACATAGGCCATGTCGCACAACTGGTTGTCCGCCCATCGCTGCACCACGGCCATCGCTTGCGCGCGCACGGCCGGGGCAGCAGCGGCGTCAGCCAGGGCTTTTGCCGCCCGTAGGTGCAATTCCAGCAAGGCCGAATCGCCAACTGCCTTGGCCGCGCGGGCTGCGGAGCGTTTTTCAAGGACCGAGCTGTCGAGCATGTGCCAACCGTCCTGGGCGCAGGGCTGCATCCCAGTGTAAGCTAGCGAATTTGCGACGCAGGTGCAAGGTGCTGGTGCTGCTGCGGGGCGTAGCAAGGTTGGGCGCGTCGCCGAAGCGGCGAACAGGCTGCGACCGGCGAAGCGCCGGCGGCGTCGCACGCCGCCCTTCGGGTTCGCATCCTGCGCGCGGAGGGGGCCGCCGGCTAAAGCCACGGGCGACATCAGAAAGGCCTCGCGTTCGCGAGGGTGGCTTGCGGCTGGTGGTGGGCTAGATCCGCTGGCCCGGGTTGGGGCGGGTCTCTGGCCCGCCCGGTTCACGGCCGTGCAGGTAGGCAAAACCCTTGGATTTGCAGCCAGCCCCCCTCTCTGCCGGCCCTTCTCATCGCCCCGGCGATGGGCCGAGCGCTCTACGCGAGCAGCCCCTCAACCCAGCCGCGAAGCACCTGGGCAGCGGCCATTGTATTGCGTCCGTCGCGTTCCGACGCTGGACCCGCCGGGCTTGGATAGCGCGGCCCCACGCCATACGCGCTCAGCAGCAGGGCAGCATCAAGGATATTGGCAGGTGGCGCGGGCAGCCTCTCCACGAGCAAGACCAAGTCATGGGTGCGCGGCACGGGCAGTCCGCCGGCCTCCATCGCCGCTTTCAGGGCCTTTTCGGCTGCTTGCTGGGCCAAGAAGCAGACCAAGTGCCACTCTGGCGGGTGCAAATCGGCCACCACCGCGGCAACGCGGATGTCTGAGTTGGACAGCGCCCACCAAGCCTGCACTTCTGGCCGCTCAAGCTGCATCATCCATCCGTACCGCATCCTGGGTAATCTGACGATGAAACCATGCCGGCGATGAGCGCATCTGCTCCCACTCCTCGCCCTGCAGGACCAGCACATCGAAGCCCAAACCAATGCCGATGAGGCTCCGGCGGGCGGCTACCGCCGTGGCGATGCGGTCCGCGCCGTCGGGCACCACAAGCAAGAGGTCGATGTCGCTGTCAGGGCTGGCGTCGCCGCGGGCCTGGGAGCCGAAAAGCAGCACCTGGCGGACTTGCGGCACCGCCTCTCGAACGCGAAGGGCGATTTGACGGCGGGTTGCGAGGTCAAGAGTCACTGTAGCCTCCACTGGCAACTCGCAGCAGCATACACGCACGCCGACTGGTCGGCCAGTCTGACCGTTTTACCAGGTCTGTTGCCCCCAGCGCATTTCAGCGTGAACAGGTCCGTCCTGTTTTTGGCCAGCCCATCCGCAAGGTGTGGGCCCGCCCGGTTCATGCCCGCACTGGGAGGCAAATCCATTGGATTTGCCGCCCGTCCCGGCCAGGGCAGGCCTCAGTCCAGCGACCTCCGGGACTTTTGCTGGCCCAAGCCGGCGGATTGGCCTCCCGGGCTGGACCGACTGGCCTGCGCCTACAGCCGCAACAGCGTCACCGTCCGCCCGCTCGGCGTCTGAACTTCGGCAAACTCGCCGCGCGTTTCCCAGTCGTCGCCGCTGGGGGCGGCCGCGCGCGCATCGAAGAGCATCAGCGTGCCGGTCGCGAGGTCCAGGCGCTGCAAGTAGCCGTCGATCTGGGTCAGCCCCTGCGCCAGTGGGTCCTTCTGACCGTCGCGCCAGACCTTGAGCTCCAGGGCGTGGCGGTCTTCGCCGGTCGGCAGCCCCGCGGGGTCCAGGCCGGTAAACCAACGAATCAGCAGGTCCAGGCGCTTGCGACCCAGGCCGTACTCGCGGTCGATGTAGCCGCCGCCGTTGACCAGTCGCTGCAGGAAGGCCATGACCACGAGCTGGTGGGCGAACTCGGGCCAGGTCTGGCCGCGGACCATCCATTCGCCGTTTTCGCGCCAAAACGCCACAAGGGCCTGCAGCACGGCCCGCAGATCCAGGCGGCCGTCTGGCAGGGCCCAGCGGCGTTGGGGAATGTTCATGCGCACTTGGCTCGGCAAGCTCAGCTCGCGCGGCAGCACCTCGCGGTAGATGGGGTTGGCGATGCGGACCATCTTGGCGTCGCTGGCGATGAGGCCCAAGTCGGCGCAGTATTCGATGTCGCGCTGGGGCACCTCGAGCGGAATCTCGCCGCCCGCGAGGATCGGCGCAATGACACTGCGCACCCGCGGCTCGTTGAGCTTGTCTGCCAAGCTGTCCAAGTGGGTGCTGCGGCTGAGGATCAGTGACTCCTTTGCCCGGGCGATGTGGGCGGCCTCAATGCGGCCGGTGACCTTGATCTCGTTGACCACTTGGTCGGCCAACGCGTTGACCAGCCAAGGCTGGCCCTGGGTGACCTCAAAGGCGAGTTCGAGCGCTTCGGGAGCGAATTCCTGCCCCGTTTCCGCCGTGTGCTGGCCGTACAAAGCGGCCACGTCAGAGGCCGTGAAGCTCGCCATCGTCATCGACTTGGCCTTGACGTTAAACGGCGAGGCGGTGCCGAGGTGTGGCGAACCCCCTGCGGCGACTTTGTAATCGCGCACGTCGCGCAGGCCGATCAGCGCCACGGTCGACGGCGCGCCCCGCGGCCGGTT
>CAIXGW010000036.1 GCA_903919145.1 uncultured Myxococcales bacterium
CTACATCGAGCGCGAGTACGGCCTGGGGCGCAAGCGCCTGGACCTGCTGATCCGCTGGTTTACCGGCGTCGACGCGGCGGGGATGCCGACGGGCGAAGACCGCCATGCCTTGGAGATCAAGGTGTGGCGGGATGGGCAGAAGGACCCGCTGGTCAAGGGCTTAGAGCAGATCGACGGCTACCTGGAGCGCCTGGGGCTGGCGACGGGGACACTGCTGCTGTTTGACGCGAGGTCTACCGCGCCGAGCGGCGACGACTGGGAGAGCCGCGGCGAGTTCCAGGAGGCGGCGACGCCGGGCGGGCGGACGGTGACGGTGCTGCGCTTGTAGGCTGGACCGCCGGCCCCGCGAAATGGGGGCGTTACCCGCAGGGCGGAGGCGCAGGCGGGGCGACGAAGCACCGTCTCCGCGCAAGCCCCCGCCGCCCCGCCAGCGTCTCCGGGCGCAGAGGCCGGCAGGCCGGCGCGCCTAGCACCCGGTCCCGCGGCAGCGGGATTCGCCCAAACGTCGACCGCTGAGATGCCTTCGGCCGCCCGAGCGAAGCCGTCTCGACCCTTCCCAACCCACGGAGATCGCTGTAGCCTACGGCCTAGATCCGGCCGGGCGCCGGGTCTGGGCCGTGCCGAAGGACGCAAGCGGCGCGGTTCTGGACGATCGCAGCTGGGTCTACGACGGCCAGCTCCGTGTCATCGTCCTCGTCGCGTACCTTGGCGTCGTTGCCTTGGCTTTGGCGAGCCCAACCTGACCCGCAGCGGGCCTACAGCTCCGTAGAGCTCTCTGCCTCATCCGCTGAAAGATCAGCCGTGGCCTGGGCAATCGGCGCGAGCAGCCACCGCCCCAGCAGCAGCGCCAGCACCGCCGCCACCCCGCTGCCCGCGAGCACGCCGATCTTGGCCGCGCCCAGCAGCCGCGGATCGCCAAAGGCCAGCTGGGCGACAAACAGTGCCATGGTAAAGCCGACACCGGCGACAACACCCAACACCATGATATGTCTGGCCGTCAGCCCAGCGGGCAGGGCGCCGATACCCAGCTTGATCATCATCGCCACGGCAAGGCCGATGCCCAGGGGCTTGCCCAGCACCAGACCCAGGCCCACGGCCCCCATCACGGTCCACATCGCCGGGTCCAGCGGCTGCTGGCTCACCGCAACCCCGGCATTTGCCAAGGCAAACAGCGGCATGATCGCAAAGGCCACCCACGGGTGCAGCAGCTCAATCAAGCTCTCTGCCGGCGATAGGGCTTCGCGGCGCAGGTGGTCGTAGTGGCGCAGCGCGTGGTTCAGTTCGTGGGGCGAAAGCGCTTGCAGCGAGGCCGGCGTCAGGGTCTCCAGCTCGCGGCGCACCCCGCTCAGCAGCCCTTCTGGACCGATCCAAGCGCGCACCGGCGTCATCAGCCCCACCAGCACGCCGGCGATGGTCGGGTGGATGCCGGCGGCGTAGATCCCTGCCCACACCACCAGCCCGGCCGGCACGTAGGCGAGCTTGGAGCGAATGCCAAAGCGCTGCATCGCCGCCACCCCGGTCAGCCCGGCCCACGCCGCAAATAGACCGTAAACTTCGATGCCCGGCGAGTAAAACACGGCGATGACCACAATCGCGGCCAGATCGTCAATCACCGCCAGGGCCAGCAGCAGCACCCGCAGCGCCGCGGGAACTCGCTTGCCCAACAGCGCCAAGATGCCCACGGCAAAAGCGATATCGGTGGCCATCGGCACGCCCCAGCCCGAGCGGGTGGCAGGTTCGCCGGCGACTGCGAGGTAGAGCAGGGCAGGCACGACCACTCCGCCCAGCGCCGCTCCCACCGGCAGGATCGCCCGCCGCCACTCGGACAGCTCGCCGTGGTCGATTTCGCGGCGGATCTCTAGGCCGACCACAAAGAAGAAGATGACCATCAGGCCATCGTTAACCAGCCACTCCAGCGAGCGCTCTACGGCAAAGGGCCCCACCCGCAGGCCGACTTGGGTGTGCCAGAAGTGCTGGTAGGCCTCGGCCCACGGCGAGTTGGCCAGGGCCAGGGCGATGGCCGCCGACAGCAGCAGCAAGATGCCGCTGGCCGCTTCAATGCGCAGAAAGCGCTCCAGCGGTCGCGCAGCCAGGCGGGCAAAGCGCAGCAGCGGCGTCCACGCTTCGGGCGGAGCGGCTTCGCGGTTGAGGGGATCCAAAGAAGGGCCAGACACCATGGGGATTCCGATGCAGCTCTGCGGCTGCAGGGGATGGCGGCCCGACCATCCCGAATCCTGCGGCGCTCATCGCCGCACCCCTTGCGCAGAGCTATACTGCCATGGCGGTGCTGGGCCGTCGAGTACCCGTTGAGGCAATGGGATGGCAGTGGCCAGAAGCAACATGCGGGGGGGGGGGCAGGACGAAGGCGCAGGCCAGTGCGGCCCCAGTGTTACCCCCGGCAAAGCCAAGGGTTCAGGTAGAAAGCAAACTATTCCAACCGTGATGGTCGCTATTTACATAGTTAGTTCAACGGCTGCCGAATTGTCGGCTGCGCACGGCAACAAGCTCTCCTTTGAGCAGCCGCCCTTTGAGCCGTCCAATCGAGATGCAGCAGAGTGGTGCAAGAGCCGTGCCAGCTGCAGCAGTAGACATAAAAATCTGATGAAAAGGAGAGGGCGCTGCGGTGCCTCCGGCGAGCTCTGCTTGCTCCCAACGCCGCTGACCGGTCAATTTGGCATCTTGAAAACAGTAGACCGATCATTTGACCGGTCAATCGTCCAGGTGGCCTGCGCCGCCGTGCGCGGCCCCGGCCAGCTCGGCGAGTCGCAGCCGCAGGGCGTGCTCGCCCACCCGCAGCTGGCGGGCCGCAACCAGAAAGCTGCCGTCGTGGCTGGCAAGGGCGGCCTCAATGGCATCGCGGTCCAATTCCGCCGCGCGAGGCAGGGTCGAGATGGTCGCCATACGCGCAACCAGAGAATTCTTGGCAATGCGCAGGTCGCGCGCTGTCGCCGAGATGTTGAAGTCGGCGGCCTCCAGTGCAGCCACGACTTGGTCATCGCTTAACCGTCCAGGCGGCGTGCGCTGGACCTCAAACGCGCCGGTGCTGCGCAGGGGGTCCAGCTCCCTGGGGCTGCTTGGCAGTCTCCCGGGACCGCCAAGCTCGCGAGAACCGCCGGGCCCAGAAGCCTCGCGGCGTTCGTGGCCGCCCGATGGTGCTCGGCGGTCGGCGAGGTCGTGTCCGCCGCTTGGCGCCTTGCGGTGGCTGGGAAACGGACGGTACAGCGATGCCGGAAGCTCGGCCACCGCACGCGAGAAGCTCCGGATGGCCATTTCGGAGGCAAAATTGCGCAGTTGACGGATGTTGCCCGGCCACGGGTGGTCCATCAATTCGCGCATCTGGCGCAAGCTCAGCCACGGCGGCTCGCCCATGGCCGGCGGCAACAGGCGATGGCTCGCCCCCAGTTCGGCCAGCTGGTGCGCCAGAAAATGCATGAACAGCATTGGAATTGTGTCACGGCGCTGGCGCAGCGGTGGCACGTCAATGGTCCAGGACTTGTGGCCAAATAGCCAATTCAATATACATTACAATGTATTGTCGTGGGCCGGTCCAGGGCTGCTGCCGGCCTGTTGGAACTGCAGTTCGACCCACTGGTCCATGGCGGCCCACTGGCGAAACAGCCAGACAATCAGCGCTTCGCGCTCGCGCGGAATCTCGGCAAAAGGAACGCGCCACAGCCGCACTTGGATGGTCCGGCCAATTGTTCGGCCGTGCAGCAGGTCGGCAAAAGTCGCCGCGCCCTCGTAGCCGGCATGGGCGCAAAAGACCACGTCGGCACCGGGGTTGCGCTCAAGCAGGGCGATGGGGCCCCCCAAGCGCGGCGGCAGCGTTCGCCGCAGCGATTGCGCACAGGCCAGGGCCTCGCCGCTGAGCCTGCCCTCCAGGCGGGGCAGCGCGCGCTGCAGCTTGTCCGGCGAAAACCGCGTGCCTTCAGGAAAAATCGCCACGGCATCCTGGGGGCCAAGGCCGTCTAACAGGGCGCACAGCGCCTGAATTTCGCGATCCGAGTGCTGCGAGTCGCGGGCCACAAAACAGGCCTGGAGCCGGTGGCCAATGACGTCAAAAATGGGGTCAAGCTGCAGCTCGCGCTTGACCACATAGCGCACCTGGCGACCACCGGCAACCCCAAGAATCAGCGGCGGAAAGGTGGTGTCGCCCACCGAAGCGTGGCGAAAAAGTGCGATCAGCGGCCCGCCGGAGTCAAGGGCTTCTAGGCCCTGGACGGTACGTCTCAGGCCAAAAAGGTGCTCACCCAGGGCATCCATCCACCGCGCCCAGGCGTTGCCCAGCCAGCCAGTTTGGCGGAACAGCCGCTGCCGGCCTTTCTCGGTCCAGCCCGCAACGGCCAGCCAGTGCCCCAAGGTTGCTAGCAGAAACAGCACCTCTCCCACCAGATAGCCGGCGAAAAACAGCGCACAGCGGCTCAGGGCAAAGTGCTTGCCGCGGACCAGGTCGGCGACCAAGGTCAGCGGCAGGGCCAGGGGCAGCACCGCCACGCTCACGACCGCCAGCACGGCGATGGCTGGAATCGTCACGGCCCGCCGCTGCCGCGTACCCGACCACCAGGTTGTGTCGCTGTGCTTGTCCACGCGGATACCCCAGCCGGCCCGGCGCCGGCACGGGCGATTATCGTGCAGATCGCAATAATTTGGATCCCGGATGACCAATTGCTAATGCAGCCGCGCCAAGCTCTCAAGTGGCTGAGCAGCCTCAGGTGTTGGTCATTGCAGATGCCTGCAGCTCCCCTGGCCGCCGCGCCAGGGATGCTCGGACCTCCGCCAGCGGCAAGATTTTCTTCACCGCTGCGCCGTCCTTGGACACGGGGGCTGCCCGCCTACCTTGGGCTCAGCCTGGCGGACGAGGTAAGGCCGGTGAAGAAGTTCAGCGGATCATCGGCTTGGCCGGGCCCTTGGCTGTGGGCGCAGGGCGTGCTGTCGCTCTAGCCAGCCCTTGGGTTCTTGGCCAACCAGCTCCAAGCCAAATCCAGGTATTTGGGTCGGGCAAGCGGCGTCGGAGTTGAATTCCGAAGTGTTGCCTGACTGAAAAAACCAGACAGGCGGGATCCGCTTGCGCTGCCGTGTGAGCCTCTCCTTGCTCTACTTGCAGGTGCAGGTGGCCGTCAAATCGAAATTGCTGACCAATTTGTTGTAGCCCTCGACCAAGACCTGGATCAACTGGCCCTTGGTGATGGGCACCGTGACGCTGACTTCGGTGCCGGTCATCGCCGCGCTCGACAAGCACTTGGTCTGCGCGTTGCAGGCCAGCGTTCCGTCCAGGACGATCAGGTCCAAAAAGCCCATCGCGGTGCCGGTCTTCTTGACCGTGAACATCACCGAGCCATTGCACGCCGCCAGGTAGCTGTAGCCGAACTCGGGGCCGGTGTCGCCGTCGGTCGCCGTGCCGTCTTTGCAGGTCCAGGCCTCGGTTACGTTGCTGCTCAAGGTCGCGCCATTGTTGCCTTTGACTAGGGCGCCGCAGCTCAGCGGAGCGCCGGGCTTGCAGGCGCCTGCCGCTGCGCAAGCAGCCGAGCCGCCGCAGTCGCTGTCGTCGCAGTCGGTCTTGCCGTCCTTGTCGTCATCCACTTTGTTGCCGCCCTCGAGTTCGCCAGGAATGCCAACGCACTTCGGGCCAAAGTAGCAGTCCGAGTCGCCGCAGTCAGTCTTGCCGTCCTTGTCGTTGTCGGCCTTGTCTTTGCAGTCACTTTCGGCCGACGAGGCGCAGGCCGCGCTATCCTTGGCGCAGTCGCTGTCATCGCAGTCGACCCAGCCGTCGCCGTCGTCGTCTTTCTTGTTGGCGCAGTCGGACTCGGGCTTGGGGCACAGGTCGGCGTCGCCGGCTTTGCATGCGCCAGCCGTGCACTTGTCGCCGCCGGTGCACAGGTTGCCATCGTCGCAAGGGGTGCCGTCTGGGTGAGGCGCCGTCTTGCAGGTCTTGGTGTCGGCGTCGCAGTACACCTTGGTGCACAGGTCCTTCTTGCCAAGAGCTTGGACACAGGCCAGATCGGTGGTGCAGGCCGCAGTAGCGGACACGTCCTGGGCCAGGCCGTCCGCAGGGGTCACGGCGTCCGCGGCTGTGTCTGCGCCCGTGTCTGCACCCGTAGCTGTGTCTGCACCCGTGGCTGTATCGGCGGTGCTGTCTGCGGAAGCTGTGTCATTCCCCATTACATCTTGAGATGTTGCGTCCGTCTGGGTGGAGGGCGGGGCGACGGCGTCGCTGCCGCAGCCGCAAACAAGCAAGAAGAGCGCTGAAAAAAGAGCAAGGCGCAGCTGAGCCACAAGAACCTCCAAGCCGGTGGGGCGGTCCAGACTGTGAACGTGCCTCCAAGTGCGTATAGACGCCGAATTTGGGATCGCCACTACAGAAATTCAACTGCAGCACGCCAAAACGGACCGACGCAGCCAAGCGAGGGCCTGATGGATGTCAGGTGCTTGAGTGATGAGAGCAGCCCTGTGACCACGACCCGCTGCAACTAGAATCGAGCTAGCGGTCTATGTACTTACGGCCTTGGGGGACTCTCTTACTTGGTGCACAGGCCCCACTTGGTGGGCACGCACATCTTGCCGCCGTTGGCGCTGGCGTTGGTGGCTAGGATGTCGGTGCACTTCCATGCGCCGTCCGTTGTGCAGTTCTGGCCCACCGTCACGCCAATCCCTGCGCAAGACAAGATGCAGACGCACTCGCCGCTATCCGGAAAGGTGATCCAGTAGCCGTCTGGACAGTTCTTGGGCATGCTCTTGTTGTCGCACGCCAGGCCAGTCTGCTTGGTATCTCCGGACTTGTAGAAGGTCGAGCCCAGCGAGAAATCGCCGTAGCAGCCAAGCTTGCAGTCCTGCTGGCAGCTGGCCTCGGTCTCGCCGGCTTCGCAGGTGCCGTTGGGGCACACGCTGCTGGTCGTGCCGAAATCCTTTGAGCAATTCGTTTTGGACTCGTCAGCTTCGCACTTGCCGTTGCCACACACTGGGGTCGTGGTGCCGCAGTATTTGTCGTAGTCGGCGCAGCAGTCGTTGGAGGACTTGCACTGGGTATCGCAGTAGCAGCCGCTAGACGCCTTGCCGCACAGGCCACTGCAGCTGCCACCGGTCGCCTTGCAGTCCGCGACGCAATTCGCTGTGGTCTCGCCACTCTCGCACACGCCGTTGCCGCACTTGGCAGCGTTGGGCACGCACACTTTGCTGGTGTTGCACACGAGGCCGGCCGCGCAGCCGCCGGCGCACTTGCCGCCGCAGCCGTCGCTGCTGCCGCAGGTGGCACCGCAGCCATTGGGCCCGCACTGCTTGCCCTCGCAGTCCGGCTGGCAGTTGGGTTTGCAGTCGGCAGGGCGGCTGCTGATTGACTCACCCACTTCACACTCGTTGTTGCCGCAGGTGGCCTTGGCCGCGCAGTCGGCCGGGCAGCCCATGTCGGTCTCCAGGCCTTCGCATTTGCCGTCGCCGCAGACCGGACCTGGCGTGACGGTGTCGCCGCCGCCGTTGTCCGGCAAGCTGGCATCGCCGCCGGTCTGGCTGTCTTTGCCTGCCTGGGCGTCGGTGCCGGCAGAGACGTCGGTGACAGCCCCGTCGGTCGCGCTGCCGTCTTCAGCGGCAGTGTCGTTGACGCTGGTGTCGCTGGCCGTGGCGTCCTGGCCACCGCCGGTCCCGTTGCCCACGCAGCTCGGCACGGCGACGCCGGTGGTGTAGCTCTCTACGCACGCCTGCCCGGCGGCGCACGCCTGCTGCAGGGCCCAATTGCCGTCTGCCCCGCAGACCATGATCGATGGCGGCGAACCTTGCACGCAGCCAAGTTTTTGCGGCACCGTGCACGCGGTACCGGCAAAGCCGCCCGAGCTGACCAGGCCGCCGCCGCCGCCGCCCACGCCGCCGGTGGTGCAGGCGCCCAGCAGCGCGGCAATCAAGCAGCTCGACATAACAAAACTTTGGCGAGTCAGGGGTATGGCGGGGCTCTCCTCGGAGTAGGCTGCTGGGATCTGGTGGCAAGCAGGGGGGGCGGCGCGGCGGCAGCGGAAAAAACGGCCGCGCACCATAGCCAACCTGCGCTATAGTTTCCAGCCAATTCGCTGGCGACCTCGGCGCCAGGCGCTTTGGCAGGCCACCGCTCGTCGCCAGAAGGCTGTGCGTAGGCAGTGGTCGATACAGTGGTCTGGACCAGCTGGCTGCAGATGGCGCCGCGCCGGGGACGGATCCCTAGGACCGTCCGCGCTTCTGGCTTGCCGCCACCTTGGCCCAGTAGTCGCCTTGCAGCTCATAGCACTCTGCCGGCAGCTCTGACACGTGGTGCAGCAGCCGCGCCTGGGCATCGGCCACCGCTTGGTTGTAGATGGCGGGGCCAGCCTCTTGGACCAAGAATTCGAGCAGCAGAGACGCCTGAAGGTCGCCCACGGGCTCCAGATTCTCTGCACAATAACGGCGAATTGACGCCACCAGCCGCTGCTGTTCCGCCTTGTCGAGCTTCAGGGTCATGATTTGGTCTCCCCACAACAATTCGGCTGGCTAGGGAGGACTCGCTGCGCGGCCCGCCGCCGGCCCCAGCAGCGCCCCCAAGAACTCGCCGTCTGACCAGCGCCGTGATCCTGCGCCCAGCCGCGCGACCACCAGCCCCAGCGACCGGCTGATGTACAGCCTTTGATCGTCAAAGCCGGCCGCTATCACCAGGTCCGCTGGCGCTTTGTCGCTAAACGCCGGGCCCACGGCTGCCAGCACCCGCGGCGGCAGCTCGGCGGCTTGCCGCAATTCTGCGGACAGAGGCTGGTTCAGCCACCAGCTCAAGCCGTAGACCGGCATGGCCGCGGAACCTTGCATGCAGGCGTCCAGCTTGGCCGGGTCCAGCACCTGCTTGCCCTGCCACTGGCCGCGCTGGCGCACCAGCTCGCCAAACTTGGCCCACTGCAGCGCCGTGGTCCATGCGCCATAGGGCAGCGCCGCGTGGCCGGCCGGATCTGTGTGCCAGCCCGCCACCTTCATGCCAATGGGGCCAAGCACTCGTTCTTGCAGCAGATCCAGGGGCTCGCGACCGGTCTTGCGCACCACCCACGCCCCAAACGCCATCAGATGCTGAGAGCCATAGGCGTAGTGCGTCCCCGGCTCGTGGCTGGCGGGCAGGGCGGCGGCATGGGCATACTTGTCTGGCACCTTGGGCCGCCGCTGCAGGCCGTCGCGGGTCAAGGCCGGCTGGTCGTCTTGCAAGCCGCTGGTGAAGTTGAGCAATTGTCTAGGCGTGATGCGGCTTTTTCGCGGGTCCGCCTGCCACTCGGTCAGGACATCGGCGGCCGGCTTGTCCAGGTCCAGCAGCCCATCGCTCTGCAGTGCCACGGCCAGGGCGCAGGAAAAGCTCTTGGTACCACTGAACAAATGCCGCGCCTGCAGTAGGTCGCGGCCGTTTTGACCGCTTTGATACAGCAGCTTGCCGTGGCGCAGCACGACCAGCGCCGCGCCGTCTTTCTCGGCCGAGTACTTTGCCGCGGCGGCGATGTCCAGCCCGGCCATCGCTGGCGCGGCAGCCTCCGCGGCGCTGGCCAGTGGCGGCCAGTCCGGGTCTCTTGGCAGCTCCTGCGCGTAGTCCAACTGCCGATGGCAACCGCCCGTCGCCAGAACAACACCCAAGGCAATGTTAAGTCTGTACTTCATATGGGGTATTTGGCAAGGCGCTGTCGAGAAGGGAGTTGTGGACTTGGCAGGGCTCTGGGCTAGGCAGGGCTCTGGGCTAGGCAGGGCTCAGGGCTTGGCAGGGGTGTTGGGCACCTGGGTGTAGGCGCGGCACTGCTGCCCGCGCAGAGACGGGCACGCCGGCAGACCTTTGCCCGCGGGAATCGCCACGCCACTCAGCAGCGGCAAGGCCACGCTAGACGGGTAGGCGGCCGAGTGGGCAATGTCGTACTTGGTGCCCTTGGGGTACGGCAGCAGGGCAAAACGCCAGTCGGCGCGGCTGTCTCCCGGAGTATCGACCGTCAGGCGGATGCGCGAGCCTTTGCGAAACGGGTGACCAAAGCCGGCAATGGCGATGCGCACCTTTTCCCACTGGCCGACAGCGATCGGCGACTTGTCGGCATACATCATAGAGAGGCCGGGCCACAGGTCGGTGGCCTCTGGCCCCAGCTTGCGAAAGCTCGCGCGCAGCCAGCCGCTTTGCACGTAGCGCTCTTGGCCATCGGGGCGGACTTCGCTCAGGTTGACCTCCAGGTCGGCGTCGCTGACATCGGCGGAGCTGCTGCGGATCCACAGGTCGACGCTGCCGGTGCCCAGCATCACCAGGTCTTCGGTCAGCGGATCGGTCAGAAAGGCCGCTTCAAAGCCGGCGTCGGGCTTCTTCCAGACGTACTTGGCGTCGGCCTTCCAAAGGCCGCTGACCTGCAGGCCGCGGTTGCCGGCGGTGGGGTCGTGCTCAAAGGTCGATCCGCCCGCGGTCTCGGTCGGCGCGGTCGCCAGCAGGGCGCCGTTCTGGCCCAGGTACCAGCGCTGGACCTTGGTCTCTTTGGGCGGCCACTCGCCAAACGGCAGGGCAAAGTGCCCCTGCGGCGACCCTTCCGGCTTGAGGGCGCCGTTCTCGAAAATCGCTTGGAGCTGAGGCTCTTTCTCCCAGATGGCCTTGGCTTCCTCGTAGGTCTTGACGCCGAGCCAGCGGTCCGGCGGCATCGACAGCTCCGAGCTGAAGATCTGCTTGGTCAGCTCTGGGGCCAGCAGGCCCAGCACAGCGGGCAGCTTGGGCTTTTGCTTGGCGACGTACAGATCCAAGAAGGCCTTCCACTCGGCCAGCACCTGCGGGGCAAAACCGTCAGAGTGCACGCCGTTGTAGACCACAAAGCGGCGGTTGGGGGCGGTTTTGAACTTGTCCAGCAAGGTGATGAAGAACGGCCCGGTCTGCTCATCTTGCCAAGCGCTGGCCAGGAACACCGGCACGGTGATCTGGTCGGCCCAGGCGGTCGGGTTCAGCGGCGTGATGACCTCGCCCGTGTAGTACTTGGGGTCCTTGGCCTGCTCGACGTTGTTGACGCGCTGGTCGTGCAGAAGCTGGTTTTCCTTGCAGATCGTGTCACCTTTGTCGACCTGCTTCTTCTCCCAGCCCTGACCGTAGGGCGCCGCTTTCTTGTAGACGTTGTCGATCCAGTTCAGGGCAAACCCGTCATTGAGGATGCCGCCCGGCACCAGGGTAGTGGCGGTGTTGCCAATCACGCTCAGCGGGGTGATGGCGGCCAGCCCCGGCGGCTTGGTCTTGGCCACAAAAAGCTGGGTGATGCCAGGGTAAGACAGACCGGTCATGCCGACTTTGTGGTGGGCCACCCACGGCTGCGCGGCAACGGTCTCAATGACGTCATAGCCGTCCAGCAGCTGCAGCTCTTCAAAGTAGTCGTACGCTCCGCCCGAGCAGCCGGTGCCGCGGACGTTGACGCTGACGGTGGCATAGCCAGAGACCGCAGCGATCATGGCGCTGGGGTCGGAAGGGGCGTTGCACAGAACGGGAATCGCATCGCACAGGTAGGCCTGATCGCCGCTGACCAGCGCTTCGCCCGGTTGCGCCGGGTCGTAGCCAGAGTAGTTGACGATGGTGGGATAAGGGCCCTGGTCGGCGGGACCGGGCAGGGTGGCAAAGTAGGCCAAAGTGGTGCCGTCGCGCATCTTGAGGTAGCCGGTACCCGGCGCGATCTTTTGGCCATCGTAAAAGGACTGCGGCGGCAGGCTGGCCGTGCCATCCATCACGTCTACCTTGGCCGAGAACAGCTCTGGGCTGGTGCCCAGGGCGTAGACGCGATAGCCCTTGCCTGCAGCAACCTTGCGAAACACCAGGCTGCCCAGGTAGTCGGCCTTGCCCTTGGCCACCGAGGTGCCGGCGGCGTTGCGCAGATCGAGGTCCTGGTCCTTGGCGGCGTGGGTCACAAACACTTGGTTGACACTGCCTTGCACGGTAAAGGTCGCAGTGCCGGGCTCGGTCACGGCGTCGGCGGCGGTGTCGGCTGAGTCGGCTGAGTCGGCTGCGGTGGTGGAGTCGCCCGTGGCAGCGTCGGTGCCGACGGCAGAATCCCCAGGCGCGTCACCTGTTTGTGTGGCGTCGCTGCCGGAGTCGCTAGAGGCATCGCCAGCGGTGGCGGCGTCTGCGGTCCCCTTGGCATTGTCCTCTTCTGACCCGCAGTGGGCCAAGAGCAACGCAACAGCGGGCAGCAACAGCAGGTGGCGCAGATTCATGAATTTGGCTCCGATTCGGCCGATGGTTTGGGCGGGGTCGACGCCGCGCAAGGCAGGCGGGGGCACAGCCTACACTGGCGGCGGGGTCGCCACCAGAGCAAAGTCGGCCACCGCTAGCGATTGACCGGCCAGCCACTGCCGCAACTGCTCCAAAGGCGGGCCAAAACCGCTCCAGTCGATGCCTGGCAGCTGCAGCAGCGCGCGGTCAAACGCTTGCTGCTCGTCGACCAGCGGATCGCCCTCGCTTAGCCAATGGCCCTTGAAATACAACGGCTGCGGCTGGTGCGGCTGGCCGTCGTACTCAAAGAAGTCGATGCGTAGCCGCGGCAGGTCGATCTTGACCCGCTCGACCAGCAGGGGAATGGGCTGACCCCAGAAATCGTCATAGTGAAGCAGGGTCAGCTTGCCAGAGCGGTCGTGGATCTTCAGGGCGTCGGCGCCGCTGGCTTCACCGTAGAGGCGCTCGCCGCAGCCCACGTACACCCGCAGCAGCGCCGGCAGCCGCGGCAGGCGGTCGGCGACCACGTACAGGCCCTCGCCGCGCTCATAGGCGCCCAGCCCCTGGTCGGCCGCTAGCTGGCAGGCCGCGGCCACAGCCTCTGGCTTGCCTGCGCCAAACAGCAGGGTTTTTGCAGCGTCCAGCGCCTTGACCAAGCTGCCCCAGCCGGTGCGCACGTCCGCCTGCACCTCGGCCGGCAGCGCCGCAAAGGACCGCCGCCGCTCAAACAGCTGCAGCGCCAGGTACACCAGCAGATCGTCGCGCTGCGCCGGCTCGAGCACCGCCACCGGCAGGGGGACCCTCTGGGATCTCCGCTCTGCCGCTGGCTTTTCTGGGCGACCGACTCGCGACGGCTTGTCAGGCTTGGGCGCCCGCTCTGGCCGCGGCGGCGCCGGCTGGGGGCGCTGCTGCTGGCGGGCCCGCAGAAAGCGCTGCTCGTCCTCGTCGCTGCGGAACACCAGCACCACGCCAGGGGCGACCGCAATCGGCTGCCGGCCGGTCACGCCCTCTACGTAGGCTTCCAGCTCTGCGGTGGTAAAATACTTTTGAAAGGTCCCGCGCGAGGTCAGCACCCCGTCGGCCAGCAGCCGGTGCCGCTCCCACGCCGTGCGCCCACCAATGAGCACGCCGACCGACAGCACCCGCTCGGCCAGCGCCCACGCCCCCAACAGAGCCTGGCGCCGCTCTAGGGGATCCTCAATCACATTGAGCACAAAGCCCAGGTTGACCGCTTGCGCCGGCCTCTTGTCGCCATCGGGCCGGAAGTGCGGATCCCAGCCGGCGGTGTCCAGCCCGGCGCTGCTCAGGGCCCGCAGGTCATCGCCGCGGCCGCAGCCGTAGTCAAAGAACGTGGCCTCTTGCAGCAGGCCGTGGCGCCACAGCGCCTGCACCGGGGTCGACAGGCCGTTGCGGCTCAGGGCCGTCCGATGGCGCAGTACCGGCTCCACCGCCGCATCTTGGCGCCCCACCAGCTGGTGGCCCTGCACCGCCAAGCCGCGGGCCGCCAGCTCTTCCTGCCACTGCCACAGGTGGCCAATAATGGCCGGGTCGTCAAAAAGACCATGCGCTGTAGCTTGTTGGGTAAGGGTCCCCCACTGCGCGCGCTGGGGATGGTCGGCCGGCAGCAGCAGCTCCTTTCTGTGCAGGATTGGCTGGTTGCCCCCAGCTGGCCAGCGGCGGTGCTGCACCGGGCCCGCGGGCAGGTCCACCGTCCAGGCGGCGTGGAGCCTGGGAAAGGCTTCTTCAAAAAAATCAGGGTATTTCAGCAGGGTCACCCTTCCCTGGTGCCCGCCGCCCGCGGCCTGGGTGGGGAGGTCGAGCTTGCACACCTGCCAGCTCAGCGGCGGTCCGCGGTGGCTGGCGGCCAGCTGCTCGGCGAGGGTGACCCAATGGTATTCCCGCTCCGGGACTGCGGTTTTGTGGTAATACACCGCCCCGGCGATGCGCTTGCCCACCTCAGGCGCTGGGGCGGCGTGCGGCGAAGGGGCGGTCGGCTCAGTTGGCATGGGCGTGGCCTCCTGGCGGCGCTGGCGCCAGGCCCGCAGCTTGCCCGGTCGGCTGCTGGCTGGCTAGACTGCCTTGGGGAGGCGGACGATGAAGAATCAGCAGCGCTCTGGCGACTCTGGCCCGCAACAACCTGCCGTCGATATCGGCGCTCTGTGCAGCCGCCACTTTGCCTGGCGCGACCTGCTGCACTGCGGCGAGACCTGGCAGCGGCTGGCGCAACAGGGAGGGGGACCCTCGCTCAACCTGCCTAAACAGTTGGAGACTTGGCGGGGCCTGCAGGAGTTGGCGCGGCGGCTGTTGGACCCGCTGGTCGATCGCTTTGGGCCGGTTCAGCTGACCTATGGCTTTGCCGGGCCAGAGCTGACGCGGCACATTGGCGGCCGCATCGCGCCCAAGCTGGACCAGCACGCCGGCAGCGAACTCGACCGCAACGGGATGGCGATCTGTGCCAGGGCGGGGCAGGCGGTGGATCTGCTGGTGCCCGGCACGGCCAGCGATCAGGTGGCGACCTGGATCCGCGCAGAATTGCCGTTTGACCGGCTGTATTTCTATGGCGCCGACCGCCCCCTGCACCTCAGCTTTGGCCCGCAGCACAAGCGGCAGGTGGTGGCGATGGTCCGCGGGGCCAGCGGGCGGCTGGTGCCGCGGCTGTGCAAGCCTTGGGCCCACCTGTCTGGCGGCGATGCCAGCTGATTCAATAATTGTGTGGAGTTACCCAAGGGTGGCGAAGTTGACGCCACAGGTGGCTGGCAAGCGGTGCAGCCCGCCGCGTCCCGCTTTGCATCCCTCCAACCCATCAATCCCTGACACGAACCTCGCTCCACCGCTCCGCCAGCTCTGGCCACTGGGTCGAGGCGCCGCCGCTTGCCACGTGCCGCACTGCGTCCTCTGCGCTGGCCATCGCGTGGTCCAGGTTGCAGTGCAGCCACAGCCCCTGCCGCCCCGCCGGCCACAGCCGACCCGACGCGCACGCATGCCGCAGCGCCAGCCGCCAGCGCGGCAGCCAGCCTCGGCGAAACAGCGGATACACCGCCGGCAAGAAGCGCTGGACCACCTCAGAGACCTCTGCCTCGCGGCTGAGGATTTTGGCCTGGGCCAGCTGCCGGCGCAATTCGCCCAGGTCGCCGGTAAAGTCGCGGTCCGCCGCGTGCCGACCCTGGGGAATCTCCACGCAGAGCACTCGGCCGCGCCCGTGCGGATGCCCCAGGAAATTGCCGACCTCGCTGACCCGCCCGAACCAGAACTGCGCCTCTGGCGTGTACCAGGTATCCACCGGGCCGGGCTGGCCATCGGCAACCACCAGCCACAGCAAGAACAAGCCGCGGTGATCCAGCTGGGCCGCCAGCTGCTGGTCGGGGGTCAGCGCGGCCGACAGGTGGCCGGTGTGGACCACAGCATCCGCATCCAGGTTGGCCAAATCACCATGCTGCAAGCTGAGTTGACATAGGGTCACCCTCGCACCGCTCTGCGTCGCCAGCTGGGCCAGCCCGTCCATCCACGCGCCAAAGCCGCCGCGCGGATGCAAGAACTCGCCGCGCTGGGGGCGCCACAGCAGCTGCCACGGGGCACTGCTCGATACGCGCTGCTTGGCGCAGCTCTGGCTCAGCTCGGCCGGGTCCAGGCCCCAGACTTTGTCGGCATAGGGGCGGTAGAAGGCGCGGTAGGCCGCCTCGCCGCTGCGCGACCGGACAAATTCGCCAAAGCCTATATCGCTTTGCGGCTCTGGTGCGCGCTGGCGTTCCCAGTGGCGGCCGCTCAGGCGCGCGTGCACCAGGCTGCCCAGCAGCTCTCCGCCGCCGCGAAGGCCCAGCCCCTGGGCGAGATCGGTCAGCCGCAGCGGGTAGTTGAAGGACCTGCCGCCGACCAGCACCAGCCCGCGCCGCCGCCGCTTCTCCAGCGGAATGCGCTGCGCCAGCTCGGCCACGGCGGGCACCTGCAGGGCCGGGGCGTGCAGCCGGTGAGCACCCAGATCGCAAGGCCAGCCAGCCACTGGCTGCGGCGCCAGCAGCCCGCCGACCTGAGCCTCGGGGCCCAGCAGCTCGACCTGCCAGCCCGCCTGGGCCAGCCGCCAGCCGGCCGTCAACCCCGCCGCACCGCTGCCAACCACGATCGCCTTGCGGGTGGCCATCTACGCCGTGGTCTTGGCGTCGGCGGTTTTGGGGCTCTGCAGCCACATCGCCAGCAGGGTCCAGCCGCTCATCAGCGTCCACGTCACGGCCATCGCCGCGCCACTGACCGGCATCAGCCAAAAAAAGTCGGCAGTTTTCCAGATGATAACCGGAGCCAGCACATGCAGCAGGCTGCTCAGGCCCGCAAGCGCTATCACCGTGCCCGCGGCCGCCGGATGCAGCCGTGTCAGCATGAACAGGTGCGCCAGGATCAGGTAGACCACGCTGACGCTGAACAGGTGCTGGTGAAAAACATCCAGGATCCACGGGCGCTTGAGGTCTTCGGTGGGCGCCGCCAGCACCTCTGCCTTGGCAGCCGGCGGCTCGTCGCCCAGATCCAGCGCCGGACCGCCCGTGGTCGCCTTGGGCGCGCGGTTCACGTAGCGCTCTTGTACGCTCACCTGCCCGGGCTCGCTGGTAGTGCGGCTGCCAATCCGGTCGCCGTACATCAGCGCGCTCGACCACAGGCCCAGCAGAATAAACAGCAAAAACAGCGTGTAGACCAGCTTGGCCGGTACCGCCAGGGCCCCCAGGTGATAACCTTTGGAGATAAAGAGCTTCATATTCTGCTACTGTGCCGCAGTCTTGGCCGCGCTGGCCCCGCCGCCGCCGCTTGGCACCAGCGCCTTGGCCAGGCCGGGCTTGAGCAGCAGCTCGTCGGCCATCGCCATCGCCCGCCGTACCCCGTTGGCCATCGACTTGGAGCTGATGGTCGCCCCGGCGATCGCCACAATGTCGGTGCCATGGCGCAGCGCATCGCCCGCGGTCTTGCCGACAAACTGGTTGCGAAAGCGCGTCTGCTGCACTTCGGCGCCGTAGGCCTCGCGATACACCATGACTTCCAAGCGCTTGAGCACGCCATCCGCGCCAATCAGCACGCCAAAGGTGATCGGCTGGTGCTGGCCCAGCTCGTTGTCGAGGACGGCCACACCGTCGATGCGCTCGCCGGTCTTGCCGTAGTAGACGGTCCAGCTGGCGGCCACGTCATAGCCCAGCCGCTTGCGCAGGTTTTGCTGCTGCGCTGCCGTCAGGGCCAGCTTGGCAAAGGTCACGCGCTCGCTCTTGGCAAAGAAGTCCTTGAGCAGCGCAGGCTTGTCCCAGTACACATCCGCCGCCGCCGGCTTGGCCACCAGGCCCAGGCTGAGCACCAGCAGCGCCCCCAGCAGGCCCAGCAGCGCCCGACCGATCCGCGGCAAGGTCGCCAAATCGCCTTTCGCGGCGAGCAGTGGACTCAAACAGTGGGGGTGCAGCGCTGCCACGGGAACCTCGGCAACCGGACGATAGGGAGCGTCCGACCAGCTAATGATAACGACTTTCAATTTCGTTTCCAAGGGCTGACCTGGCGTTTGTGGGCCCTGCGTGACATTGCCATGGCAGAAGGGCGAGCCCTGTCGCTCAGCGCCTCAGAACAGAAACGCCACGCTGCTGACAAACTTTGGCGCAAAATCCCAAGCGCCTGAAGCCACATCGCGGCGCACGCCCCCCGCCGCGTTGGAGACCAGCTGCACCTCGTTCTTCCAGACATAGCCCTCGATCGGCCGGTAGTTCAGGCCGGCGGTCAGCTTGTCGACGTCAAACTGGTTCAGCGCCGCTTGGTTGGTGTCGGTCTGCTCGTAGCGCAGCACGGCCGTCATCACCGAGTCGGTCAGATCGGCGGGCAGCAGCTGCCACAGCCACGGGATCGTGAAGTGCAGGTTGCTCTGCAGGTACCAGCCCTGCATGTCGGTAGGGATCGGCGCGCGGCTGTTGGCGGGGCTGCCGGCAGAAAACCCTTGCACATAGCCCGGATCGATAAAGGCCCGCACGTACTCGCCTTGGAACTCCAGTCGCCCAAGCCGCGCCGTCAAGTCCGCAGACACCATCTGGATGCGCCGCTGCTGGTCGTCGTATTCGCCGCGGTAGCCAGAAAGGCCCAGCTCCAGCTTGAGGTTGGGTGCCCAGGACAGCCGGCCGACCAAGGCCTTGTCGTCATTGTTGTCTTCGCCCTTGCTGCCCACTGCGCCCTTGGTGCCCATGCCGTCGGCGATCTTGGCATCCAGCCCGTTGATGGCATAGACCTCATAAGCCAGCGTCTGGTCGCCGAATTCAAACTTGCCCAGGGCCCCCACGCCGGTCTCAAACCACGTCGACGGCGTAATCGTGGTCAGCGGCAGCGGCCGTTCGCTGAGGTCCTGGGTCGGCGCGTCGTGGCGCAGGTTGTAGGCACCAAACGGCACCAGGATGATGCCCGCTCGCAGGGTCAGCCACTCGGTCGCTTTGAAGTCGACCACGCTGAACTCAAGAATCGCTTCGCCTGCCTGCAGTTGCCCATCGCGCTTGCTGGGGCTGCCGCCAAACTCGATCTCAAACTCGGTGCTGGTAGAGATCCGCGGGTGCATCTGGCTGTAGAAGAACAGCACGTAGCGGTGGGCGTTAAAGAAGCTGTCGCGGCCCTGCTCGTTGGTGTACTCAATCTCGCCGTAGCCGCCAATCGTGGTTTTGTTGTGCACGCTCAGCAGCTTGTCAGAGATGTTGTCCAGCAAGGAGGTGCGGCGGTACATCTCGGCGCGGGCATCGTTGTCGTTGGGCTGGCCGTGGCCCACGGTGGGAGCCATGGCCGCGCCATCGTCGTCCAGTTCCAGCTTGGGGCCAGAGGACTCCACTGTCGGAGTCACGGCGGCGGGCGAAGCCACGGGATCGGCTGCCGCGACGGTGGGCAACAGCCATGCCAAGGGGATTGCAAGAAACAGTAGTCTAAGCATGGTGTTTCCTCAGGGTCCCCCTCGACACAGCGCGGGGATCGGTCGGCGTTTGGCCGCCAGCTAATTGCAGAGCTTGGCCACGTCGAGACCCCAAATCGCCTGAATCGCGCTCAGGATTTTGGCGGTGTCGGCCTTGGTCGGGTCATCTTGCAGCAGCGTTTGCAGCGCGGCGGCGTGCTGGGTCGTCTTTTGCTTGTCCCAGTCGGCGACGTAGGGCAGCAGCATCGCCGCAAACAGCCGGCCTTCGATGAGCTTGATCGCCGGCTTGTCGCCCTTTTGGATGCCGATCATCTCGCGCCCCAGGGAAAGGGCCAGCACTTCCAGGATCTTGCCGTCGACCTCGCTGGCCAGCGCCTGCAGATCGGGGGTCAGCTTGCTCAGCTTGTCTTCATTGCCGGTCTTGCCTTCGGCCGTTAGCGCGGCGTCCAGCTTGGCGCGGCCGCTGCGCAGCAGGTCCCAGATCTGGCTGGCATAAGTGGTGCCGCAGTTGCCATCGCGCGAGGCGACGGTGCCGGCCAGGCCAATGCCCTCGGCGCCGTCCAGGCTCATGCCGTAGTAGCCAATGCCCTCGTCGTAGCCCTTGCGGCTGCCATCCATCAAGTAATTGAATAGCGAAGCATAGAAGAACTGCTGCAAGGACTTGTCGATGATCTGCGCGTGCCAGTCGATGCTGCCGACGCTGTCGCGGGCGGCAGAGCCGGCTTTGGCCCCGGCCTCGATGGCGGCGCAGATGGCAGCGTCGAGCTGTTTGCCGAGCCCCACTGGGTTGGCGTAGGGGTGGACGTCCTTGCGGCCCGCGACCTTGGCGCCAAGGTTGGCGGTCTCTACGTAGAGACTGGCGAATTTCTTGGGGTCGCTGGCGGCGGTGGCTGTGGGGCTCCATTTGCTGCAGGACTCGCCAAAGTGTTCGGCCTTGAAGTCCGCGCTCTTGTGCAGGGTGCTGATCGTCTGCCAGGCGCCGACGCGCAGCAGCTGGTTGGCGAGGTTGGCCTGCTGAAACGGCTGGTAACCCTTGCCGGCGCTGGTGTCGCTCTTGGCATCGCTGGCTGAGCTGTCGGTGGTGCTGGCGTCGCTGGCATCGGCGGGATGGGTGCCGTGGTCGTCGGCTTCGCAGGCGGTGGCGCAGGCGAGCAGGGAGGCGAGGATCCAAGCGGTCGTCTTCATGGGGAGGCTCCGGGAATTGCCCTTTTGGCGTGTGGGTTTGTAGAGTGATGGCCGTCAGGGTTGGCAGACGTGGTTGTCCTTGTTGTTGGTGACGCAGCGCTGCGGCTTGCCCTCTTTGGCCGGGCAGTCCTGGTCGCGGAAGCACTGAAAGGTGCGCGCGGCGGTGGTGCTGACCTCGCCCAGGCCGGCCTGACACACCAAGCCACCTGGCGAAATAGCCAAACAGCGCTTGCCTTTGGCGTCACAGCACTGACTGGTGGTGCACTCGCCCTGGCTGAGCACCGCGCTGCCGTCATTGTCCTTGACGCAGCACACCGCTAGGCACTGGCTGCTGCCCGGCTCCTGCGCGCAGACAATGCCGGTCTGCAGGTTGGGGTTGACGCCGACCCAGGTCACGGTGCCGTAGTAGGGGTCCACGACCTTTTGGCCCGGCTCGCCGCGGTGGGTGTCGTAGTACTCAAACACGCCGGGGCGCAGAAAAGTGTGGCGCCACCACGCGAATTCCTTGCCTTTCTCGCTTCCCATCGGCCCGCCGCGCTGCAGGCTCGGCGAGTACAGCTCGACCGGAGAGCTCAGGCTGGTCAGGTCAGTCGGCACATCGGGAGCAAAGTTGCGGAACTCCACGGTCTGGCCTACCTCGACCACCAAGCACGGCGGGTTGGCGGCCCCCATGCCGACTTCGACCATGTGGTCGGCCTTGACCTGCGCAGCGGGCGAGACCTGCGGGCCGTCGGGATGCGGTGCGCAGCCGGTCAGGGCCGCCAGCAAGCCGACGCAGCAGGTCGCCCGAACAGTCCCCAGGGCAATGTCTGATCGATGAAATCGAAGGGTTTTCACGGATGCTCCTCGCCTCGGCTAGGCGACAGCGCCAGGCCCATGGGCAGTTGCAGGCGGTACAGGGTCAGGGTTTGCTGGGCCAGGTCGACGCCGGGTCGCGCCGCAAAGGTCGCCACCGCGGTCAGCTGGAGACCCGCCGTCTGGGCCGCAGCCAGCCCCGGCACCCGCGAAGACGCGTAGAGCTGCGGCGCCCTTGCGCTAGGATCACCCAGCATAGAGCGCAGATCCGCGGCACTGGCCACCCGCAGCGAGCGCACAGCCGGGGCCTGCCAGCGCACCACCCCCACTTCCGAGCCGCCCAAGACCAGCATTCCTTCAGCGGGTTGTCGGGCCAACCAGCTGCCCAGCGCCACATCGGGCGAGGGATGGGACTGTTGCAGGTGCAGGCGCGGCACACTTACCGCCGCGGCTGCACCCACCGCTAGCACGCTCAACGCCAACGGTATCGACCGGCGCCGACCGTGGGTCCGCCCACCCGCCACCGCCAGCAGGGCCACCGCCAGCAGGGCCACCAGCGGCAGTATATGACGCGACCGCTCGGGATTCTGGCCCAGCACCATCCAAGCCAGGTAGCCCATCGCCAGCGCCAGCAGCCAGGCGACTGGGGGGCGGTCCTGGAGCGCGGCAGGCCAAGCCAGCCTGGCCATCAGCAGCGCCACCGCCAGCAACCCTGCGCCGCCGTCCCACAAGTGCGCCAGCCACAGCTGAGCTGCTTCCAGCGTCTGCAGCGGTGGCCCGTCGCCGCGCCACTGCGTCGCGTGCCCCTGGGCAAACGCCGCGCCGAGCTTCCACAGCGGCAGCGGACCGCCCGCCAGCCACGCCAACGGCAGCAGCCACGCCAGGGTGACCGCTGCAAACAACCCCAGGCGGGTCCAGCGTTCTTGGCGACTGGTGCTCGCTGTCACCATCCACAGCAGTATGCCCAGCGCCACCGGCCAGCTCGACAGGCGCACCGCCAGCAGCGCTGCCGCCGCCAAAACGGCGCCGCGCCCGAGCCAGAGCGTCTGCGGACCGGCGCTCACGCTCGCCAGTGCCAGCACCGCCGTCGCGGTGACCAGGTGGGCGCCCAGTCCGTCCGACAGCGGTCGCGCATCCGCCAGCCACAGATCCGGCAGGCTCAAGTACAGGGCCACCCCCGCCAAAGCCCATAGAGGCCCAGCAGTTTTTGCCAGCCACCACGCCAGCGCAGCGGCCGCCGCCATCGCACCGACTGCCGCCGGCCAGGCCAGCGCCGCCGCAGACTCGGCCCCCAGCGCCTGGGCCAGCCGGCCCAGCAGCACGTACAGCGGATAGCCCGGCAGGTGCGGGCTGTGGCGGCTGAGATCAAAGTGCTGCAGCGCGTGGGCAAAATTGACCGAGTCGTGGTCGTGCAGCTGCTGCGGCAGGAAGGGCAGCCGTGTCGCCAGCGCCATCAGCATGGCCAGCAGCGCCCCAGCCGCTGCAGAGCGGTCGGCGACGGGCGGCGTCAGCTGAGGCGCGGTACTGGGCACAGGCGGGCTCCGGATGGCGGGTGCTGCGGCGAGTGATAGTGAAAGTGAATGTCACTTTCAGTAGCGTTATACCCCAGCACGCGGCAGACCGTCAAGATCGCGACTTAACGCGTCCGTTACGGAAAAAGACTAGCAACGACAAACAGATAACATTGGGTCCCCCTCTGTACAACTGCCACCGCCGCGGCGCACCGGCAGCTGCCGTGACAGTCGCGTGACCAGCGGATTCCGCTGAGGCTGCAGAGGCCGCCCGCCTGCGCATCGACCGGTCAGTCAAGAGAGGACTCAACAGAATTAGGGTGTTGTGCGTGGCTGGCCGCAAAGGCGGCGGTCAGCGGCTCAGGCGCAGCTGCTCGGCGGTGTCGACGGCGCGCAGGGCTTGAGCGGCGGCAGGGTAGTCCTCGGGGCCCACGAGGCCCGGGGTCACGGCGAGCCGGTAGTCCAGCTGCAAGCCATCGGGCAGGGCGGTGGTGGTGCGCGAGGCTTGCAGCAGCCGGTGGGCGGCCTTGAGCGAGCCCAAGGGCTGGATCGACTTGCCCAGGCTGTGCACGCGCAGCTGCAGCCGCAGGTCGGTGGCATAGCCCAGCAAGAGGTCGGTGCGCCGCTGAGGCAAACCGGCATAGGTCTTGCCTAGTTCGGCCGGGTACAGACCTAGGTCCAGGTTGGTTTCTCGTTGGGTACTTGGCTTGGCGGTTACGCCATAGCGCAGCACCAGGGGGCCGCTGGGGGAGTCCAGGTCCCAGGCACCCAGCCAGCTCAGCTTCAGCCCGGGAAAGGAGCTGCCCGCCAGGTCTGCCAGCAGGGCGTCGCGCTCGCCGGTCGGTGTCGAGGCCAGAAACTGGCGAATCAGGGCTGCCACGCCGCCGCCCAGGGTCTCTTGCACATGGCCGGTCACCGCGCCATCGGCGCTCCACACCAGGTCGCCACTGATCTCGCGGATGTCCAGGCCATCTCCCAGGGGCGGCACCGTCACCATCGCCGCGGCCGAGGGATTCTGGCAGCCCACCAGCAGGCCGGGCCGACCGCGCAGGCCGGCGCGCACATGGTCGATGAGGCCTCCTTCCAGGCCAGGGTCGTACCACAGGTCGGTGCCAGCCCGGCGAATCACCACCAATTCCATGGGCCAGTCCAAGGGATCAGCGGCAAGGCTTGCGGGTTCGCGCGCCAGAGGCCGCAGGCGCACCAGGCAAGCATCTGCACCCAGGCGGCGAGCCAGTGCGTAGAACAGGGCTGCCCGGTCGCCCTGGCGTTGGTCCAGCGCTGCTGTGGCCGACCCCGGCAGCCCGCCTTCGTGCTGCTGCTTGACGTGCTGGGCGATCCGCCGAGCCAGGGCCTGCCAGCGCTCGCGACCTTCGGGTTGCAGCGCCGCCTGTTCCTGCCAGGCCTGCAGCTGTGCTGAGGGCCTTTGCACCATCGCCGCCAGGGCCTCCTGCCACGGCTCTACCACAGAGGCCAGGTTCGCCTGGGCCGACAGCCGCACACTAGCCACGGCCAGTTCGGCTCGGGCGGCGCGCGGCTCTTGGCGGGCCCGCGGCACCTGGTGGGCGCGGTAGGTGTAGACGGTGAATTCGCCGACTCTTTTGACGTCAGGCGCCGGGGCATGGGCGGACGCCTCCAGGGTCGCGGTCACGCCGTCTGGCACCAGCACGACCAGCTCGGACTCGCGGATCGGCCCGTCATAGGCCTGCAGCAAGAAGGGGTCGAGGCGAGTGGCGCCGGTCGCCGGATCCTCAGGCTCTACATAGACAATCTGGGCGTACTCCACCGCTGTGCCTGCCTCGACTCCGCGCAGGCTCACCGTCTCCTTGTCCGCCGTGTCGGCAGGGGGCAGGGCGGTGCCGTCGGCCAACAAAGTCCGGGCCAGCTCCAGGTCAGCGCCCTGGGCAATCCGCACCTCTCCCACCGCTTCGGCAGCATCGTCGGCCAGGACGCGCAAGACCTGATGAACCCTGCGGATGGCCCCTCCGCCTGGCAGTAGCACCACCACCTCCTGGTCCAGCAGCCACGCCAGGCGCGCGCCACTGACCAGCTGAGGATCGTCGGCCTGTGCGGCGATCTGGCTGCCGTTGCGCAGCCAGGCTGTCCACGGTGGCACGGCTCCGGCGCGCAGGGCTTGCTGGCGCTGGGCCAGGGTCGGGCCAGCCGCCGTGACCAGGGAGCCAAGCGCCCGCTGCGCCGCGCCGGGATTCTTGCGTAACCAAGCCTGCTGGGCAGCCTGCCACTGCTCCTGGGCCACGTCGCTGAGCCAAGACGGTCCCTGGGGGGGCGCCTCCCCCGCCAGCGCCGCGGTCTGCAGCAGTCGCTGCCGGGCCTGCCGCGCCAGGGCCGGACGGGTCGCCGCCAGGGCCAGGGCATCGGCAGAACGCTTGGACTCCCCAGCGCTTTGGAGCAGTTGCGCGGCAACCACGCCCAGGTGCGGGCAATCGTCGGCCATGGCGGTCGGCGCCCAGCTGCGCAACAACGGCCTGTAGCCGAATTCCAGCGCCAATTCCCACACGGCCTGGCGCTGGGCACAAGTCCGCACGGGCTCGCCGGCCAGCGCCTGATGGCCCAGGTCGGGCAGGCCCAGCAGTTGCAGCGCCCGCACCCGCGCCAGCCGCGCCGCTGCAGAGGGCAGCAGCGCTTGCCCCGGTCGGTCCACTTCGCCGGACTTCACCTCGACCACCGGCCTGGGCGCCGGCTGGGCCAGCAGGTCCAACTGTTCCAAGGCAGCCTGGGGATTGCCGGAGTCCAAGTGGCGCTGGGCTTCCAGCAGCAGCGCCTGGCCGTGCAGGGGCCAAGCCGCTCTTACCTGGTCCACTGCTTCGCCGCCTTGAGGGGTGCTGCCGGCAAAGAGGCCGCGCAGCGCCGGCAGCAAAGCCTTGGGAAAACGCTGTTGCCACCAGTTCAGCACCTGTACCGCTGGATCTGCCAGCAGCTGCCCGGCGCGCTGCAGCACCAGATCCAGCTCTGGCGGCAGCTCCGGCCCAGCGGGCGGCGGCGCTGGGGCGCCAAGGGGCGGTGCGTCGGCCAGCCAGGCCAGCCACAGCGGATCGCCGTCGGCCGCCGCGGCCACCAGCACATCCAGCCGATGCTGGCCGGGGCTGAGGTTTTTGACCGTCGCGGCCAGCCCAGACTCGGGGTGGTCCAGGCGCTCGCCGTCGAGCCATGCCAGCAACTGCCGCTCGGCGCGCACGCCCACAGTCAGGGCGCCGCCGCCGCGCCAGCGCACCTGCAGCCGCTGGATCCCGGGGTGCTCTACCGCCAGCGCCACCTGCGCCGCCCCTCCTGCGCTGACATCTATCGGCAGGGGCACGCCTGCTTCTTCTTGCCAAGCGGGCGGTGCTGCTGAGCCACCGCCGTCTCTTAGGGCATCCAGTCCGGACATCAGCCTGCGCGACCATGGCTTTACCTGCTGCACGACCGTCAGATCGGCCGGTAGCTGCCCCACTGCGACTCCCAGCCGCGCCAACGCCATCGCCCGCTGGACCCGCTGCGCCGCCGCACCTTGCGCCACAAGGCCTTGCAGGGGCTGCCCTGTCTCGCGGTTGCCCAGCGGTTGCGCCAACGCGCCATGGTGGACCGCCCGCCATAGCGCCTGGGTGGCCGCGCGATCTCCTTCCACGCCCAGCGGTTGTAGCAGTTCTGCTGCCCGCAGCCACTGCTGGGCCGCCGCCTGGCCGTGCAGGGCGCCGTCTCCCAGCCAGGCTCCCAGCCACGCCGCCTCGCCGCTGCTGGCGTGGGCAATCGCCACCGCGCTGGCCCCGTCCCGCCGCGCCGACCTTGGCATCAGCTCCTCTACCGCCTCCGGGCAGCCCTGGGACCACAGCAGGCACAGCCAGACCATCTGCCGGCGCGCCTCTGCCGCCAGCTCGGGATCGTTGAGGTGGTCGCGCGCCCATTGCCCGGTCTCGGCAGGGTCAGCGTCGGGGTGCCAAGCGGCTTTGGGCGCCGAGCACGCCGCCAGCCCAGCCAGGCAACCTGTCAAAAACCATAGTCTGCACAAGGAGATAACATAGGGTCCCCCTCTACTCATGGCGCCACCTCTGGGCCGACCGCGATCTCTGTACGCAGGGCGGCGTCGACCTGGGCCAGCCAGGCGCGGAACTCGGGGTAGGCCGCCGCAGAGACGCGCACCTGGGGGATCTCCAACTGGTGGATCAGCTGCACTCCGCCGCCAACAGGCTGGGCCTGCAGCTCAAAGCGACAGCCCTGCCACTGGAGCTTCTGGTGGGCGGGCAGGTTTTGGGCGCGCCAGCCAGGGGGCAGCAGCAGTCGCACGGTCTCGGTCTCATGAATGGGCGCTTCAAGGACCAGCGCCACCTGGCGCGTCTCGGCCCGCGCCAGCACCTCCTGCCAGGGCCGCTGGGGCCGCTTGGGGGCGAGCAGCCAGTCGCTGCCCTGGCGCTGACCCCAGGCGGTGAGGCGACCGTCCAGCTGAGCCGTTACCGTGTCTGCCTGCGGATCGACGCCGCTGACCTGCACTTGGGTAGCCTGTAGACTGGGCCAGCGCTCGGCAATTTCGCTTTCCAGCTTGTCTTTGCGGGCGCTGGTCGCCAGCAGCTGCCGCGCCATGGCCGCCGCCAGTCCTCGCCACTGCCCCGACCAGTGCAGGGTCGCGCCGCCTTGGCCGTCCAGGCGCAGCTCGGCGGTGGACTGATCGAGTTCGTTGGCAAAATCAGCGGTCGGCAGCGACTCCAGCTTGGCGCCGCGCGGGCGGATGCGCAGGGCCATGCCGCCGGTGTCGCCGGTGGGCAGCTCCAGTGGACCGTGGTGGGTCGCCGTGGCGTCCAGCCACCAGCCGAGCGCTGGCACCCAGGCAATGGCGTGGTTGAAAACGCCCAAAGAGGCGATGCCGTCGCTGAGCTGTCCGTGGTCGGCAGTGCGCACCAGAGCCACCTCAGCGTCGATACCCAACTCGCCTAGCAGGGCGGCAATGAGTGTCGCTTTGTCTTTGCAATCGCCAAATTGACGCTGGGCCACCTCTCTGGCGCTGTGCGGCTTGATCGAGTGGATGCCAAACTCCAAGCCCACGTAGCGCACCTGGCTGCGGGCGTAGTCGTACACCGCGCGCACCTTGGCCTCGGTGGTCTGCTTGCCCTGGGTCAGGCGGGCGGCCAGCTCGCGCAGCAGCGGATCGGTGCCGCGGGCGGGCAGGGCCTCGCGCAACAGCCCCTGGTACCACTGCACGACCTCTGGCCAGCCGCCAAAAGACGAAGCGTGCAGGTAGGCCAGCAGCTCGGTGGCCCCTGGGCCCTGGACATCGGCGGCGGCGGCGGCAAAAGGCCCCAGCGTCCAGCTCCACTGCTGCCATGGACCGCCCTCATCGGCGCGACCCACAGTCTTGATTTCCGGCAGAAAATTCTGGTCTGGCTGGGCGTGATCGCGCACCTTGGCGTGCAGCGCCATGCCCTGAGGCAACCGAATCGCCACTTGGGTCTCGCGCACCGGCACCACGTCGCTCAGCGGCACCAGCTCGCCAAACACCAGGCCAAAGGGCGCTGGCGCCAGGTCATGCACCGCGTGCTCAATGACTACGGCGTCGCCCGGCCGCAGGTTCTGAAAGGTCAAGGTCAGGCGCTCCAGGTCAAAATACATGCCCGAAGCGTCCTCGGTGAACCGGTCGACTGCTTGGCTGACCTGGCGCTCTATCCTGCCATCCGCCCGCACCACCACCGCCTGAAGCACGCTGGCCTCTGACAGAGACGGGGCATAGTCGATCTCGCTTTGGTGGCTGCCCGGCGCTCCGGGTCCCAGGTACCAGACTTCCGCTTCATAGCGGGCCTGCTGGCCGTTGCCCAGGCTGTGCATCAGCGTCTGTCTCAGGCGGATTTCTACTGCATGGGTGCGGGGTTGACTGCGCTCGCGCTGCACCATGGCCAGCAGATCGCGGCGGGCCTCGGCATAGAAGGCGCTGCCTTGGGCCAGCAGCTGCAGGCGCGCCCGCAGATCGCTGCGCTGGGGCGAAAGGGCTGTCGCTATGCGCAGATGCACCACTGCCTCCTGGCGCTGACCCTGGCGCTGCGCCAGCTGGCCGGCCAGGTCGTGCCACTGGGTGCGGCGCTGACCCGGCGGTACCCGCAGCAACAGGGCCTGAGCCATCGATAATTCGCCATCCTGCAGCCGGTAGCGCGCCAGGTTCTCCCACAGGCGGGTGCGCAGCGGTGCCATCTGCAGCAGCTTGGCGGCCTCCAATTCGGCCTTGGCCAGCTGCCCTGCTTCGGCCAGGGCGGTCACCCACTCGCCGCGAGTTTCAGGGACATCAAGCAATTGCACGGCCCGCGCGTGGAGATCCGCCGCCGCCCGCCATTGTTCAGCCGCAGCCAGGCGGTGGGCCCGATCGCGCAGCAACCGCGGCACGGTGGGCCATTTTTGCAGGCACTGCAGCAGTAGGCCGTTGGCGGCGCGGTCGGCGGCCATGTGGCTCCAGATCGCCACGCGGGTCCGGCAGGCATCCACGCTCTCCAATTCGGCTTGGCGACCGGTCTGTTCGGCCCACTGCTGCCACTGGCGGTGGGCCTCGGTGGTCTGCCCGGCCTGGTCCAGCGCGCGGGCATGGGCCACCAGCAGCGTGACCTCGGCAGGCAGGCGCTGCCGCCACGCCGCCAGCCGCGCCACCCGGTCGCCGGCCTCTCCGGGTAGCAGGGCATGGGCCACGGCCAGGTGGGGCAGCGCCGGCAGGTCGGCCACGTCCAGCGCCAGCAGCCGCTCTTCCAGGGGCTGGGGCATCGGCCAGCCGTGCCAGGCCATCTGCAGCAAGGCCGCAGCCAATTCGCCTTGCAGGGGGCTGTTTTCCGCCCAGCGCAACCCGGCGACCCGGTCGGGCTCGGCGGCCACTGGCGGCGGATCTTCTCCCGCCACCGCCGACGCTCCCACCGGCAGCGCAGCGCTCTCTACAGCCAGCGGAGCCCCCTTGGCATCCAGCACCCGGATCGACAGCGGCAAGCTCGCCCCCGCCGGCGCCAGCTTGACCAGCAGCCGCTGCCAGCCCGGCCGCAGTACCGCCGCCGCATGGTCGACCGCCGGCAGCGCCACAACCGCGGGGTCAATGCCGTAGGTCTCAGGCTTGGCGGCGATGCCCGGAAGGTCCTTGCCTTGGGCCGCGAGCTCCTTGCCCCCCAGCCACAGCCGCGCCGGCCCATCGATGCCCAGCTGGATCGTGACCGGCCCGGCCTGGTCTGCCCGCTCAGGCCTGATCCAGCTCTGCACATAGATCAAGGCGTCGTCGGGGCGGTCGACCAATTCGTCCAGCATTACTGTGGTTTCTGGTAGGGTCCCCCTCTGGTTCTCTGCCGTCAGGCCCTGCCCATGGCCGCGCGGCACGGCTTGCCAGCTCACCGGGCCCTGGCGACCGCGCCAGCTGGATTGCGGCGTCGCGGCCGGGCGCTGCATCGCCTCTGCCTCGACCTCAGCCACCCGCGCCAGCGCTGTGCCGTGCTCGTCGCCAAACGGCCCCAGCCAGCTCAGCGCCGTCACTTGGCCCAACTGGCCGCCGCGGGGCGCTCGCACCTGCTCTGCCAGTCGCTGCACCATGGCCAGCGCCGGCGAGTGGACCATGGCCGCGTGGTGGGCCCAGTCCGCCTGCAATTCACTCAGGGCCTGCTTGAATTGCGCCGGAGGCACCAGCGGCATCAGCCGGGCCAGCTCCAGGGCGCCGGCCAGACTGGCGGCCGGGTCGGGACTCCGCCCTTTGGCACCAGATCCGGTCAAGGCGGCGACCAGCTGCCCCAGCCGCAGCTGCTCGGTGGAGGCCAGAGGCTGCTCCGTTTTGGCCAATACCTCTATTTTCTTGGCATTTGCCGCAGCGGCCAGCCCTGCAACGGCCAGCCAACCAACAGCGGCAGCGGCCAGCCAGGCGAGCTTGGGCGGGCGGGTGGATCTTGGAGTCATTTCACCGCGACCTTGAGGAATTGCAGGCGCTTGCTAGCATACTGGTACAACTCTTGCACCCGCTGCAGGTATTCGCCGTTGGACGAGCGCTTGCGCGGATCGGCCAGCAGGTCGGCAGCCATAAGGCAGAAAGCATGGTCAATCCGTGGCTTTAGGTAGGCCGGATCCAGCATCTTGACCGCCAGATCCATCGCCAGCGCCGCCCACTGCTCTCGCCACGGCGGGTGGTCCAGCGCCCGGTACATCTGGTTGTAGAAGCCCTCATCGACCTTGTAGCTGCCCTTGTTCGGCAAAAGAGCTGTAAAAATAGTCTCATCCAGCACGTCGTTTTGCGGCGTCCACAGATGGCCCCAGGTCACGTCCAGATCCCACGGCAGAAACATCCATCGGTCATCGATGGTCGCCGGGTTGCGGTACATGTAGTAGTTCTTGCGCAGGTGCTCTTGGTTCTGCAGCACGGTCATCACGGCGGCAAAGGCCAGCCAATCGCCGACTTTGACGTGGCGATCCAGCTGAGCGGCCAGTTGGCTAGTTGGCAGCTGCAGTACCCGCTCAATCAGGTCGCGCAGATCGTCGTAGGGCTTGGCGCCAGAGTGCTTGGCATAGACCTGCGGGTACACGTCAGGCGGATACAGCGGAGTCAGGTTGCCGCCGGGGATGGCCAGCTCGTTGGGAGGATCGGCCTCATACAGGGCGCCGTTGGGGTTGAGGCCGCGGCGCTTGAGGTAGGTCGCGTCCAAGCGTTCCACTTGCAGCATCACGCCATAGAAGCGCTGGTTGACCCGCAGATGGACAAAACGGGTCTGCGGCGTCGGCAACCAGGTGAAGTCGCGGATCGCCTGGTAGGAAAGCCAAGTGCGCAGCTGGGTTTTGTCAATGTATTCACTGCGCAGGATCAGATCGGCGCTGCCATCGCTCAGCGTGGTGCCCTTGGCCAGCTTGACGCGAAAAGAGCGCTTGACCAGGTCTGAGCTGGTGGCGCCGTGCAGCCGGACCTGGGCGCCCTGGTAGGTGTTGCCGTCCACCTGCAGCGAACAAGGGTAGTAGTCGCGGAGGTAGGGATTATCTAGCAAAGACTCCCAGTTAGAGGGCGTCAGCTGCAGGGTCACCACGGGCAGGTGGCTGGCATACGCAAAGAACCAGTGGTGGCCTTCGCGGCCATCGTGAAACTGGGCGGTCAGCTTGTGCGGGCCCGGTGTGTCAAATCGCACCTCCACGCTGCCCTGGCCCCCTGCCAGGTCGGTCGTTTGGGTAACGGTGGTGCCCGCATCGCCGCTGATCTGCAGCGGGCCCTGGGCCGCAGTGTCCAAGGTGGCCGCCCCGGGCAAGATGGCGTAGGTCTGCATTCGCTCGACGTGGCCCAGCAGGACCATGTCGGCGTCGGTCTCAATGCCAATGTTGCCGTCTGGGATCGGCAGGACGGGCAGGGCAAAGGCCTGGTCAAGCCCAGCCAGCGTCTGCGTACAAGCCTGCGGCAGGGTGGGTGCCACGGCTGGCGCTACGGCGTCGGCAGCCCACGGCGGCGCAGTGTCGATTTTACCAGTGTCTTCTTGGGTTTCTGCGGCGTCGGTCGGCAGGTCGCCGGCTGTAGCTGCATCAGTCGCCGCCGCGGGACCTTCCGTGCAGCCTGCAGCCAGCACCAGCGCCACCAGCAACCCCAGCAGGCCTGGCCATCCCGGCAAGCGCTGCAGCCGTGCGTCGCTCCGCCGATCCAGCTGGCGCGCCACGCCACCGCTGTGGCACTGCTGGCGGTCTGGGACGGGCATGCGCGGGCCTCGCGGCCGCTGTGGACCGTGGATTCAAGATACCGCTTCGCCGTCGGCCGTCAAACTTGCTGCGCCCGCAGTCCGGCACCGCTGCTGGGCCTAAGAGGTTTGGGCGGATCTACTGCGCCGGGCGGACCTGGCTCCACGCCCAGTCGATCCACGGCAACAGCGCCGCGACGTCGGCCGTTTCGACGGTGGCGCCGCACCAGATCCTCAGGCCGGCGGGGGCGTCGCGGTAGGAGCCCAGATCAAAGCCAGCTTTCTCTTTCTCCAGCAGGCTGACGACCTGCTTGGCCGCGGCCTGCTGGCCGGCTTCATCCAGGGCTTGAAACCACGGGTCGCTGAAGATCAGGCACACCGAGGTGCAGGACCGCACCGCCGGGTCGCTGGCCAGGAAGTCGACGTAGGGCGACCGGGCCACCCACTGGGCCACCGCCGCCAAGTTGGCCTCGCTGCGGGCAATTAGCCCAGGCAGCCCGCCGACCGACTCGGCCCAGCGCAGCCCGTCCAGGGCATCTTCGACGGCCAGCATCGACGGGGTGTTGATGGTCTCGCCCTCAAAGAGGCCGGCCGTCAGCTTGCCACCGCTAGTCATCCGAAAGATCTTGGGCATCGGCCACGGCGGCGAATAGGTCAGCAGCCGCTCGACCGCGCGCGGGCTCAGCGCCAACATGCCGTGGGCCCCCTCTCCGCCCAGGACCTTCTGCCAACTCCACGTCACTACGTCCAATTTTCGCCAGGGCAGCTCCATGGCAAACGCCGCGCTGGTCGCGTCGCACAGGGTCAACCCGCTGCGATCGTCGCGGATCCAGTCGCCATTGGGCGCGCGCACCCCGGCTGTGGTGCCATTCCAGGTAAAGACGATGTCGCGGTCCGGCGCAGTCTGGCCCAAGTCCGGCAGCTGACCGTAAGGGGCCGTCAGGGTCCGCACGTCCTTGATCTTGAGCTGCTTTAGGATATCGTTCTGCCAGCCCTGGCCAAACGCCTCCCAGTGCACCGCATCCACGCCACGCGGGCCCAGCAGCGACCACATCGCCATCTCGACGGCGCCCGTGTCGGAGGCCGGCACGATGCCGAGCAGGTAGTCCTCTGGAATTCCAAGCAGCGTCTTGGATCGGTCGATCACTTCCTTGAGCTTGCTCTTGCCGATCTTGGCGCGGTGAGAGCGGCCAATCGCAGCGTCTTTGAGGGCCTGCAGGGACCAGCCCGGTCGCTTGGCACACGGCCCCGACGAGAAGCACGGGTTGTTTGGAGTCACAGAAGGCTTGGACACGACAGGCATCGTCATCGCTTGGGTCCTTGGCGGCACTGACCGCGGCTTGGCCCGCTGGCAAGGATCTCTCGCCTTGGGGTCTGGCAGCGGATGGTGCGCTGGCCGCGTTGAGGAATCAACCCGGCGCTGTCACGGGCCTGTCCCCGTCTCGACCCGCTCCCCGTTTCGACCCTGTCCCTGCTGTAGCCGGCCTCAAGCGCGCAGCTGCACCACCGGAATTCGCGGGCCAATGGTGACATCCACGTCGACCAGCCCCCAGTACAGCTCGCCATCGATGCACGGGTCGACGGTGTAGCCGGCCTTGGGCACGATGCGCACGCTGTGGGCCGAGTGCTGAACAAACCTATCGAAACTCAATGGCTTTCCCGTGGTCATGCGCGGCAGATTGCGCAGGATGTCCAGGGGGCCTGGGTCACCGCACTGCACGTGCAGGGCTGCGCCACTCTTGGCGTAGGGAAAAAACCTAAAAACATTGGCAAGGTTGATGTCAATGGCCCCAATCTCCAGGTCGCGGAACACTTCAAAGGGCACCAGCTCGCCATCGACCCAGACCTGCGCAGGCAGCGGCTCAAACACCGACTCGCCAAAGTAGCGAAAATCCACTGGCAGGGGCAGCCATTTGAGCGGTCCGACCCGCGAGGCCTGCGAAGCCAAGATCTTGCCAACCAGATAGGCGATGCCGACCGCGTCTTGGCGGTCGTGGGCGTAGAACTTGTCAAAGAAGCGCTGCGCCACGCCTGCCATGGCCCCGGCAAAGCCAATCTTTTCAAAGTGCCTGCCCGGCAGATCCGCATCCGGGCCGTAGGTGCCGGCGGTGCGGAAGGTCGGTAGCTCGACCACCGATGGCGCCTCGCCGCGGTTGAGCACCTGGGCCAGCCGCGGCAGCAGCTGGTCGCAGTGACCCACCACCTCTGCCTTTCTACCTATAAAATCAATAGTCCCGGCATTGGTCGGCAGGATCGCCGGCCAGCGCGTGTCGCCGCGCTCGCGCAGCACCTGGTCGGTCACGTTCATGAGCCAGTGAAACGCGCCGTCGCCGCCGTCCGCTACCAGGTACGGCACGCCCAGGTCCAGAAACTCGCGCACGACCTCGGCAATTGCGCTGACGTCTTTGGTCCGGCGCACCAGGCCAAGGGGGCCCAGCACTTCGCGCATCCGCTCATACCGGCCTGGATTCAGGCGGTTCTTGCGCGAGTTTGGGTTGGTGACTACGCCTACCTGCGGTCCTGCCATCGCCCCTCCTGTTCCGTGATCCACGGCATTTGTGCGGTGGAATCAGCCTTTGCAGAGCAACCCCTGCGCGTCAAACGAGTTGCATCTGCCTGGCCGGCCGCAGCAGCCAGGTCTCCACGCCAAGGTTTTCCAGCCGAAGGGCCAGCGCGCTGGCGCCCGGGTGATCCTCGGCGTCATCCTGCAGCAGCGCCCACGTGGCGGCGGTTTGCGCGATCGCTGTGTCAATTTGCTGGCCTACAGCTGTCCTGCGAAAAGCCAGCGCCCGCTCTGCCGCCGGGGGCGGAGTGCGCAACGGGTCGTGCAGGGCCCACTGGGCGGCGGCCGTGGTGGCTTCTTGGCGGGTGGCGACTCGCAGCTGCGGCGCTTTGCCGCCCGTCGACCGCCGCGGGGCTGGGGCTCCAGGGCTCAGCCAGCCCCAGGCTCGCCGCAGCGGGGCAGAAAGCTGGACGCTCAACTCAGGCAGGTGGGCCAGCAGCTGCTGCAGAGCCCATGCGCCCAAAAAGGCATCATCGACAGTCAGTTGGATGGGGCGATCGCCCAGCGCTGCAGCCAGCTCCAGCAGCCACTGCTGCAGCTGCGCCGGAGCCGTCCAGGCCAGGTGGCCGGCGCTGGCGTCGAGCAGGACCCCCTGCGCCTCGCGAAATTCGCCCTGGACCACCCCCGGCAGCGCCTCCGCGGCAAAATGCCGAGCGTCCAGCACCGTCTGCCCGTGCAGATGCAGGCGGAGCATCGCCGCTGCGGGCGAGCTACCTGCGGGCAAGAGTGCCACGGCTAACTTGCCTAATTGAAATGGTTTTCCCCAAGGCGGCGTCAGGCAGGTGCCCTCGCCCGGGATGGCGGCTGCCACGCCGCTGCTGCACAGCGCGCGCGAGCGGACCCGGCGTCGGTCATCAAAATCAGCCACAAAACCAACGCGTTGTCGCGTGTCGCCGTCTAGCGACAGCCGGGCTTCTGCTATCTGCCAGCCGCGGGGGCCTGCTCGAACACCGTATTTTTGCTCAACAATCTGCAAATTCGCCTGACCTCTCCTGCCTCAGAAGCGCATCTGCGGCGGCGCGAGAGCATGCCAGACTGGGCCGCCAAGCGTAAGATCAGCCGCCCTTAGAGAACACGTAGGACTGGCTGAACGTCTGCGGCGCCGGCAACAGCGGCAGGCCGCGGATGGCAGAGAACTTGGCCTTGATGCAGTCAGAGAACTTGCCGGAAGCGCCGGACACGCTGACATCGGTGACCGTGCCCTCGGTGCCGACGGTAAAGGTGACCTTGACCTTGCCGCCTTCGTCCGGGTTGTCGCGCAGGGCTTCCTCATAGCAGCGCTGAACAGCTGAGTTTTTGCGCGAAATGACCTTGCCGACTTCGGCCTTGTTTTCACCCGGGCCATCCACGCCGCCCGAGCTCAGCTTGACCGAGACCGCGGCTTCTTTCTTCTCGCCGCCGGTATCCTTGACTTCGTCGGCCTTGCGGTCGCCAAACCCCTTGCCCGCGGTGCCCGCCTTGACCTTCTCTACGGTGCCGCCACCGGATGACCCGGCGAGCTTGACGCCGCCAGCGCCCGGCCCCTTGCCTTCGCCACCGCTGCCAGCACCGCTGTCGCCGCCAAAGGTCTTGGCCACCACCTCGCCGGCTTCGCCTTCGGCCGCTTCGCCAAACAGCTTGGTGGCGCCGCCGCCTTGGGGGCCGCCAAAAGCGCCGGCGATGGTCTTGGTCTCAATGTTTGCGCGGGCCTGGCGCTTGGCCTCATCCGGGTCTGCCTGTTTCTCGCCCAGCGACGCCGGCTTGTCCGCCTTGCCCGTGTCAGCCTTGGGCGCGTCCTTGGGCTTTTCCTTGTCTTTCTCAGCCTTGTCGGCTTTCTCTTTGACCGCTTCAGGCACGATGTCGGTGGTCGGCTTCTTCTCTTCCTCAGGCTCTGGTGGTGGTTCCTTGACCTCTTCTTTGATCTCTACCACCACTTCGTAGGTCGTTTTGGCGGTCTCCTCGCCGGCTTTGGCGCCACCCAGAAAGCGGTTGGTCGACTTCTCAAAGTACTGGGCCTGGAACACTAGCCCCAAGATGAACAACAGCGAGACGGAGAATGAAATCCACCAGGCTGGCTCGCCCAGAATCCCTGCAACTACACTTTCTGGAAGCGATTTTTTGGTGATGACCGGCACAGTGACCGACTGCTTGACCACCTGGAACACCAAGATGTGCGCGCCCAAAGTGGCCCGACCGCGCGTGCCCAAGCTCAGGTGGCAGACCACGTCATTGCCTTCTTGGCGCGCCTTGCCCTTGGCCTGCAGATCCTTGAGTTCCGTCGGCGCGCCATCCACTGCCAGGCGCACCTTCATGGCCGCTGGCGCGCGCATGGTGACGCTACCATCCTTATGATTCTCAAATGAAATTGCGGGGCCCTGGTAGTCCTCTTCGGGCAGCACAATCGTGCAGTCGCGGGTGGTGCCGACCGAGACCCGCTTGGTGTCCGGGAAGATCCGTTCGTCAATGAGGCGCTCTTCAAAGACCAGCCCTAGGCGCAGCACAGTGCGTTCGCGGGTGATCATCGGGTGGCTGTCGCCCCGCACGAACTGGAACATGACCGTGACGTCGCCCTGGCTGACTGAGCCGCCGGCTACCTCATCGATCGGGATGGCGCGCTTGCCCTTGACTGTCTGAACGTCGTTGGTGCTGGCAGCGCCGCGAAGGTTGACGCGCGCGCTCTGATCTGCCGGCACGACCAGAAAGAAACGTCGGCCGTCGCAGACTAGAAAGTCAATAAACTCAGGGAAGTCTGGGTGAAGCTTGGGCGCGATGTGGATCGTCGAGCCGGCGCGGCGGCCAATCGAGACGTCAATCTTCCGATCGAACTGCTCTTCATGAATGATGCTGCCTCGGTACACGATGCCCAGGCGCAAGTTGCGGTTGGCAGTACTCATGCAGTCCTCATCAGCGTCTTGTGCGCCCGGTTTGAAGGGGCCCGGCTGCTGCCGGTCTAACTATTGTGCTTCCCGCACAGACCGATTGCGACACAGGTGGTAATCGCTCCCTGCCGCTTTGCCTTCTGGGGCACTTCCGAGCTCTCGGCGATCTGTTGGCGCCCCGGCCCGGCACAAGCCGGCAGCCGACGTCCACAAGTCTGCGCCCCTCGGTTTGGACCCTAAAGCAGCAAATCGCTCATGTCAATCTGCACCCGCAACCGCTGCTGGACGAGCGCCAGATCGAAAGCGCCGGAACCACTGGCCATGTCCCGCGGCGGGTGGCCGGCCCCTCTCCCTGCGGCGCTGCCCAGACAACTGGCCACAACCCTTCACGTCTGGGCTCCATCTTTGCGCCGGTGGACCGCGGTTGCCCCCGTCACGCTTGCTCTGGCTTGGTAGGCGCGCCGTTGCCGTGGCGTGCCCCCCTGCGCTTTGGCCCTCGCCTGCAGGATCTGGTCGATCGTCCGCTGACCGCAGCCGGACCTGACCCAGATCAACCGGACTCGACCCAGATCAACGGGGGCTGACCCAATGTTATGGCCGCTTAGAGAAAGAGCAATTGCCCGCTGAGGTGGTCGCCTCCAGGATGTCCCTCTCCTTGGCACCGCTGCAGCGCCAACTATTTTCGCGGTGCAGCGGTCCCTGGCCGCGGTTTCTTGCTGTGCCCGCCGAGAACTCTCTATGACGCCAGCATCAAGCGGCGGCTTGGAAGGTTTCCGATGAATCGACGCTCTAAAGCCAATCCCACCGTTTTGGCCACGCAGCCTGACGCAGCCATGCCAACCTCGCGGGCCACGCTCGTGCGCAACTACGACCCAAAGTATCTCCATGAGATCACGATCCGCACCAACAACGGCGTGTTTGCCTTTGATCCCAATGATCAAGGGCTCAAGTCGCTGGTTCTGGGCCTGCTGCATGAGGCGGCCAGGACCTACGGCGTTAGCATCATTGGCATTCAGTTCATGACCAACCACTACCACGGACTGTTTGGTATTGCCTCGGCGGCCAGGTTCTGCAAGTTTCTCATGTACTTTCATGGATGTGTGGCCAGCCTTGCTCACGTCAGGCTTGGCACTGGGGGCAAGTTCTGGAGCGAGAACAAGTGGGTCCCAGTCGCCCAGGACGAGGTATCGGTCTCACGGCGGCTCCGCTACATCCTTGGCCAGGCGGTCAAGGCCGGGTTGGTGGAACACCCCGTCCAGTTCCCGGGCATCTCGAGCACTGACTTCATGATCGACGGCAAGCCGCTTGTCGGACTCGTGTTCGATAGGACGCGCCGCTACCGCGACAGCCAACTGAAGGCTGGAACCAAGCCCGAGGAGGCCTACACGACCCGGGTCGAAGTGCCTATCAGTCCGCCGCCTTGCTGGGCGCACCTGAGCCCCGGCGAACTGCAGCAGCGCTACCGACAGATTGCAGACGAGGTTGCGCGGACGCCGCTTCATGTGCTGCGCGGCACGCGGTTGCTGGCCAGTCCGCAGCCTGAGCCTCCGGACCTGACCCAACGTCAACTGTCAGATAAAGAAGAAGAAATCCTCGAGACGGTCGACGACAAGGTGCGGATTCCAGTCCGCGAGACCGAGACCGGCAAACCCCACGAACAGGGCCGCCCGAACGCCAAGAAGCGTGGAGACAAGCGCCGGCGTATGCCCTACTTGCTGTCGTCCAATCTTCTGGAAGTGTTGGCGTATGAGGAAAGCTACCTTCAGCTTTGCGAAGCGTACGCCGCGGCAAAGCGGCGATGGCACGCGCGCGCAAGTACGGGCCATGATGGGTTGGTGGCCCCCAGGTTCAAGCTGCCGCCGCACACACTGGTAGGGACAATGCCTTTGGTGGACTAGGTCCGGCCAAGCAAGCTGCCGACCAGGAAGGGCGGCGCGGAGGAAGTAATGTGATGTCAGGGATTTGACATTGGGTCGGGGGCGGAGATCTTTGCCGCTCGCCGGGGCGCCCTTGTGGACGTTGCCGAGGGCGGTGCATACACTGCGCAGACGGTACCGCGCCCGCATTGGTGCGACACGGTCTGCAAAGGGGAGGGGCAATGCCTTGTGGGGATGTGGAATTGTCCACGGATGTCGCGCGCCGCAGTCTTGCCGTGGCCGCCGCGAAGGCGGGGCGCAGCTCATGGTCCGCGGCCGCCGCGTGGTTGGGGGCGGCCCTGCTGACGGCATTGGCGGTGGGTGGCTGCGAAGGCGCCGTTGCCGACACAGCCGCGGACGCCGCTTCCGAAAGCGACGAGGAAGCCTCGGCGGACGGCGAGGCTGGCGATGCAGCAGTAGCGGACGGTGGGCAGGCTGACAGCGGCGACGCGGATGGAGCGACCATCGATGGCGGCGCGGGCGACGCGGCACCTGCCGATGGCGGCCCTTCTGATGCGCAGGCGGTAAACAAGGGGTGCAAGAGCGATCTGGACTGCAGCAATCTGGTGCTGACGGCTTGTCAGTCAGCCACCTGCGAGCTGCAGACAGGGCTTTGCCAGGCCCAGAACTTGCCCGATGACGCGACCTGCACTGGGCAAGGCCAGGACGCCTGCAAGCTGGACCCTCGCTGCAAGGCGGGAAAATGCAAGTACAGTCAGCTGTCTTGTGATGACGGCAACGGCTGCACCACCGATAGTTGCGATTCCTCCAGCGGCTGCAGCAGTACAGCGGTCACTGCCGCCGGCGGCGTGGTGCCGTGTCTGGACGGCAGCGCCTGCACCGTTGCCGCCAACTGCTCGGCCGGCGTTTGCACCAAGCTCAAGGGCTTGGACTGCGACGATAAACAGCCTTGCACCACCGATTCCTGCGCCGCCAAGACCGGCTGCACCCACGAGCCGATCACCGACGGTCAGTCCTGTAGTGACGGCAAGTACTGCACAGAGAAGGATTCCTGCAAGAAGGGCGCTTGTACCGGCGCGGCCGTGGTCTGCCCAGATGACGGCAAGCCCTGTACCGTCGCCGCCTGCGCCGAGCCCGCCAAGGGGTGCAGCAGCCCGGTGTTGGTGGACCTGCTCTGCGATGACGGCAAGCCTTGCACCACCAAAGACAGCTGCAACGCCAGCGGTGACTGCGTCGGCCTAGCCCTGGACTGCGACGATGCCAACCCCTGTACCGACGACGCCTGCGACCCAGCGCAAGGATGCCTGCACAAAGACAACAAACTGCCGTGCACCGGTGACGCCTGCCTCGCCAGCGGTCAGTGCAGCGGCGGCAAATGCCAGGGCTCCCAGCAGACTTGTACCGACGGCAACCTGTGCACCCAGGACTCGTGCGACAAGGTTCTTGGCTGTCAGAACAAGCCCTGGCCTTCACCGTGCTGGGATGGCAACGCCTGCACCGCAGAAGACACCTGCATCGCCGGGGTGTGCAAAGGAGGCGGTCAGCTCAAATGCGAAGACGCCAACCAGTGCACGGTAGATTCATGCGATGCCTCAAAGGGTTGTGGTCACGTCGCCAGCGCTCCAGGCTCCAGCTGCGACAGCGGCAAGACCTGCTCCGCCGGATTGTGCTTGGCCAACTCCTGTGGCGACGGCTGGTGCTCCAGCGCAGAAAACCCTGCGTCCTGCCTGCAGGATTGCCCGGAAGACGGCGGAGCTTGCCAGAGCAGCGACTCGACCTGCCTCGCCAGCTGCACTGCCGCCAAGTGCAAGGCCCAAAGTGACGCCTGCTCCGCCACCGAAGGTTGCAAAAACGTTGGAGTATGCTTGCTTGCCTGTGGGACGGAGCTGAGCTGCCTGGTCAAGTGCTTGACGGATGCCCCCGGCAGCGCGGCGGAGGTGTTTGGCGCCTATGACCAGTGCATGCAGGCCTTTTGCGTCAAGGACTTCTGGATCGGCAAAAAGTGCAGCGGGGCAGGCAACCAATACGTCCAGTGCGTGGATGCCTGCGAAGGTGCGATGTGCAAGAGCATGGTCCTTCAGTGCAAACTCAGTGACGGCTGCACGGCGGTCCGCAGCTGCCTCAAGACCTGCTCCCAGGCGGATCCGGTGCCGTGCATTATCGACTGCAAGGCCAAGGGCACGCAGGCCGACGGATTGCTCAATGCCGCTCTGGACGATTGTGACAAAACCTACTGCCTCTGACCGCGGTTGCACTGGGCAAAAGGGCCGCGATTGACCACGTCCCGGGCCCGTGCGATACCGCGAGTCCGCCTGCGACCGGCTCAGACCGGCTGCCCACAGGGAGAGTTGCTGTGAAGAATTTCGTCTTGGATACCAACGTCCTGTTGCACGACAGCGACTGCCTTCGCGGTTTTGCCGACAACGTGGTCAACATCCCGATCTACGTGATCGAGGAAATGGACACCTTCAAGCGCGACCAGGGTGAACTTGGCCGCAACGCCCGGCGCATCGCCCGCGAACTCGACGGCTACCGCGAGAGCGGCAACCTGCGCGAGGGCGTGCCGCTGCCCAATGGCGGCATCGTCCGCGTGGTCATGGAGCGCGCCGACCTGCCCAAGGACTTCTCCATCTCGCACACGATGGACGACGCGATTCTTTCCAGCGCCCTGTTTCTGCACCGCGAAGAGCCTCACCGCAAGGTGGTTTTCGTCACCAAGGACACCAACCTGCGCATTCGCTCGGACGCGCTGGGCCTGCACGCGGTGGACTATGACCGCCAGGGTCAAGACGTCAGCGACCTCTACACCGGGACTGCCGAGTTGGTCGTGCCCGCCGATGCCATTGACCTGCTCTACGCTGAGGGCAGCATCGGCCAGGAAGAGTTGGGCAAGACCTACTCGATCTACCCTAATCAATATCTACAGTTGACCGCGGAGGGGCTGGCGTCCAAAACTGCCTACGCCCGCATGGTCAACGGCAGGCTGGAGCATCTGCGCGGCGCCAAGCAGCCCGCATGGGGCGTTGGACCGCGCAACCGCGAGCAGATGTTTGCGATCGACATGCTGCTGCGCGAAGACATTCAGCTGTGCACCCTGGTCGGAAAAGCCGGCACTGGCAAGACCCTGCTGGCGCTGGCGGCCGGCCTGCAGGCAGTGACGGAAAAAGAGACCTACCGCAAGCTCTTGGTATCTAGGCCGATCTTTCCATTCGGTCGCGACATCGGCTTTCTGCCCGGCTCGGTCGAAGAGAAGCTCAACCCGTGGATGCAGCCCATTCACGACAACATTGACTTCCTCATGACCTCGCAGTCGCGCGGCGGTCGCGGCAGTTCTGGCCGAGATGGTGGCAAAGACGGCGGCAAAGACGGCGGCAAGGACTTGAAAATCTGGACCTTTGAGACCCTTTCTGACCAGGGAATCATTGAGGTCGAGCCCCTGACCTACATCCGCGGCCGCAGCCTGCCCGGCGTCTACATGATCGTCGACGAGGCTCAGAACCTCACGCCGCTGGAGATCAAGACCGTGCTGACCCGGGTCGGCGCCGGCACCAAGATCATCCTGACCGGTGACCCCTACCAGATCGACCAGCCTTATCTCGACAGCGTCAACAACGGTCTGACCTACGTGGTCGAGTGCTTCAAGGACCAGGCGATTGCCGGTCACATCACCTTGACCAAGGGCGAGCGCAGCCCGCTGGCCGAGCTGGCCGCCAACTTGCTCTAGCCGGCGATCAGGCCCCGCTGGCTGTCTGCGCCGCCAGCCCTCCTGGCTCAAGACCAGCCGCCGTGCCGCGGTTGTGGAGTTGTGATGAAAGCAAAGTCCATGAGCGCTGCTGCGCTGCTGCACGTGGCCGGGCCGCTGGCTCTGGTTCTGCTGGCTCCGCAGCCAGGGCAGGCGGCCAAGCCCAGCGCCGCTGGCCATCCGGTGGCCAAGCTTCTGGCAGAAGCAGAGAGCGCTAATCTTCGTGACATCACCGTCATTGCCGTAGCAGAACCGCTAGAGCGCGAGCATAGCAGTGGCTCCGCTGCGTTGGTCCGGCTAGATGACGGTCGCGACGGCGGACTGCCCAACTGCTGGCTGGTCGAGCTGGCGGGCCGGTCATCGGCGCCTGGAAAAATCGACGCAAAAATGCGTCTTTCGGTGTGCCCGGGGGGCTCCACCAAGGGCGCTCAGCTGGTTCGCGCGCCGCTCTCCAAGGCCATGGAAGCCTGGCAGGTGCGCCTGGAGCAGATCCGCTACGACAGCAAGGGCGGCGGCAGCGAGCAGAGCATCCTGTGGGGCTTGTACGGAAAAACCCAAGGCGATACAGAGGCGCGGGCGCTGTGGGAGCGGACCTCGACCACCTTCAAGTCGCGCACCGACCCCACCGTCAATCAGTCAGAGGTGTGTCAGGCGCCGCAGCTGGACGCCACCGGCCAAGAGCCCGGTCCCATCGCCATTCAGTGCGACACCGAAACGACGCTGGGCAAGCTGCCCAAACGCGCCAAGCAGACCTTTCGGTCCGTGTGGTCCGGCAACCGCTACATCGCCCAGTAGCTGCTGAGTGTGTGCACCTGACCCTATGTTATTTTCCTGAGATTACTGTGGAATTGGCCGTATTCCGACTGCCGGATGTGCAGGGGTGGGCGCTCCAGCCTGTCGACCTCGCCCAAGGCACGGTCAGATGCCAGCACTTGGCCGCAGCGCCAGCCGCCGTGAGCGACCGGTGCCCCGCGCAACCCACCGGTCTGGCTCTTGCACACCTGACCCTATGTTATTTTGCCGAGATTACTCAGGAATTGGCCAGGTTCCTGAAGGGCGAGTGCCCAGGGCCAGCCGCGCGAGCCGGCTGATTCCGTCCAGCACGTAGTCTGCTCCCATGGCGTGGACGGCGCGGCTGTGGTCTTGATCGACCAGGGCACAGCGCACGCCAGCGTTGCGAGCCGTGTGCAGGTCAATCCAGGAACTGCCGACCATGAGGGCGCGGTCGCGGGCGTCGGCTTGGCCGCTCAGCTGGTGCACAAGGGTTAGAAGGCCTTCTGGGTCGGGCTTGCGTGGCACGTCGCCATCGCCTGCCAGCAGGTACTGGAAACGCCCGGCGATGCCCATCTGCTGCAGCAGCTTGAGCGATGGGTTGAGGGGTTTGTTGGTCAGCACGGCCATGTGCACCCCGGCGTCGCTGAGCTCTTGCAGCACTTCGGGCACTCCGTCATAGAGATAGGCCCTGGCTCCCAGGTGTTTTTCGTACTCGGTTCGGAACTCGGGCAGGCGCTCGCTGATTTCCAGGTCCGTTGGCACCGGGCCGGTCAGGGCCAGGGCCGATCGCAGAATCACGCGCAGGTTCTCTCCGGGCCATTGGCGCACCTGCTCGACGGTCAACTTCGGCCGGCCAATAGCCTGCAGTTGATCGTTCAGGGCGTCGGTCAGGTCGTCAAACGTGTCGACGAGCGTGCCGTTGAGGTCGAGAATCAGGAACGGGTAGCGCATGCCCGCGTTGCACTCCGCCCCGACCACGGGGCGCATTTCTCAGTTTGGCCGATTGGGCGGCGATTGCCAAGAATGGGCTGGCGCGATACCGTCACGTCTGCGTCGGTTCAACACAGCCGCAGCCGGGAGCGAGCGCCATGAGGGCCAAGCAGTTGCATAGGCGGGAAGGGCTTTGGCCGCTGCTGGCATCGACCTTGCTGGCGATCTTGCCGGTGATCGGCACGGTCAGTTCTAGGACTGCCGCTGGGCAGTCGGTCGCTGGTCCGCCGCCAACGCCGCTAGAAGTCTCTGAAGATGGTCGCAAGATCAGCGTATCGGGCGAGGCGGGACCTCCTGCGACTGCCAAATTGCCGTTGCCGCGGCTGACCAAGACCGCCGCCGACAAGCCCGCCGCCGCTGCCGTCGCGGTTGCCCCCGCAGAGACTGCCAAGCCGCGCCGTCCGGCGGCTGTGGCTCGCTCAGGTGTCGAATTTCGCATTGGTTATGCCTGGGCCCCTGAGGGTGTGCTGCGCGCCGTGCAGAGGCTGAGCGAAGTCGGGCAGGGTGTGCGCGATCGCCACCCAGAACTACAGGGGCTGGCCATCGACGCGGGCTATCGGATGGCGCTTTCCGATCGGTCGTGGGTGATCTGGCGCGGCGGTCTCCTGGCGCCACTGGTGCCCGACCAGAACTGGTATTCGTCTACCGGATCGCCGGCGCCGCTCTACACCACCGTGGGGGCCGTCGCGATCGATTTGGGCGCGGACTACCTGTATCGCGTGCCCCTGACCGACTGGCTGGGTTGGACGCTGCGAGCCGGTCTGGGGATGAGCCTGATTCCCGGCTCAGTCGAGCAGACCGAGACCCTGCCCAACTGCACGGCGGCGCAGGCGGCCAAGTGCCCCCACTGGCAGCAGGTGGGGCGCAAAGAAGTGTGGATTCCGCCAGTGTTGCCGTCGGTACACGCCATGACCGGGCTAGAGTGGCGGGTCACGCCAGAGCTCGCCATCACCCTGCAAGGCGGTGTGCGCACGCTGCCGTACTGGGGCGGTGGGGTCGCCTATTCTTTCTGACCAGCCCGACCCCGGCCGGGCCCCAGTTCACTGCTGGCCGGCTTGAGGCATTGCCCCCCCAGGTTGGCGCGGTGGAGTCGGGTCTGCCACAGCCCTGGCCAGCCGGGCGCCGCTGGCGGCTAGGGGCACCAGTCGTTGCGGCGTGGGTGCCAGGGGATGCCGCAGCGCCGTCCAATTGCGCAAGAGCGTCCGATTTTTGGGCCACACCCGCAAAAGATTGCCCCAACAGCAGGGCACGACTAGACTCCCTGCGGGCGCCCGCTGAGCGCCTCTAGGGACCCTCCTTGTCGCACGCTGAGGAATTCCAAGGAACTGAGCGCTACGAGGTGCGGCGCCGCCTCGGGTCAGGCGGCATGGGCGTTGTGTACCACGCCTGGGACCGCCACAAGCGCATGGACGTGGCTCTCAAGGTGCTGTCCAGCATCAACGCCGACGGAATCTACCGCCTCAAGGCAGAGTTCCGCTCGCTGGCCGACGTCAGCCATCCCAACCTGGTGGGCCTGTACGATCTGGTGTCCGCCGGGGCGGTGTGGTTCTTTACAATGGAGCTGGTCGAAGGCAGCGACCTGCTCGACTGGGTCCGCGGCTCTGCTGGCGAATTGGCAGAGCAGAGCTGGCAAGAGCTTCAGAGCGGAGACACTGTCTCCAGCATCGACGAGATGACCGTGGACGTGGACTCGGCCGAGGCCAGCCAGCTAACCGGCAAAGGCCAACCGCAACCGGTGGCCCTGGTGCGGCGGCGAGCGGCCGATCCGCTGCGGCTGGCGACGGCGATGCGCCAGCTGGCATTGGGCGTGCGGGCGATCCACAGCGCTGGCAAGCTGCACCGCGACATCAAGCCGTCCAACGCGATGGTGGACGCCAGTGAGCGGTTGGTGCTGCTCGACTTTGGCCTGGTCCGCGACACCGCCGCCCGCAAGCGCGAGTCGCACCACGACAACATCATCAGCGGCACCCCCGCCTACATGGCCCCAGAGCAAGCCATGGGCAAGCCGACCGGGCCCGCCGCCGATTGGTACGCGGTGGGGGTGATGCTCTACGAGGCGCTGACCGGGCAGTTGCCCTTTCACGGCACTTGGTTTCAGCTGGTGGAAGCCAAGCGCGCCGGCCCGCGGCTGCGACCGACCGACCTCAATCCGCAGGCGCCCGAGGTGCTGTCGCAACTGGCCATGCGGCTGTTGGCCTTTGAACCGGCGGAACGGCCCGGCGAAGAAGAGATCCTGCAGATCCTGGGGGTCCAGGAAGACAGAGAGACCGCCCTTCGACCGGTTGACCTGGATGATCCGCCGTTCTTGGGGCGTGCCCAGGAGCTGCAGACCCTGGCCGCGGCCTTTGACGCCAGCCTGACGCCCGGCCGCCTCGGCGTTCCACTGCCGGTCGTGGTCCACGTGGTTGGCGCGCCAGGCGGCGGCAAGTCCGCGCTGGTCAGAGAGCACGTGGCGCGTCTGTGCAAGGATCCCCGCAATCCTGTGGTGTTACAAGGGCGCTGCCACGAGCGCGAGGCGGTGCCCTACAAGGCGCTCGACGCGCTGATCGACGGACTGACCCGCTGGCTGCTGCAGCGCGATCGCGGCGAAGTGGCGGAGCTGTTGCCCCGAGAGATCAGCGCCTTGGCGCAGGTTTTTCCGGTGCTCTGCCGTGTCGAAGCCGTGGCCAAGGCCCCCGAATTGCGCGAGGCCGAGTCCCTAGACAAGCGCGGTCTGCGCCGGCGCGCCTTTGCCGTGCTCAAGCAATTGCTCAGGCGGATCACCCAGCACTGGCCCCTGGTGCTGGTGATCGACGACCTGCAGTGGGGCGATCCCGACTCTGTTGAGCTGCTCGCCAGCTTGTTGGAGCCGCCGGACGCGCCGCCGATCCTGCTTGAGCTGACCTACCGGGCGGAAGAGCGGGCGGTGTCGCCAACTCTCCTTGGCGTGCGCAAGCTAGCTCCACCCAATGCCAACGGTTTTGACGCGCGCGAGGTCGCCGTTGGGCCGATGACCGAGCAGGACAGCTGCGACTTGGCGCGCACGATGATGGCCGGCGGCAGCAAGCTGAGCGGTGGCGCACCCGTAGACGAAGAGCGGGTGCAGGTGATCGCCAGGGAGGCCCAGGGAAGCCCGCTGTTTGTGGTGGAATTGGTGCGCTACCGCGACGATCGGGTGGCGGTGGGGTCGGGCACCTCGACCACTCGGCAGGTCTCGCTGGACTATGTGATCGGCGCGCGCGTCGCCCAACTCAGCCCGCCGGCGCTGCGACTGCTGCAAGTGATCGCCGTGGCCGGTCGGCCCATTGCCCAGCAGCTAGCCGTCGAGGCAGCCCGGCTGGACCGCGATGCCCGGGCGATCCTGCTGCGCATGCGCTCCTCCCACTTTGTGCGCACAGCCGGCGATGACGACCGCGACACGGTAGAGACCTTTCACAACCGCGTGAGAGAGCTGGTGATTCGCGGCATCGATCCGGTCACGCTGCGCGACATCCACGCCAGCTGGGCGGCGGTGCTGACCCAGGACGGGGTGGCTCAGGGCGGCGTCGAAGATGTCGATGGCCTGGCCTATCACTGGTTGGGCGCTGGAGACGAAGATCAGGCTCTGGGCTACACCCTGCAGGCTGCTCGCAAAGCCCACGCCGTCCACGCCAATCACGATGCCGTGCGCGACTTTGAGACCGCACTGACGATCCTGGCCAAGCGCAGCGATGCCGCCTCAGCGCAGCTGCGGGTGCAGGTCGAAGAAGAAACCGCCCAGGCCGCGCGCCAAGCGGGCATGTACCAGCGGGCTGCCCAGCTGCTGGGCGAGTGCCTGCAGCGCGCCACCACCAAGGTCGCCCAAGCGGACATCCACGTGGGTCTGGGCCAGGTCTATCAAGAGATGGGCGAGTCCGACCGAGCGATCGAAGAGTTGGAGACGGCGCTGCGGTTCTACGGCCAGGCGCCGCCCAAGAGCACCCTGACCCTGGTGCTGCAGACGGCCGGCCAGTACCTGCTGCACCAATGGCACACCACGTTGGCCCGGCCGCGGCAGGCACAGCTCTCTGCAGATGGGCTGCGAGGCGATTCCACTCTGCAAAAGCGCGCCGACACCATGTTTGCGCTGATCCGCATTTACTACTTTGTCGACGTGTTGCGCGTGACCTGGGCGGGGATGTATGCGGTCAACTTGGCCCGCAAGCTGCCCAGAGACGGCGATCGGGCGCTGGCGTGGAGCTTTTACGGCGTCATCCTGGTTGGCCTGGGCATGCTGGAGAGGTCCGCCCGCTGGTGCGAAGAGGCCGTGTATCTGGCCCGCAGCGCAGGCGATCCGGTGGCAGAAGGCGTGGCGGTGCTGCGGCTGGGCACCAACGCGATGTTCCAGAACGACCTGCCCAGAGCCGAGAGGACTCTGCGCGAGGCCATCCAGATCTTTAAGGAAGTCGGAGAGATGTGGGAGCTGCAGACCGGTCTCATGCTCACCGGCACGACCCGACTGCTGGTGTCCGATTTCCGCGGCGCTATCCCCCTCTATGAAGAGATGGGCCTGACCGGCATCCAGATCAACGCGCTCATGCATCAAGCGTGGGCCAAGACCTGGACGCCGTTTTGCCGCTATCTGTTGGGCGAGCTGGCTGCGCAGGAAGTGGCGCTGCACCACAATGAGGCGCTGGAGCTATCGGCCCGCGTGCGCGACTTGGCCAACACGGTCGCCACGCTGCAGCTGATGGCGACCATCGCAGTGCGCGAAGGTCAGGTAGAACGGTCGGCCGGTCTGGCCATCCGCACCCGCGAGGCGGTGTCGCGCTATTTGGTGCAGGTTCCGTTCTTGCAGGCGGCATGGGTCGCGGCTGCAGAAGCGGCGCTGTTTGCGCTGGAAAATGGCGCCAAGTCGGCGGGGCGCCCGACTCTGCTCAAGATCGCCCGCAAGGGCTATCAAGTGCCTGGGCGCCTGGGCAAGAACTACCCCTATCTGGTGGGGCCGGCGCTGCGGATCCGCGCCCGCTATCTGGCGCTGGTCAAGGGGCCCAGCGCGGCCGAGCCGGTCTTCCGCAAGGCCATTGAGGTGCTGGAGCGCACCCCCAATCGCTGGGAGACCGCCGTGGCCCTGTATGACGCGGCCAAAGCCCTGCCGGCGCGTCGCCTGGAGTACCTGCGGCGGGCAGTGCGAATCTTTCAAGAGATCGGCGCCGAGGCCGAGCTGCGCCGCGCCGAGCGCGAACTGGCCACCAGCTCGCTGCTGGGGCCTCTGCAGCCCACCGCCACGGCTGTCCATGCCACGACGATGCCGGCCAAGCAGCCCGGCGCGCGGTCCTAGCGCATGGCAGAAGAGCGGGTGGCTGAAAAGCGGGTGGCGGAAACGATCAAGATTACACTGCTGACCCACGGCAAGGAGTTTGGCAAGCGCTCCAACACCGGTCAGGTGGTGGCGCAGGTGCTGGGCTCGCAGGCTGAGCGGATTCACTGGCAGCGCATGGACCCGCCAGCGCAGCTGCTGGCGGAGATTGCGGCGGGAGGAGTGGCGCTGGTCTATCCCGGTCCGGCTCAGGAGCAAGGTCAGGATCTGTCTGATATTAGACAGTTTGTTGTCATAGACGGTACGTGGCTCACTGCGCGCAAGATCTACCAGCGCAGCCCGTACCTGCACCACCTGCGCCGCGTCAGCCTGCAGCCTCAGGCGCCCTCTCGCTACAACCTGCGCAAAAACCAGAAGGAAGACGGGCTGTGCACGGCCGAGTGTGTAGTGGAACTGCTCCGCGGCGCCGGCCGGCCCGTGCAGGCCGCCGAGCTTCTGCGCGCCTTTTTGGCCTACCAGAAGCCGGAAAAGCTCCCGGTGGCCTTGGGCGATAGAGATGGCCCGTCGGCGCCTGGGAGTCTGCCGGAAGAACCTTCAGACTGCGGCTAGGAAGTCGCCTCAGTTGGAGCGACCGGGGGCTGACGGCAAAGTGCTTAAAGAAATGCTAGCTTGTGGGCAACGATCCAGCGGTCATCCGCCGAGTCTGGCAGCCATAGCTAGGTGCAACCCGAAGCGAACTGGCGGCTGTGGGGCTTGGCGGCGATCACGGGCTGGCGGTAGCGGCTTGGGCCTGCCGTGCCAGGTCTGCCAGCCCCTGCTCTGACAGCGGGCCTTCGACGGCCCCGACCACTTGGCCGCTGGCCGAAATCGCGGCGCTGAAGGGAATGCCATCGACACCCCAAGCGCGATGGGCCAAGCCGGTGGCGTCGTGGACCGTTGGAAAGGTGTAGCCGTGTTTGCGCAGAAACGCGATGGCGTCTAGCGATTCGTCGCCGGCGACGGTCAGGATCTGCAGGCCCTGGCCGTCTTTCTCGCGTTGCCACAGCGCTTGCCAGCGCGGCAGTTCCTGGACGCACGGCGCGCACGACGGCGCCCAGAAGTGCAGCAGCAGTGGCCGACCCCGAAGGTCCTGTGGGCCAATGCGCAATTGCGTGGGACCCCCGCTGTCCAGGCGCAGCAGCGGCAGGGTGAACTCGGGGGCACCGCGGCCCGCCAGATCGGTGTGCTGGTGAGGGGTTTGGCGCAGGGCGATGGCTGCAGAGAGCCCCGCGGCTGCCAAACCCAGGGCCAGAACCCAGGCGGCGCGCCGGCGACCAGGGCGTTCAGAGGGCAGGGCGGCGGTCATCGGACTCCTGGGGCCAAGAGGGTGGGGCCTTGGCATCGGTAGGAGCCCGGCGGAAGGCCCAAGGCTTCTGCGCCGGCCCTGCTGCGCCCGTCAAGGGTGATGGATCACCGCCACCGCGTCCAGGTCAAAGCCGCCCGAGCTACCCTGGTATTGGTTGAGCCCGGAGTCGGTGATCCTCACCAGTCGCCACGGCCCAGGGCCTATGGCGCCAAGCGCCTGCAGGTCAAACGCGTCGCCCCCGGCCAGCGCGACATCCACTGGCGAAATCCCGTTGCCCGGCGCCGAGAAGACGGGAGTCACCCCCGCGCAGCCCGGATAGTCTGGGGCCAGCTCGGCGTGGCACGGCCACTCGTGCCAGGTGACGCCATCGGCGCTGATCGCCACCCGGCCGGTTTCGCTGAACCCCGCAAAGGCATTCTCAAACACCAGCAGATCCGCTCCTGGGCCGTCCACCAGCGGCTGGTCATCCAGCGCCACCACGATGGTGCCGCCTTGGCCCAGCGAGACCACGTCCAGACCTCCCGCTGTGGCCCCGCCGCCCTGGGGTGCTCCCAGGACCACGGCGGGCAGCTTGTCGGCCCCAAAGCCAGCGTTGGGCCCAGGCGCAAAGCTTACCACGCGATCTGCAAATAAATCCAGTGACTTAACATTGGGTGGCCCCCCGTATTCACTGTCGCATCCCGGCAAGGCAATGGCAGGCAGGGCCGCCAAGCCCGCCACCGCCAGCCTTACCCCGCGGCCGCCCAGCTGAGAGAGCGCTTTCATCTACGGCTTCTTGGTCATCTTGGTCCAGCCAAAGCCGCCGCAGCCGGCCTTGTCCAGGTCCTTGTCGTTGGCAACCAAGGTGCTGGCCTTGGCCAGGTCAATGGAATCTTTGCCATAGTCTACCGTGCAGTAGTAGAAAACGTTGGCCTTTGGCTCGGTCCACACCTGCTTGCTGAACTTGTTGGGGCCATACTTGTCATCGGGTGGGTTCTGGGTGTAGGCGACGTTGGCGGCGTTGTCGAAAGACGCGATCTTCTGTGGGCCCCACTTGTCGGCGGCGATGGTCTCTTCGCTGCCAAAGTTGGTGGTCCAGGTGCCCAAGAGCTCGATCGCAGCGCCGGCCCCAGAGTCCGCGCCGTCCTGGGCGCTGGTGGTGTCGCTGGCGTTGGCGGGGGTAGAGGACTCGCTGTCGCAGCCCGTGCCGGCGATCGCAAAAAAGCTAGCGATAGCAAGGCAGTTTGTGCGGGTCGCCCTCCACATGGCGGTTGGGGCCCTGCCGGTCCGCATCGGCAAGAGTGGCGCCGCCCCTAGCGGCTGCGTCGGACTGCTCCGCGTGGGGTCCTGTTGCGTTGTCTTTTCGCGATTTTCAAACAGTTTCATCGCACAGATCCCTGCGGAAACCCGGATGATGGGGGTCTCTGACGCAGGCCCTGGGAAAATGGGGGCAGGCGCTGGGCTCCGGGGCGACCGACAGCTGGCGCAGCGGCGTCAGAATCGGCGGCAGAGGGCCCTGCGCAGACCTCTCCCCTTTCCACGAGGGAGCGTGCAATCAGAGAGTTCCCGACTCGCGCTGCCAGCCCCGGGTCTCCGCTGCAGCGACGCGTCAGCGCCGATGAACGAAAAACAGCTGTCAGCGCACACGGTTGCGGGCCAGCGCCGGAGTCACACCGGCTTCCTCTAGCGCCGCAGCGAATCCGCGGAGCTGGGCCAGCATAAGGCCCTCAACCGATCAGCGCAACCGCAGTAGGCCCCGGGGCGCCGCAGCCGCCTCAGCTGCCAGGGCCCAGCCTGGCCCAAAGAGAAACAGCGATCACAGCCTGCGGGCAGGTGCCGCCGGATGGACCACCAGCCGCCGCCGTGGCCAGAGGGCCCAACGCACGGTCCACTGGTCGCCGAGGATCGGCAGCGCCCTTGAAAAGCGACCTATGAGCGCGGTCCAACTCTGGGTACAGTACGCCCGCGGCTGGCGAGGCGGCTGGCGTCCCAGCTGCCAGCGGTTGGCCTGGGAGGCCACGCCAGCCCTGCCCTGCGTGTAGCGGGGGCTTGCCGGCAGCCTGTCCAGATGGCGGGTCCTTCCAACGGTTTGTGTCAATATCGGCAAACGCCGGCCCAAGATTCTGCGCTCCTGTCAGGAGGTACCGTGCCCACTGCCTTTGCCCAGACCCCCCAGATCCAGCCGCCGCCCACGGCCGCGCAGGTCCAAGATGCCGCTGGCTTGCTGCCGCCCTCGCTGACGGCCTGGTGGCTGGCGGCGCTGGTCGGGGCCGTTGTCGCTTGGTGGTTTGGCCCGCAACAGCCGTACCAGCCGCGAGTCTCTGCTGCGACGTTTGACCTGGAGCGCGACCTGCCCAAGGCCAAGGCCAGCGTGCGCCAGCGCGACGCGGTCAAGCCCTGCAGCTGGCGCAGCGGCGATCAGCGGTTTGCCTGCGGCGATGAACCTTGGGCCTTTGTTGGCCCCTATGGCGGCATTACGGCTGGCGTCGCGCGCCGCTGCACCTGGGCGCATCCCGTGGCGGCCGGAGCCACGGCAGAGCTGCGCTGGGAAAAAGCCGCAGTGGGTAGAGAATTGCAGGTCCAGCTGGGCCTGGTGGACGCCGCTCCCGCAGGCGCGCCGGTGCACCTCAAGGTCTGGCTGGGTGCCGATCTGATGGCTGAGCTGCAGAGCCGCGATGCCAGCGATTTTGCGCAATTGGTCAAGGAAATCCCGGTGGGAGAAGGGCGTGCCGATCTGCGCTTGGAGATCTCTACCACCGACCACACCTTGCGCATGGCCTGCCTGGATGTGCGCATGCGCGGCGAACGCCCTGGCGGCGTCGCCCACCCGGAGGCCCGATGAGCACGCCTACCCAGTGGACGGTTTCCGGCCTGGCTGCGGACCCCATGGCCACGCCGCGGCTGCGGTCACTGGTGACTGGGGCGATCGTCGAAATTCTGTGTCTGCTGGCGGCCCTGCTGGCGGTGGCCCTGCTGCTGGCGCCGGGGCTGCAGGTAGCGGCCTCCGCGGCGCCCACGCTGCAGGGCCTGGTCGGCAGCGGCTCGGCGGTGACCGATGGCGCGTGGCCTGTGCTTTTGCGGCGGGTCCTGCTGCTGTTGCCAGCCGGCGTGCGCGCAGAGCCGCTGTGGGCCCTGCAGTGGCTGCAGACGGCGCTGGGCAGCGTTGGCTTGTATCTGCTCGGGCGGCTGGCGTGGTCGCTGGGTGGGGCGCGGACGGCGGTTCCGGCGCTGGCGCTGGCCCTGGTGTGGCCCCCAGCGCGGCAGGCGCTGCTGAATTGGTCCGCAGAGTCGGTGCTGGCTGTGGCGGCCCTAGCGGCGGCCTGGGCCGTGGTCGGCCAGCGGCGGTCGCCGCGCCGTGCGGCGCTGGGCCTGGGCTCTGCGGCGGCGCTGACGGCGGCGGTTCATCCGCTGGGCCTGCTGGCGGCGCTGCTGCTGCTGGGCGCCATGTTGTTGCCTTTGGAGCCGCCGGACCGGGGCCTGAGCGACGGCCTCTCTGGCGAGGTCGACCGCCCCGATTTTCCCACCGGCGCCCGCTGGCTGCCGTGGCTGGCCGGCGCGCTGTGGGCGGTCGGCGTGCTGCTGGCGCTGCTGGCGCCTGCCGGGATCAAGCCCTGGGGGACGGCGCAATTCGCGGTGCTGCGTCGGCCCGAAGACGTGCTGGCGCTGGGCGGCGCCTCCGAATTGCCGCTGCTGGGGGCGTGGGTGGCGCTGGTGGCGCAGACGCCGCTGGCCCTGCTGTGGCTGTCGATTGGCCCGCTGCAGCGCGGGTTGGGGCAGGCTGGCCGCGCGTCGCCGCTGGCAGGGCTGGCGGTGGTGACCCTGGCATGGCTGCTGGTTCTGGCGATCGCCGGTGCGCCGCTGCCGGGAGCTTTGGATGGATTGGTCGTGGTGGCGCCGCTGCTGTGCGTCCTGGCTGGCGTAGGATTTAGCTGGAGGCTCAAAGGTTTGTTGTACATCGGCCATCGCGGCGGCGCGGTCATCTGGGTAGCCAGCCTGGCGCTGCTGCTGGGCGCCGACCTGTGGCTTGCCAGTGCCGACCGCAGAGCCCTGCTTGGGCGGATTCCGGGGGTGCTGACGTCGGCCGAACAGCTGCGCGGCGCGGTGCTTGGCCCAGCGGATCTGGCCTTGCTGCAGCGGTTTGGCGAGCCGACGGCGATCCTGCCCAGCCAGCGCGGCGGCAACGATCTGGCCAATGCCTTGAAGCCGCTGGCAAAATCGGTCGAGCAGGGCCAATACGTTGCTGCTCACGTCGCCCGCTTGGTGCTGCTGCCAGAGCCGCCGAGCGACCGCATCGATCGCGTCCTGGCCGACCACGGCCAGCGCCTGGGTTGCACGGCCGACCTGCGCCACTGCCTTGTGCGGATTGCCGGCCGTCCTGCACTGCCCGCCGAGCGCGAAGCCGCCCGTCCACAGTAGGGGTTTCCGTGTAGATGCGAGTTATTCCAAGCAGATAACATTGGGTGCCCCGCAATAGATCTCCACAGATCTCCGCAGCGGCCCGTTGGTCGACGCGCCGCGCCGGGCAAGGCACAATGCGCAACTCGCCGCCCACCACGGGCTGGAGACACTCATGGCCGGGACCAGTCTGCTCGCACTCATCGACGACATCGCCACGATCCTGGACGACGTCGCCGTCCTGACCAAGATCGCCTCCAAGAAGACGGCGGGCGTACTTGGCGATGACCTGGCCCTCAATGCCCAGCAGGTGGCGGGCATCCACGCCGACCGCGAGCTGCCTGTGGTGTGGGCGGTGGCCAAGGGCTCCATGCTCAACAAGGCGATCCTGGTTCCCGCCGCGCTGGCCATCAGCGCCCTGGCGCACTGGGCGGTGACGCCTTTGCTGATGATGGGCGGTGCTTTTCTGTGCTTTGAAGGGGCCGAAAAGGTGGTCCATCGGCTGATGCATCCGCGCGACCACCGCGAGGAAGCGGTTGCGCCATTGCCAGTGCTGTCCGGCCAGGAGCTGCTGGCGCTAGAGAAGTCCAAGATCAAGGGCGCGGTAAGAACCGACTTCATCCTGTCGGCTGAAATTGTCGCCATTACCTTGGGCATTGTGGCCGAAGCCTCCTTTGCCACCCAAGTGGCGGTGCTGGCTGGTACGGCGGTGATGATGACCATTGGGGTCTATGGCCTGGTGGCTGGGATCGTCAAGCTGGACGATGCGGGGCTGTACCTGGCCCAGCGGACCGGCACCACCGCCTCAGCGCGGCTGGCCCGCAGGCTTGGCCGCGGTCTGGTGCGCGGCGCGCCGCTGCTGATGAAGACTCTGGGCATCGCCGGCACCCTAGCGATGTTCCTGGTCGGCGGCGGCATTGTCAGCCATGGGACGCCGGGCGCCGAGCCGTGGATCGCCGCCCAGGCCCAGGCCTTTGCGCAGCAGGGCGGTGCGTCGGCCGTTGCGGGCGCGCTGCTGCCGTCGGCAGTCAACCTCACCGCTGGCGTGGTCCTGGGGCTGCTGCTGGTTGGCGTCTGGTCGGTGGTCCAAAAGATCCGGCCGAGCAAGGCCGCAGCCTAGGCCTGAGCGCCCGCTGGCGGTGGGTCAACGGCCGGCCGCCTCTAGCCAATCCCGCGGTGGCGGTAGCGGATCTTGGCAATGTCAAACAGCATTCTGGAGGCATCGCGCACCGGGCTGACGGTGGTGCGCTCGTCGTTGACCCAGCGCACTCCCACTTCAGCAATGCGGTAGCCGAGCTTGCGCGCCACGTACAAGACCTCGACATCAAAGGCAAAGCGCTCGATCGTCATGCGGCCAAAGCAGCGCTTGGCGGCCTCGGCAGAGAAGAGCTTGAAGCCGCACTGGGTGTCAGAGAAGCCCGGCAACGCCATCGCCCGCACCAAGGTGTTGAAAGTGCGGCCCATGGCTTCGCGGTACGCCGGCTGGTGGCGGGTAATGTCGCTATCTGGGCGGTCGCGCGAGGCAATGGCCACATCGGCCCCCGCCAGGATGGCTTGGCGCAGCTTGAGCAATTCGCCAATCGGCGTAGACAAGTCCGCGTCAGAGAACAGCACCCAGTCGCTGTGGGCCAATTCGACGCCGCGGCGCACGGCGGCGCCCTTGCCGCGGTTGACCGGTAGGCGCTCTACCTGCAGCCGCGGTTCGCTGGCCGCCCGGCGCTGGACTACGGCGGTGGTGTCATCGCGCGAGCCGTCATCCACCACCACGATCCGCGCGGTTGGGGCGTGCTCGTCCAGCCAGGCCAGCATCTGGTCCAGGGTCGCGCCGATCCGCGCCGATTCGTTGTACGCGGGCACGACAATGGTCAAGCTTTCCAGAACGTCTGCCATGGCGCTGCCATCCTCCTGCGGGCCAGATTCTTTAGTGGCTGGGGGCCCACCGCGCTGCATGGCTGCGCTACAGCCGCTCTTCTAGAGCGCTGGAGTTCTCTTTGCTGCCATTGGTCTTGGAGCCGCCGGACTTGCCGCCGGACTTGCCGCCCGACTTGCCGCCAGGGCCCTTGCTGTCGCCGAGCTTGCCCTCGGTTGGCTCCAGCTTGCGCAGGGCGATCTTGGTCTGCGGTGCGGCCTTGCGGTCGATCGCCACTTCTTTCTCGGCATAGCCGTCCAGACGCAGGACCACGGTCAGGCTCTCATCGCCTGCTACGGTAATCGCTACCGGAGAAAGTCCTTTGTCCACACCGCCAACCGAGATGTGCGCGCCAGGCGGCTCCGTGGCCACCTCGACCTGCACCGGGCCGAGCTTGGCCCCAGGCGCCAGTCCGGCGGCCGCGTCGCCTGCACCGGTCGCACCGCCAGCCACAGCACCACTGCCGGCGGCGTCGGCGGCCTGGGCCGCGGCTGCGGCTGCCCCGGCAACGCCTGCGACCTGAAGATTTTGCGGCGCCGCTGAAGCAGCCTCTCCCACACCAGCGGCACCCACACCAGCCACCCCCACACCAGCCACCCCAGCCTGGCTTTCGGCGCCAGCGGGGGCTTCGGCGCCACTCAGGCCACCGGTGGCCAGCCAGACAACGGCGGCGGCGGCGGCGGCCAGGATAGCCAAGATCGCCGCGATCATCGCCCCAGAGCGCTTGGCAGGCAGCGACGAGTCGTCATCCCCATCGACAGGCGCAGTCGGATAGGCGGCGATGGCTCCAGGCGCCAGGACCGGCTCTGAGCCCGTCAGCGGCGTCGGCGCTCTGCCCTGGGGGGGCGGCGGCACGGTCAGGCCTGCCGAGCTCGCTGCGGGCGTCGGCGGCGCTTGGGCAGCCCCGTCAGCCAAAGGCATGGCCGCTGGCGGCGGCGACAGCGGCGGCGCGCTAGACAGGCCCTGCAGAGAGCCAGCGCCCAGCTGGGCCGGCATCTGATACGCGGCTGTGCGGGCCTCGACACGCAGGGCATCGTAGCCATCGGTCGCGCCATCCAATTCTGCGGGGGCGACCATTGCGGTGGCGGCGGCCGCTTTGAGGGACCGGGTGGGGTCCATCCGCGGCGCCCCGCGGCAGCCTTCCAGCCCCTGGCGCATCTCCATGGCGGTGGCGAAGCGGTCGTCGGGGTTCTTGGCCATGGCCCTTTCGATGACGCGGACAAACGCCTCTGACAGCGGCACCAAAGACAGCTTGCGCAGGTCCGGGATCGGGTCGGCCACGTGAGACAGCAGCACCGAAAGGGGATTTTCGCCGTCATAGGGGGGGCGGCCCGCAGCCAGCTGAAATAACACGCAACCCAGCGAATATAGGTCACTGCGCCGATCCAGGCTCTTGTTCTGGGCCTGCTCTGGGCTCATGTAGGTGGGCGTGCCAAAGGCCTTGCCGGTGCCCGTCAAGTTGGAGCCCAGGCGCTTGGCGATGCCAAAGTCCAGCACCTTGACCACCGCATCGTCGCCTTCGACCTCATGCAGAAAGATGTTGTGCGGCTTGAGATCGCGGTGCACCAGGTTGGAGGTGTGCGCCTCGGCCAAGGAGCGCAGGATCTGCGCGCCAATCGTGATGATTTCCTGCTCTTGAAAGTAGGTCTGGGTGCTGATCCGCTCGCGCAGCTCTTCATTGAGGGCGCGGCCGGTCAGCAGTTCCATGGCGATGTACAGCGCGCCGCCTTCGGTCTGGCCGAAATCGAAAACGCGAATGGTATTTGGATGCTTGAGCGAGGCCGTGACCTGGGCTTCGGCAAAAAAGCGCTGGATCATGTCCGAGTCGTCGGAGTCCAGCGACACCGCCAGCAGCTTGATGGCAATGTCCTGATCGGTCGCAAGGTTCTTGGCGCGGTATACGGCACCAAAGCCGCCCTGGCCAATCATCCGGCCGATGCGGTAGCGGCCGTTGACTTCGGTGCCCTCGGTGAGCTTGGCGTCGGGGTTCTGCGCCAAGACCAGCGTGGCGGTGCCGTCGTCAGGGCAGCGCGCCTCCTGGCTTTTCTTGCCGCACTTGGGACAGAGCCGCATCACCCGATCGTTCCTCCAGCCTCGCGGCCATCTGTGCACCTGGGACGCATGAGCCGGGCTTCAGCTTCAGTTCCCGGCCACCGCCGTCAGCCAACCGGCGATTCTACACCTGCCGCGGGCGATCTGGCGAATCGACGGGCTGATCGGTGTCTCGGCGGTCAGGCTGGCTTGGCAGCTGCGCTGGCTCGCCGGCGTCGTGGGCCCCCCAAGGCGGCTTGTCTGGCCCGGGCGCTCCGGCCAGAATCAAGGCAACCTCAGCCAAATCAGCAGGAAGGTCGCCAAAGACCACCTGGCCGTCGGGCAGGACGGTAATGGCTACGTTGAGCTTAGGCCCGGGCACGCCTACAGCCCCCGGGTGCTACTGGCTTTGAATTCCTTGGCTTCTTCGACTGGCAGCACACCGTCGTACACCGCGTTGTCGTAGCCGTAGACGTCGTAGCCAAAGACTGCGTGGCCTTCTTCATCGACGCCAGCGCTGGCGTAGTCAATGTGGACGGGGATGGCGGTCTTGAGCTTGACCTCCTTCTCTTCTTTCTCGTTGATGATGTCGCGGATCGCCTTGGCGCTCATGCTTTGATCGCGACCCAGCACCAGCTCAGCCAGGTCCAGCGGCTTGTCGACCCGCACACAGCCGTGGCTGAAAGGCCGGCGCGACTTGCCAAACAGGGCTCGGAAGGGCGTGTCGTGCAGGTAGATGTTGAACTTGTTGGGGCCTTGGAATTTGACGTTGCCCAGCAGGTTGGCTTTGCCGGCGCGCTGGTACCAGACTTCGGTGCCATCGGGCTGCACTTCGCGCACGTAGCCCTCCTTCTCCAAAAAGCTGGGATCCTTGGCCAATTTTGGCTGCAGCTCCAGCTCGACCACCCGCTGGGTTGGAAACCACTTGGGGGCCAGGATCACCCGGGTCATCTTGTGAGAGAACAGCTTGGTGCGGTTAATCTTGCCCTTCATCATGGTCAGCTGGTCGGTATCGGTGTCGTTGTTGCCGACAATGACGCGGTGCTTGGCGATGGGCTCGCCGCTGTCCATGACCCACAGCGTCTGAAACGCGATGTTGACGAAGATGTAAAAACCGTTGCCGGGATCGCGACCTTCTGACTCGCGGTAGCGCTGCAGGGCCAGGCGGATCTGGCGCAGGCGCTTGTCGGCCGGCACATCGGCTTCTAGCACCAGGCTGCGGGTAATGATGCCATCGCCATCGAGCTGGTGGCGGGTCTGAAAGGCCTTGACGGCGGTCTCCAGCTCGTCGTCAAACAGATCGCCGTCGCTGACGTCATAGCCCTCGGTCCGCAGGCGGGTGCGCAGGGCCTTGATGAATTCCAGGTTGGCGGGGCTGACCGGCCCTTTCTTGATGGCCTTGTCGGTGATCTTGGGCAGCGGCTGCCAGCCGCCGGCAGTCACCAGTTCCTGATACTTCACAGAGGTATCCAGCAGCTTGGCGTACTGCGGATGGGTGGGCCACAGGGCCTTGAGCGCATCGCCCAGCCGCCCGGGAGCGTCCGCCAGGATCTTGAGGATCGCATCGGCGTGCTTGTCAGCCAGCTTCTTGATCTCGGCTGGCATCTGCGCCTTGACCGGGTGGGCCGGCGTGGCGATCTGCAGATCGATGAAGTAGCGCGCCGCGGCTCGGCTCAGCTCCACGTCGGCCGCCAGCACGGCCAGCCGCGCCTTGGTCGAAGCCGCCGCCAGGGCCGGCACGGCCTGATCCAGCGCTTGCAGCCCGGCCGGGCCCAGCTTGTCGGCCCCCGCTCTGGACAATTGCACCGCGCCGCCCTCGCCGCCGCGCAGCCACAGCGCCGCCGCGCCGCCCACTACCGCCGCCAGCGGCTGGCGGGTCATGGTCAGCAGCACGCCGCGCTCGGTCTGCAGGGTAGAGGGCACTGCCGCCGTGGCTTGGTCCAGCTGGGTCAATCGGTAGCCGCCCTGGTCGATGCCGTGGCGGTCTAGCTCGGCCAGCAGCGCCAGCAGCGCCTGGGCATCGGCGTTGGGCTGGCCGTCGCGGCCAAAAAAGCGCAGCGCCCCATTGGCGTGCAGGGCGGTCACCACCTTGGCGTCGGCACCCGCAGCTTTGATCAGCTTGGTCAGCTCGGCGGCTTCGGCGGCCTTGGCTTGGTCGGCGGCGGCGCTGATCTTGGTCACCAGCTCGGCCAGGGTGACCAGTTTGACCGGCGGCACTGCGGCGGTCGCGGCGGACCCGGGCTCGCCGGCGGCCTCGCCCTGGGCGGGCTTGGGCTTGTCTGGCTCTTGGCCATCGCAGGCGGCCAGGCCAAAGGCCAGCGCGGTCACTGCGGCCAGGGCCGGGCTGAGGTGGGTCGATCGGGTCAGCAGGGGCAGGTACATGGCAAACCTTGGCCGCACGGCGGCAAGTAGACGATAATCGAACCCCGGGCCAGGTCAAACATTCTCGGGTTTGTGCGGCCAGGCGCCTACGGAGCGGGCACCGGCACCGGCGCTGCAGGGCAGGCCTTCTCAACGGCCACCAGCGCTTCTGTCATCGCCTGCTTGGCGGCGTCGGGCAAGGAGCCATGGCCAATGGCGGCGCGCAGGGCTTCGGCGCGGCGGGCCGCCTTGCAGCGGTCGGTTTGGCGGTCGAGGTCGATCAGGTGGGCCTGCGCCATCAGCGGCCCCAGCAAGGCGTCCATCGGCAGGCGGGTCCGCGCGTACTCCAGCAGCTCGCGCGGCGGCGTGTCTTTGGCCAGGCCAGTGCCGCGGCTCAGCTCGGTGTTGCGGCCACCCAGGGCGTAGCCATAGCCCAGGGTCAGCGCCTGGACCCCAGAAAGCTCAGCCACAGTCAGTCGATTTTGCTGATCTTTGTCGGCCTCGCTTAGGCCCAGGCTGCGCAGCACCGCCCACCACGCCACGTCGGCGTTGGTCATCACGCCGATGCGGCGGTTGTGCAAAGAGGCGTTGAGCGCCGCGACCGCCGTGTCGCCGTTGGCGCTGGTCTTGATGGCTTCGGCCAGGGCAACGTCGTCCAATGGGGTGCGCATCGCCAGTTTCTTGACCAGCGGGTCGCTCAGCCAGCCGCGAAAAACCGGCGCTGCGGTGGCAAAGGCATCGCCAAACACATGGCCATCGCCCGCCGGGGCGCGGCCGCTCTTGGGCGCAGCTTCGGCCTTGGCTGGCGGCAGCTGGATAGGCTTGCTGACCTTCTGGGCCAGCTCGGGGCCGCAGCGGGCCGCAGGGGCCGTCGCCAGGGCCAGGGCCAGCCCCTGAACCCGCTCTGCTGCAGCCAGGCGCAGGGCTTCCTGGCCAGAGAATCGCATGGCTTTGTCCAGGTTTTTGGCCAGTTGGCACGCTCCCGGCCGCGGATCGGCTTCGGCGCGAGCCAGGGCCGCCGCCACGGTCGCCACCTGCCACGTCGGCGCTTTCTTGGCCGCCAGCTCCAGCAGCTGGACCGCGCCGGCGCTCTGCAGCTTGTCGCTGTGGACCAACAGCTTGGCGGGCTGGCCGGCATCGCGCAGCGCCCGCGCCCAGCCCAGCAGCAAGCTGTGGCGGGCAGAGGCCTCCGACGTCTGCAGGTTGTCGATCCGCGCGCTGCCGCTTGGCCCCACCGCCAGCCGACCGGCAATGCCCACCAGCAAGTAGCGCTCCACCGCGTGGCGGGTCATGGCCGCGCCGCCCAGCGAGTCCAGCGCGGCCAGGGCCCGGTCGGCCGGCAGGTCATCGCGCAGCAGCCGCTCGCGGTCGTGGACCTGCAAGAGGCCCTGATCGCGGATTTGCGCCACCAGCGGGTGCTCTTGGTAGGCCCGCCACGGCTGCCAGGCCGCCACCAGACCCGCCGGCTCCGGGTCCAGGCTAGCGGTGACGGCCGTAGGCGCCTCGGCGATGGGCACCGGCGCTGCGGGAGCTTGGGCAAACCCTTGGGCACTGCCCAGCCCGCCGGCGGCCGCCCACAGCAGGGCCAGCCGGCCGCGCCACGGCCAGCGCCGCCCAGCATTGGCGCGCAGCGGCCACAGAAGACCTTTGGCCCGCCGCGCCGCGGTCAGCTGTTGGACCGCGAGCTCTAGCCCCGCTGAGCAGGGCAGCGCCGCGCTGGCATCGCCTTGAGGCGACTGAGACGGTGTGATCCGTGCTGTCACGGCTTGACTGCTGCGATGCGATAAGAGCGCGCCGGTACGCTGACTTCGGGCCCGCTGATCGCCTCGCCGCTGACCAGATCGACCGCGCTGCCCGCGGGCATCCCGCCGACGCTGACGGCTTGGTCGCCGCGGTTGATCGCCACGTAGACACTGCCCTTGTCATCGCTCATGCGGTAGACCCAGGCGTCTTGGCCTATCCACTCGGTCGTGCGGACGCCGCGGCGCAGGGCAGACAGGTCCTTGCGCAGCTGGCCAAGCTTTTTCATTTGCGCCAGCAGCTGCTTTTGCGGGTCAGTCCAGCCGGCCCAAGGCATCATCCGCCGGTTGTCGGGATCGCCAGCCCCGGCCAGGCCAAGCTCGTCTCCGTAGTAGATCAGCGGCACGCCGCGGTTGGTCATCAGCAGCGCCATCGCCACCGCCACCCGCTGGTACGCTTTGGCATCCTGGACCACGCCCGGCGGGTTGTTCCAGGCGCTGCCCTTGCCCGCGTCCCACACGTTGTCAAACAGCGGCGGATCGCTGGCGTAGTGGATCAGCCGCGGCAGGTCGTGGTTGCCGGCAAACGGCGACATCACCGCGTCGGCGCCATAGAAAGGGTCATTCTTGTTCATGAATGACTCCAGGTCGGCCATCTTGCCTTTGCGCAGCAGCACCACTTCGTCCAGCAGCGCCCGCCACGGGAAATCAAACTGGCCGTCGAGCTTGGTGCAAGGATCTACAAAGGATTTGATCAGGTTCTGGTCGCCGGTGTAGGTCTCGCCCACCAGCCAGATGTGCTGGCCGCGCTTGGGCTCCAGCTCGGTGTTGAGGCGCTGGCGCAGGTCCGTCAGCCACGGGCCGTCGACGTGCTTGATCGCGTCCAGGCGCAAGCCATCGGCTCCAGACTGCTCCATCCACCACATCACGTTATCGATCGAGGCTTTGCGCGCCGCGGCGTTGTTGAAATTGAAGTCCGGCAGGTAGTCGCGGAACCAGCACCAGATCGCCGACGGGCCATCCCACGGGCAGACGCTGGCGCCGCACACGCAGTCGCCGCCGCCGCCGTTGAGCTTGTAGAACCAGTCGGCGTGGTCCTTGAACAGCGGAGATTCTTTGTGAACATGGTTCATGGCGTAGTCGAGCACCACCTGAATCCCCTGGGCGTGGGCGGTGTCCACCAAGGTCTTGAGGTCGGCCATGCTGCCAAAGTGGCTGTTGGTCGCTTGGATGTCGCGCGGCCAGTAGCCGTGAAAAGCTGTGTACAGCTTGCCGTCGTCGCCCAGCTCGGCCGCGTCGGTGTTGTCCATCGGCACCGTCAGCCACAGCACGTTGACGCCCAGGTCCTTGAACCAACCCTCTTGGATCTTTTGGGTCACGCCTTTCCAGTCGCCGCCGGCCCAGTTGGCGATGTCGGCCACCTGAGCGTTGGGGTTCTTGCTGTCATTGCCCTTGTCTCCATTGAAGAATCGGTCGACAAAGACGAAGTACATCACGCCGTCGCGCCAATCAAAGGCGCCCGGCTTGGCAGGTGCGCCGCACAGGGTAGAGGGGACGGGACAGATACCACTGCTCGGGCAAGAAAGTGCAGCAATGACGGAATTTTTTCCGCCGTAGCCGTCATCGGCGTTCAGCGGATTGCCGGCATCGGTCAGCCACTGCTCTTGGCCGTTTTGCAGCACCACGCGGAACTTATAGAGAATCTCCTTGCCTTGCGGCAGGTGGATAGAGGTCGTCCACGGCTGGCCTGGCTGCTGGGTCATCGGCGCGCCGGCCTTCCAGCCGTTCCAAGAGCCGCGCACTTCCACCGAGCCTTCGTCGCCCTTGCCGGCGTAGGCAAAGGCGGTCGGGCACAGCTTGTCGCTGTCGGCGCAGCTGGCCGCGCCATCGGCCGGGCCGCCATCGCCTGCGTCGGCGGTCGCCTCATCTAAGGGTAAGGCATCACTGTCTAATTGCGCGCTGCTGTTGGCGTCGCTGCCGGCGCTGTCCGCGGTGCCATCGCCTACCAGGTCCAGATCGGCATCGCCCACGGGCAGGTCGCCACTGGCGTCGCTTGCACCGCCACCGTCACCGTCACCGCTGCCGTCGGTGCTTGCTGCCGCATCGGCTTTGCTGCCCGCATCGGCGACGTCTGTCAGAAAACCGCTTCCGATGTCTGCGGTTGAGAGGGCGTCGTCCACCGTCTGGACGGGGGCCTGGCAGCCCACTACCGCGGCCGTGAGCCAAGCCAAGGCCCACAGCGGTGTGCGGCAGCGGCAGAAGACAGAGATCAAAGGGTCGCGCATGAAGGCACCTCGGCTCTCCAGGGTAGCCGCGAGGTCAGGCCTCCGGCAACCCCAAGCGACCGGACCCCCACCGCCGTGTCATCGAATTGTCTCGCAAGCCCGCTATCGCGCTTTGGAATAGTTGCATTCACTCTGGGCCGCGGCACACTCGGGCGCGGACGCGCGCCATCGACTCGGCTCGATGCTTGCAGCCCAGAGGGTCCATGACCGTTTCCTTGGCAATCCTGGTGCTGGTCGCGGTCATTTTTGACTTTCTCAACGGTTTTCACGATTCCTCCAACATCGTGGCGACCATGATCTCGTCGCGCGCGTTCACCGGTCGCCAGGCCCTGGCCATCACCACCGTTTGCGAGGTCACCGGGCCGTTCCTGTTTGGCGTCGCCGTGGCCACCACCATTGGATCGGAGCTGGTCCAAGGCGGCGTGATGACCCAGGGCGGCGTGTTCATGCCGGTGATCATTGCGGCTTTGTGCGGCGCCATCACCTGGAACTTGCTGACCTGGTGGCTTGGCATCCCCTCGAGCTCTTCTCACGCCCTGGTCGGCGGCCTGGTGGGCGCCGTGGCCATTGAGTTTGGCATTGGCGCCATTGCCTGGGGCGGTATGCGCAAGATCCTGATTGCGCTGTTTCTCTCGCCGATTCTGGGCATGGTGGCGGGCTTTGTGATCCAGCGATCGCTGCTGCACCTGATGGTGTGGATGCACGCCACCCCCAAGGCCAACTGGTTCTTTCGCAACGCCCAGCTGGGCACGGCCGTAGCGCTGGCGCTGGCCCATGGCACCAATGATGCGCAGAAAACCATGGGAATTTTGACCATGGGCTTGGTGGCCACCGGCGTCATTCCGTCGTTCCACGTGCCGCTGTGGGTGATGGTGGTCAGCGCGCTGGCGATCGGTGCGGGCACGGCGACGGGCGGCTGGCGCCTCATCAAGACCCTGGGCTACGGCTTCTACAAGATCTGGCCCATCCACGCGTTTACCGCTCAAGCGGCCTCGGGCGCCGTCATCCTGGGCGCAGCGGTGCTCGGCGGTCCGGTCAGCACCACCCAAGTGATGTCCAGCGCGATCGTCGGCGTGGGCGCCTCAGAGAACTTTCGCAAGGTTCGCTGGCAGGTCGCGGGCAACATCGTGCTGGCCTGGGTGCTGACGATTCCGGCCTCGGCGGGGATGGCGGCTGGGCTGTATGCGCTCTACAAGTGGATTTCAGGCATGGTCGCGTGACAGCCGGCGGCATCTGCCCCAGCAGGAGAGAAACTCGATGAACTGGTTTAGAAATCCGCTCAAGCCGCGCAGTGATCGCTTCGTGGAGCACTTGATCAAGCAGTCCGAGTCCTGCGTGGTGGGGCTAGAGGGCCTGGTCGAATTCTGCAAGAACCCCACAGAAGCCAATGCCCGGGCGGTCAGAGAAGCCGAAGAGCGCGGCGACGAAGAGCGGCGCATGCTCATTGACGAGCTGAACCGCACTTTTGTCACGCCGCTGGACCGAGAGGACCTGTTTGCCCTGTCTCGGGCGATCGACGACATCTTGGACTACGCCTGGTCTACGGTCGACGAGATGACCCTGTTCCGCCTGGAGACCACCCCCTACCTGACCCAGATGGCCGAGCTGCTGCGCGACGCCGGCAAGGAAATGCTGTTGGCGATGCAGCGGATTCTTGAGCATCCGGCCGTGGCCAATGAGCATGCCATGCGCGCCAAGCACTGCGAAAACCGCATGGAGAAGGTGTACCGCGAGGCCATCGCTGCGCTGTTTACCCAAAAGGTCGACACCATTGACGGGGTCCTGGAGCTGCTCAAGCTGCGCGAGGTCTACCGGCACCTGTCCAATGCCGCCGACCGCGCCGATGCAGCGGCCAACATCGTGACCGACGTGATCATGAAAGTGATGTAGACGTCGCGAACCGGTGCGCGGCACACTCGGCGGCACCACGGCGTTGGGCGGGCGGCGAGAGCGGCGATGACGAATTTCGGACAGAGCGACCAGAGGAGCGGTTTGCGGGTGACCCTATGTCATGTCCGCGCCGTGGCTCATGTTTTTGCGATATCGTCTGCCCTGTTCTGCGGGTCTGCGGTCCCGCCGGCGCAGGCCCAGCCGGCGCAAGCCCAGCCGGCCGACCAGGTGGCCCTGCAGGGGGCGCAGGGCGAAAAGGAGGCGATGGCCGAGACCGAGCCTCTGCAGCTGGCGTTTTCTGACGCCTACAATGCCGGAAACTACGCAAAGGCTCTGGAAATCCTTAAGAAAGCGCTGGAGGTTTGGCAGAAGAAGGTGGGGCCCAACCATCCGATCGTCGGCAATCTGCGGGTCAACTGTGCGGAATTGATGCGCCAGCTCGGGCGGTTGCAGGAGGCAGAGGTCGAGCTGGAGGCGGCGCTGGCGGTGCTGCAGACTACCCTGGGGCCAGAGCACGCGCAGACGCTGGTGGCGCACCACAACCTGGGGGCGTTGCAGCTGCAGCGCGGGCGGGTGGCGCAAGCGGTCGAGACACTGGAGAAAGTGTTGGTCCTGCTGGTCAAGGTGCGCGGCGAAGGCTCGCTGGAAGTCGCGCAGGCGCGCATGCACTTGGCCGACTCCAAGCTGCAGCAGGGCAAGCTGGCTGAAGCCAAGGCCTTGTACGAACAGGTGATGCGCGCGCTGGAGAGTGCCAAGCCGCCCAGCGCCGAGCACCTGGCCATCGCCTACAACAACCGCGCCAAGCTCAAGCGTTACCAGGGCGACCTGCCAGGGGCCGAGGATGATCTCAGCAAGGCCGCGCTGATCCTGGGGAAAGTCTTTGGCATGAGCCATCCCTCCCTGGCGATGGCGGCCATCAACCTGGCCGATCTGCGGATGGAGCGCGGCGACCTGGGGCTGGCCGAAGAGGCGCTGATTCAAGCGATCCGCCTGTCGGCATCGGCCCTGGGGCCAGAGCATCCCCAGGTGGGGCATGGCGCGGTCCTGCTGGCCAATCTGTACCGGACCCGCGGCGAGCACGATCGGGCCAAGAAGCTCTACGCCGAGGCGCTGCCGATCCTGGAGCACGCCTACGGTCCCCAGCACCCGGCGCTGGCCGAGGCGCTCAACCACCAGGGCGTGCTGGCGCTGCAGATGGCCGACGACGCGCTGGCTGGGCAACTGCTAGACAGAAGCTGGAAAATCTTGGTGAAGCCGGGGCAGACGCCGCCGCAGCTCGCCATCACGGTCGGGCAGAACCTGGCCGTTGTGCTGGAGCGCACCGACCGCGCCGACCAGGCGGCAAAGCTCTACGCAGAGGCGATCGCCGCCTGCGACCAGGTGGTGGGCGCCGATCAGGCGGCCTGTGCCCCGCCGCGCTACAACCTGGGGCTGCTCCACCTCAAGGCGCGCCGGCTGCCGCAGGCCCAGCAGTGGCTGCAAGCGTCGCTGCTGCTGCGCGAGAAAGCGCTGGGGCCTCACCATCCCGACGTGGCCCGCTCGCTGGCGGCGGTGGCGGCGATCCTGGATCTGCAGGGAAAGCTCAGCGGCGCGGCCGACCTGATGCAGCGCGCCGTCGAGATCCGCGACCGCCAGCTGGCGCTGATGCTGGGTGGCGGCGCCGAAGGGCCCAAGCGCGCGCTGGTGGCGACCCTGGGCGAAGAGCGAGACATTGCCCTGGACCTGCTGCTGAGGGCCGGGCGGCCGGCGGCGGCGCTCGAGCTGGTTTTGCAGCGCAAGGGCCGGGCGCTGGAGGCCACGGTAGACGGCCTGCGCGGCGTCGGCGCAGATTCGCAAGCCGCGGCTGAGCTTTCTGCGGCGCGCGGCCGGCTGGCAGCCCTGTACGCCCGCGGGCCGGTGGGGCAGCCGGCAGAGGTCTACGCGGCCGCCCTGCAAGAGGCCGGGCGCAGGGCAGAGGAGCTGGAGAGGCGGGCAGTGGCTCGCTTTGGCCCGGCGGTGTCGGCCGAGCCGCTGCACCTGGCGGACCTTCAGGCGCGCCTGCGCGGGGGGACCCTCTTGGAACTGTTTGTGCGCAAGCCGCTTTCGCTCAAGAAGCCTGAGTCGGCCCAGGCGCCGGCGCTGGTGACCGGCTGCCTGCTGGGGCCCAAGGGGCCGCCGGTGTGCCGCGACCTGGGCCCGGCTGCCGAGCTGGAGGGGCTGGCCCTGCAGGTGCGGCGCGCCGCGATGCTGCCGACCGGCGACGTCGACAAGCCGGGCGCGGCGCTGCGCCAGGCGGTCATCGACCCGTTTGCGGCCGAGCTCAAGGCGGTCAAGCAGCTGCTGGTGGCCCCCGATGGCGCGCTGCATCTGGTGCCCTTTGCGGCCTTGCCGGCGGCTGCAGGGGGCCGGCTGTTGCAGCAGTACACCCTGTCTTACCTGACCTCTGGCCGCGACTTGCTGCGGATGGCGGCCACACCGGCGCAGCCCGTGCCGCGCGGCCAAGCGGTGCTGATCGGTGCGCCAGGCTACGACCAAGCGGCGCAGGGGGACCCCACCAAAACCCAAGCAGTGCCTCAGCAATTGCCGGCACCGGGGCGACGGGCGGCCGCCGGGCTGGGCCGCTTCAGCCCGCTGCCAGGCACGGCGGAGGAGGCGGCGCAGCTGGCGGCGCTGTGGCCCAAGGCCCAGGTGTGGAGCGGTGCTGCCGCCAGTGAGAAAGCCCTGCGCGGGGTGCGCGGCCCTGAGCTGCTGCACATCGCGACCCACGGTTTCTTCTTGGCAGACAAGGCCGATCCGGTGGTAGAGGCGGTGCGCGGCGGCCGGCGCGGCGCGGAGCTGTGGGGCGAGCCGCCAGCGCCAGTGCTGCCCGAGCCCGGCCGCGACGACCCGCTGCTGCGATCGGGCATTGCCCTGGCTGGCGCCAACCAGCCGCCGCAAGGCGATGACGACGGCGTGATGACCGCCTTGGAAGTCGCTGGGTTGGACCTGGTAGGCACCCGGCTGGCGGTGCTGTCTGCCTGCGAGACCGGCGTGGGCGACGTCAAGAACGGCGAGGGCGTCTTTGGCTTGCGCCGCGCCCTGGTGCTGGCCGGCGCCGAGACCCAGGTGATGAGCCTTTGGAAAGTCGACGACTTGGCGACCCGCGATCTGATGGTGGCGCTGCACCAGAAGCTGTTGGGCCACGGCGGGCAGGCTCCCCTTGGCCGTGCCGAGGCGCTGCGCCAAGCTCAGCTGCTGTTGGCCAAGGACCCCAAGCGCAGTCACCCGTTCTGGTGGGCGGCCTTTATCCTGTCGGGCGAGTGGCGAGCGCTGCCGTCGGAGCCTGGGGGTGGCCCGGGTTGATCCAGTCGTTTTGAGCAGGTAGACGCAAGCAGCCGGATTTTCCGACCCGTCTGGCTGACAAAGCGCAAACTGGCGCGCTACCCGCAACAGCTTGCCCCGACAGGCTCCCGGCCGCGCTGACTACTCGGCCGGCCACGTCGCTTTGAGCCCTGGCCACTGCCCCGGCAGCCGGGCGTCGGCCATGGGGTACAGAATGTGCTCTTCCTTGAGGTTGTGCTGCTGGATCAGCATCAGCAGCGTGTCGCCCTGGTCCAGCAAGCCCTGCGGATCGCCGGCGGCCAGCGCCTGGCTCATGGCGTCCAGGACCCGGCGCATCTGCGCGTGTTCGTGGCGCATCACCGCCGTCGGGCCCATGCCGTGCATGCCGGTCGCATTCTCTATGGCTGGAAACAGGGTGGCTTCTTCGAATTCAAAGTGGCGCTGCATGGCCCGCTCAAAGCGGCCAAACAGATTGCGGGTCAGGGCCAAGTCGCCCTGGTCGGCGGCGGTCTCGACCTCGGCCCACAGCAGATCGCAAGCGCGGTGGTCTTGGGTCATGAAGAAGTTTGCGGCGTCCATCGACGTTTCTCCAAATTGCTAAAGACTTTTGCCGCAGAGCCGGTCTTGTTGGCAGCGGCGTTATCAGATGATAACATGGTGCCGCTGGCGGGTCGAGTCCGGTGCCCGACCGGCTCTCAGGCCGCACCTCGACCGCGCCCAACCCAAGGATCCCATGGCTTGGTTTGCCCCTGAACCCGCCCGCCGCGACCAGATTGTCGCCGCCGCCTTGGCGCTGCTGGCCACCACCCCGCTAGAGCGCCTGACCACCCGGGCCATCGCCGCCGCCGTGGGGGTGAGCCAGCCGGCGCTGTTTCGCCATTTCCGCTCGCGCGAGGCGATCTTGCTGGCCGTGGTAGAGACGGTGCGCGCCCAGTTGGAAGGCGAGCTGCTGCAGCTGCTGACGCCGCCCGCCGACCGTGCCCCGCCGCCGCCGCTGGCCCAGAGTCTGGCGTTGGCGCGGGCGCTGATTGGCCATGTGGTGCGCCATCCTGGCTTGCCGCGCCTGCTTTTTGCCGACCTGGCGCTAGACGCGCCGGCCCTGCGGGTGGCGGTGCGCCAGCTGGTGTCGATGCAGCGCGCCCTGGTCGCCGAGCTGGTGACCCAAGCGCAGCGGCTGGGTCAGGTGGCGCCCAGCGTCGATCCGCCGGCGGCTGCGGTGCTCTTTGTGGCGATGCTGCAAGGGCTATTTTTGCAGCAGGCCCTGGACGACCTGGCACCAGCGGACCTGCCCGACCGGCTGGAGCGCCTGCTGCCCCTGTGGCTGGCGGCGCTGGGAGCTGAGGCGCAGGCCCCGCTGCAGCCCCCGCCGCCTGCGGCCGCGCTGCCAGAGCCCGGGCCGGACGGCCTGCAACTGTTGGATATCCGGCCGATCCTCGCTCAGGGCATCGACCCGCTGACGGCGATTTTGGCGGCGCTGCTGCCGCTGCCCCGCGACAGCGTGCTGGTCGTCACCGCGCCGTTTCGGCCGCGGCCGCTCGAAGCGCTCCTCGCCAGCAAGGGTCATGGAATTACAGCGATAGAAGGGCAAGAAGGGGCCTGGAGCACGGTGGTGCGGGTGGCCGAGCCAGCGCCGCTGCTGGACCTGCGCGAGCTGGAGCCGCCAGAGCCGCTGCAGCGAATCGTGGCGCTGGTGCGCGCTCTGCCCCCGGGTGGCGTGCTGGTGGCGCTGTTGCCGCGGGCGCCGCGGTGGCTGTTGCCGCAGCTGCAGCAGCTTGGCTGCACCCACAGCGTGGCCGAGCTGGCCGATGGCTCGGCGCTCCTGCGCACCCAGGGAAAATCGTGAACACCGCTGGGCTTTCAACGGATCAGGCGCCGCCGTTTGCGGTGCCGCTTAGCTGGTACGCGCTGGTGCCGCTGTCGGTGGTGGCGGCGGGCGCGCTGCTGATCGTCCACGGATCCCGCCTGCTGGCCACCGGTTGGCTGCAGCCGACCGCGGGCCTGGCGCACCTGGGGACGCTGGGCCTGCTGGCGGCGGCGATGGCCGGCTCGCTGTACCAGATGGTACCGGTAGTGGCGGGGGCACCGGTGCCGTGGCCGCGGCTGGCCCACGCGGTGGCTGGGCTTTTTGCGCTTGGCGCGGCGGCGCTGGTCTCCGGCCTGGTCGCGGGCGAGCCGCTGCTGCTGCTCTGGGCGACCTGGGCGCTGGGGGCAGCGCTGGCGGCGCTGGTGGGGCAAGTCGGCACAGCGCTTTGGCGATCGCCGGTAAAAGAGCCTTCTGTCCGCGGCATGAAGCTGGCGCTGCTGTGCCTGGTGGCGCTGGCGGGCCTGGGGCTGCGGCTGGCCTGGGGCCACGCCACCGGTCAGCTGCCAGTAGAGCGCCAGACGCTGCTGGTGGCGCACCTGGCGCTTGGCCTGCTGGGCTGGGTGGGCGCACTGCTGGGCGCGGTCAGCTGGCAGATTGCGCCGATGTTCTGGTTTGCCGGGGCGCCGCCGCCGCGATGGCCAAGAAATTACCTTGGATCCGTTGCGGTTTCTCTGGCTGTGGTGTTGATTTTGGCGCTGGCCAAGGCGCCCTGGCTGGCTGTGGCGCTGGCGGCGGCACCGGCGGCCCTGGCGGTGTGGGCAGTGCAGCCGTGGCAATTGTGGCGGCAGCTGCAGGCGCGGCGGCGCAAGCGCCCGGATCCCAGCTTGCACCTGTGGCAATTGTCGCTGCTGTGCGCCCCTTTGACCCTGGTGGCGGCCGCGCTGCTGCTGTGGATCGACTGGGGACCGCTGGGGCCGCTGTTCGGCTGGCTGGCGGTGTGGGGCTGGGCCGGCGCCGCGGTGCACTCTGCGCTCAGCAAGATCGTGCCATTTCTTGCTTGGTTCCATCGCTTTACCCAGACTGGCGACCAGCCAGAGCTGCAGGCGCGCGTGCCGCCCATGAAGCAGCTGCTGCCCGATGCGCGGCTGCGCCTGGGCCTGTACAGCCACACCGCCGCTCTACTGCTGGGGATTTTGGCGATTGTGACGGGGCTGGATCCCCTGGCGCGGCTAGCGGGCCTGGCGGTCGCGCTGACCGGCGTGCTGTGGGCCGGCGAGTTGGCGCTGCCGGTGTGGCGGGCTTGGCGGGTCAGGTAGGCGGCCCCCTGGATAGCCCGGCCGTCGCTGAGGACTGGACCTGGGGTCCGACGCCGGTCAGATCTTCGCGTAGACGGCAGTTGCGGTGGCCCGCTGGCCGGAATTAGCACCACATGCAGGCGTATCGCAGGCGACGGAGGCGCTTGTGGCAGCGGGCCTGCGCCGCGTTGCGCAGGTCTTCCGGGGGTAGGGCCCACGGTATGGCGTGGTCGACCAAAATGCCTTGCGATAACAACGATCAGACACTCCCTACGGTCCTGTCGGACCGGAGTTTCTGCCCTTGATAGGCCTCACGTGATGCGCTAGCATCAGATGCATGCGCACCACTCTTGACATCGACGACGATGTGCTCCAGGCAGCCAAGGAACTGGCGCACCGCGCCGGCAAGACGGCTGGGGCGGTGCTGTCTGAGCTGGCGCGTTCCGCGCTGCTCCATCCGCCTGGGCCAGCGGCCGCCAGCGCCAGCGTGCTGGGCTTCGAGCCCTTTGCGTCGCGCGGCAAGGTCGTGACGACGGAGCTCGTCCGGCGCCTGCAAGACGAAGAAGACTGATCATGCGCTTCCTGCTAGACGTCAATGTTCTCATCGCATTACTTGATGCCGACCATCTGCGGCACTCGGATGCAAGGGCATGGATGCTTGCCAATGGTGCCGCCGGCTGGGCCTCGTGCACGCTGACGCAGAATGGCTGCCTGCGCATCATGGCGTCACCGGCGTACCCGGGTGCCTTGCCCGTCGCAGCGGTCGCGGAACGGTTGCGCAAGGCCACCGCCCACCCCGCGCACGAATTCTGGGCTTGCGACATTTCTCTGCTGGACACCCGCATGGTCAGCCCGCTGCACTTGCTTGGCCCGAGCCATCTGACCGATATCTATTTGCTGGCGCTGGCAGTTCGCCACGGTGGCCGCTTGGTCACCATGGACACGCGCATCAGCTTGGGCGCGGTAGTAGGCGCCCGTCCAGAGCATCTGGTGGTGTTGGGGAAGAACGGTGGTAGACCGACGACGTAGCGGCGGGCCGCTTGCGTGCGGCGGCGTCTAGGGAAAGGATCGGCATAGTACGATTTGATTTCAAGTAATTGCGAGAGGTGCTGCGCGAGGGGCTCTGGGCAATCTTCCGTGCCAGCGGGGCTCGATCGAAGCGAGACGCTTTGGCCTAAGGCCGGCGTCCAGATACGAGCGTCACCCTGTTTGGATCGGCATAGGGACCGCGGGCTCATCACCTGCCGCAAATCCTGCCCCTCCCTTGCCAGTGCCACCGGCGATGCTAGCCCCAGGCCAGGAGGACGTGACCATGCGGCTGAGCCCGGAATTCACTGCAGACATCGCTCGCCGCGTCTACGCGGTGCCCGAGGTGCGAGAGGTGTTTCTCTTCGGTTCGCAGGCGCGCGGGCAGGCCCGATCAGACAGCGACATCGACCTCGTTGTCGTGTACGGCGGGCCGGCCACGAGGTCTGCGGTGGGTGCGGCGGTCCGCCTCCAGCTGTGGGGACTGCCGTTTGGCTTTGACCTCTTGGTGTTGACCGAGGACCGGTGGAGCAAGCTGCCGGCCTCGCGTGCCTGGTTCGACCGCGAGTTGCTTCGCGATGCCGTGAGGCTCGATGCGGTGGCGTGAACGACGAGAAGTGATGGCGTGGTGGGCGTGGCGGCAGAACGGGCGGGCGATTTACTGATCGAGGCTTGTTCGCGATTGACGCTGTACGGCGTGGGGCCTCGGTATCCCGGGCCGAGTGGTGAGGCCTCGGACGATGACGCCCGCGACGCTATAGCCAATGCGGAGGTCGTGGTCGCGTGGGCTGAGGCGGAGTTGGAGCGGATGGAATCTTGAGCCCGCTCTGGGTCCCGACAGGTGCGGATCGCGGCATGCCCGGCTACTTCCTTGGGATCGCCCGGACTGCGGCGACCGCGGTCGGTGGCAGTCCTGACATTAGCCTTTTCACGAAATGGCCCTGAGTCGTTCTGCTCGGTGACGCCATTGGGTCGTCGTAAATCTCGCGTTGCCCGGCGCCGCCGCAACCCGTCTTCACAAAGTGCAGGAAGTCCTCGATCGGCAGATTCCAGCGCGCATTGACTTGGAAGTACATGATGTCCAGGTTCTCTCCGCCGGCCGGCGTGCGTCGATGTAGTCGCAGCTGTGTCGGTCCGGGCACCTCCAAGGTCGGGTTCGCCAAACCGCGGAACGCAGCCCACAGCTGCTGGCACGGCCCGGCGCGCTGCGGGCAATCGCGGCAGAACTTGTTCTGGCCAGGGCTGCCGTCGCCTTGCCAATTCACGCAGAAATTCAGATCCATGTGCAAGTCCTTGCCGCGCAGCCGCGGAGTTACGGGCCGATAAGAATGCGGAACCCACTGGGGTTCGGATCGGTCAACTCGAGATTGCTAGCCGCTCCAGTGCGGTACGGCGCATACGCGGCGCCGCCGCAAAATCCGTGCCAAACGAACCCGGGTTGCTCGATTGCCTGACCAACGGCCCCAAATCCGCAGATTCCAGGTTGCGTGCCACAGCCATTACCAAAAGTTCCGCCTGGTTGGACTGCGATGCAGTAGCCGGACCCGAAGCAGGCATTGGTGTCATAGCAGTCCGCCGGTCCGGGTAGCCCTGCCAACCGCCCATAGGTATAGGTCAGCTTGTCCGCGCCGTAGGCTGTCAGCTTTGGATTACCCGTTGGATAGCTCGCTAGCGTCATCGACCCATCAGCAGTCTTGCGGCAGGCCGTGTCCGCGCCGTTCTCGTCGACAAAGCACATCGTCAAATTCTGTTGGCCAGCAATGGCCTTAAGCGCAGCCACAAACGCCAATGACACGGCTGCGGAGCCCTTGCCTGTTGCGTCACGATCGACCTTGCTTGCGCTGTTCGCCCATGCGCCGCTGGCGGTTTGCTGCCAACCGCTGACCACGTAGCTGGTATTGTTGGGCGCGTCGTCGCCCACCGAGTCGTAGATGTTCGCGACGAGGGTCAGGCCGCCGCCCTTCATATCGCAGAACAGCTCGGCGGCGGCGATGGCACCCGGCCCGTCGGGGTCGATCCTGACTTTCGATCGCATCGGGAATTTCCTAACAGCCTCCGGAGTTTGTAGCTCTGGAGGTGAAGTAGATGCTGCAGTTGGACGAGCGAAATTGGGCGAAGCGGATGTTCGCCGGTGCGCAGTTGGGTGATAGTCGGCGC
>CAIXGW010000037.1 GCA_903919145.1 uncultured Myxococcales bacterium
AACTCTGGAAACACGCCCGGGAACAGCACAGAAAACCGCTGCATCCGCTTGAGCTGCGAGTACCAGCGCTGAAAGCCGTATTCGCGGTTGTGGACCAGCGAGACTTCTTTGCGAACAAAAGGTTCGTGGCTGCCCTGGTCGGTGGGGTCGGGCTGGCTGCGATCGGGCTGGCACAGGTAAGTGCCAGAGAGAGAGCCGCCCTTGAGCCGGGTCTTGTGCATGAATTCCGCCCTATTTCAGCAGTTGTGCAAGCGTTGGGCTCTCAGGGGGCGCTCACAACGCCGACCGTCTAGGTCAAGAACTTCGCGGGCCGCAGCTTGACAGCAAGGCCGCGCGTCGTCAAGGGAAACACCCGGTAGGTGCCGCCCAACTGCCTGACAAGTCAGCGAATCGCTCGCGAGATGGCCTTGAACGTCTCCGACCCGGCCGCGCCGACCAGGTCAAAGAGCACAGTCTCAGTCGACGTCACCACGGCGCCGCAGCGCTGCCACAGCCCGGCACCGATCTCCAGGTTGGCGGCCGTGCGGCTGGCACAGGCGTCGCGCACCACATGCACGGCAAAGCCCATTTCGCGCAGCCCGCGGACGCTCTGGTACACGCAGACGTGGGCCTCCATGCCGCACACCAGCACCGCGTGGACCCCTTGGGCCTGCCACTGCTGCAGCACCAGCTGGGCTTGGGCGTTGGAGGTGGCGGCGAACTCCATCTTGTCGACGACCTGGGCAGTGGCGCCGCGATCGATGCCCAGGGCTTCTAGGCGCTGCTGGACATTGGCGATTGTAGGGCCCAAACCCTTGGGATACTGCTGCGTGACTAAGGTGCGCATTCCCAGCAGCTTGGCGCCCTCTAGCAGGCGCTCTACGTTGGCCACGCATGCGGCGCCGCCGTCCAGCATGGCCGGCACCAGCTTCTCTTGCACATCGATGACCAACAGCGCCGTCGAGGCTGGCACCAGGCGAAAATCAGCAGGATTCATCGGGGCCTCTTGCAGGGGGCGCACGCGCCGCACGGGCCAGAACATAGCACCGTGGACTTGCCGCGCAAGCCCGCAGCCGGACTTGCGGGACGCCCGCCCACACGCTATGGTGTCCTCCATAACGGAGGAATCGTGGCCACTCTGAACATCAAGCAGTTCCCAGACGACCTTCACCGGCGGCTGCGGCAGCGGGCACTGCGCGACCGCCGGTCGGTGGCTCAAGAAGTCGTCCAGCTCTTGAGCGAAGCTTTGGCGGCCGAGCAGCCGACGTCCATTCTTGCCCTGAGGGGCCTTGGGGCCGTGCATTTTCAGGGGGTAGACGCAGCAGCGCTCGTCCAAGAGGAGCGCGACGCATGGACTTAGCCACGCTGCTCGAGGCTGACAGGATCGCGCTCGACACAGCGGTGTTCATCTACTTCATGGAAGAGAACCCAGAATTCCTGCCCAAGGTTGTGCCCATTTTTGAGGCCATCGCGGCGGGGCAAGTCGCTGCGGTGACTTCGGCCTTGACGCTGCTTGAGGTCATGGTGCTGCCGCTGCGCAACGGCGACACGGCTACCGCACAACACTACGAGCAGCTGTTCTCACAGAGTCGCGGGTTGACGTTGGCCGACATCGACCACGCCGTCTGGCGAAGGGCGGCTGAGCTGCGCGCCACCGCTAAGATCCGGACGCCGGATGCGATTCAGCTGGCGACGGCGATCTGCACCTCTTGCCGCTACTTTGTGACGAACGACCGCGCGCTCGCCGATGCGGGTGGGGTCAGTGTCGTGCAGTTGCGCGATCTGTGGTGAGTGTGGAGGTCCAGGGGTGCGCAACACAATGAACCTATTGATCTTTCTGGCGATGATGCTAGTGATCTGGCTGCCCAGCGCGGCCCAGGCTGCGGTGGCAACTGACCTAGACTCCCTGGCCGAAGCCCAGCAGCTGCTAGAGCGCGGCGAGACCGACCGGGCCCTGGCCATGGCGGCTGAGATCCGCCAGAAGGCCGCGGCTCCAGAGCTGCAGCTGCGCTGCTTGGCGGTGGAAGTCGCGGCGGCGCGGGCGGCGGGGCGGCTGCCGCAGGAACAGGCGCTGCACACCCAGCGCTTGGCGCTGGCGGGCAAGGTATACGGGGCCGAACACGTAGAGGTCGGCCTGGTGCAAGTGGATCTCGCGGTGACAGCCAAGCGCCTGGGCCAGGCGGCAGTGGCGGCCGAGTGGCTTGACAAAGCCACAGCTGTCGCCGTGGCCTCAGCCAAGAGGGGTGAGGCTAGGTCTATGGAACTGCTGGCAGAGCTGGCGGCCCAAGCCGACGATGGGCCGAGTCGCCGCCAAGCCGTGGCCGCGGTCGAGGCGAGCCTGGTGGCGCTGCAGGGCAAGCTCGACCCTGCCGATTTTTCTATTCGCGAGCGGGCTCGGGCGCTGCTCACCGCGGTGGCGACTGTGGCGATCGACCTGGGGCGAGCCCGGGATGCTGTGCAGTTTCTGGTGATGGCCGCGCAGTTCCTGCATCCCGACCGCGCCGTCAATGACCCGCAAACGGGCGTCCTGGCGCTAGAGCTCGGCAGGGCTTGGGCGGCTCAAGGCAACCTAGCCAAGGCCGAGCAGTTCTATCGCTATGCGCTAGAGAAGCTGCAGCCCGCCTACGGCGCGGACCACCCGCTGGTGGCGGTGGCGGGGCGGCGGCTGGGGCTGGTGCTGCTGCGCGCTGGTCAGCGGCCCCAAGCGTTGCAGGTGCTGCGGGCTGCCCAGGCCGGCACCCAGCGCCAGCGGCAGGCGGTGCGGCAGGCGGCGATGCCGGCGGCGGCCAAGCTGGCGGCCTACAACAAGACCTTCTTTGACGACGAGGTGTTGTTCTCTTTGCAGCTAGAGGAAGCCCAGGCCAAGCCAGCAGCGCTTGCCACCCTGGTGGAGCTGCAGCTGCAGCGCAAAGGCGCCTTGCTGCAAGCGCTGTTACCGGCCCAGGGCTTGGCGAACCCAGCGGCGGTGGCGCTGCGCCAGCGCTTGGCGGTAGTCAGCAGTCAGCTGGCCCAAGGCTGGCAGCAGGCAGAGCGCGATCCCGGACCGGCCAACCAGGCGGCCGTGCAAAGGCTCATGGCGCTGCGCGACCAGCTAGAGGCGCAGCTAGCGGAGAAGGCTTCAGACAAGGCCTCGCCGCCTGAGCGGAAACTCGATGCGCAAGCGCTGTGCAGCGCCCTGCCCAAGGGCGCAGTGCTGGTCGATTTCGTTCACTACATCGACTACCAGCCGCTAGATGGCGGTATCCGCCTGACCCGCAAGCTGGCGGCGCTGGTGGTGCGACAGCGCGACTGCCACCTGCAGGCGCTGGCTCTGGGCGATGCCAAGCCGATAGAGCTGAAAGTCCACGCGTTTCGCCGTGACCTGCAGAAGTCAGTGCCGGCGCGCGGGGCCGCGGCGCTGGGGGTGGACCCGGCCCAGCAAGCGCCGTGGCAGTTGGGGGCGCGGGATCTATGGACATCGCTGGTGGCGCCGCTGCAAGAGCTGTTGGTAGACACAGAGTTGCTGGTCCTGTCACCGGATGATGCCCTGCACTTCGTGCCCTGGCCGGCGCTTGAAGACGGCGACGGCAAGCTGCTGGCGGATCGCTGGCCGGTGGCGCTGGTCGACAGTCCGCTGCAGCTGATCCAAGCCGCTAAAGCGGGGACCGCGCAGCCGGGCGAGGGCGCGTTGGTGCTGGGGGGCGCCCAATTTGGCAAAGGCAAGGGCAAAAAGCCCAGCCAGGATCCGTGCTCAGCGCTGCTGTCGACCACCTGGGCCGAGCTGCCCGGCACCCTGGCCGAAGCGCGCCACGCCGCCACGACGCTGACCAAGGCCGGCGTGACCGTCAATTCGCTGCTTGGCGCCGCCGCGACCGAGGGCGCGTTCAAGCATGCAGCTCCAGGCAAGCGCTGGATCTCGCTGGCCACCCACGGCTATTTTGCCGGCGCCGCCTGTGCGCGCGAGGCCGACCTGACCCCGCGCGACCCGCTGCTGCTCAGCGGCCTGGTGGTCGCCGGGGCCAATCAGGCGCCAAGCGCCGAGGATGGCTGGCTTACCGCCGCCGAGATTGCCGCCCTGGACTTGCGCGGCACCGAGCTGGTGGTGCTGTCTGCCTGCGAGACGGGCCTCGGCGACGCCCAGCAGGCTGTGGGCGAAGGGGTTTTTGGGCTGCGCCAGGCCTTTGCCCGGGCGGGCGCGGCCGGGGTGGTGCTGTCTCTGTGGCAGGTGCCCGACCGCGAAACCGCAGCGCTGATGGGGATCTTCTGGCAGCAGCTGGCGGGATCGGCAGGGGCAACCCGGCCGTGGCAGGCCCTGCACCGGGCCCAGCTGGCCGTGCGCCAGCAGCTGGCGGCGCAAGGCCGGGATCATCCCTATCTGTGGGCAGGTTTTGTCTACGCGGGGCGGCTCTAGGCTGGGCCGCGGCAGGCCCCCATTCCTTGGATGCGGCGGCGCCTCAGAGGCGGTTGGCTAGGGTTGCCGCTGGCCCTTGTGCGCAGCCCCGTGGAGCCGCTCGGGTGGTCGGCCGCTGACCCCATGCCCTTGCTGTGACAATTGCAGGACAGTTGCTGCAGTGCGTCGATTGTGGCGGCTGTGGGCGAAGCGTACTCTGGTTCGCGGACGGGGCTGGGGGTTTACCCTCTAAGATTTTAATTGTATTGGCTCTCTGGGGCCGGCAACTGAGGCCCGGTCAAAAAGGGCTGCCCAGCACTGCAGCCTTCTCGCCAGCCCGATGACGCTGCAGGAGAGCTGCCATGAGAGCCTTTTGGCTGGTGCTGCTGGCAGTCATTGCCGCATGCCAACCACCGACGCCGACACCCCTGCGCATTGGCGTCAACGCATGGCTGGGCTACGACTCGCTGGTGCTGGCCCAAGAGACGGGTTTTTCTGACCGCAGCCAAGTCCGCATTGTAGAGATGATGTCCGCTTCGGATACTCAGCGGGCCATGGCCGATGGCCTGCTCGACGGCGCGGCGCTGACGCTGGACGAGGCCAAGCTCTTGGCCCCGAGCGTGGAATTGACCGCAGAGCAGTACACCACAGCGCTGGGGGACCTGACCCTGCGCTCGGTGGCAGAGAGCGCCAGTCTGTTGCGCGGCCCTTCACCGGTGCTGTCTTCCGGCAGCAGGCGGATGGCTGAATTCCTGGTCCAGGGCAAGTACCTGCAGCGCGCGCCCAATTGGTCTGCCCTGATTGACGCTGGACCCGCCGCGCAGGCCCGCGACCTCTTGGCCGGTGTGCCATGACCGCCAATCCCCTGGTGCGCTACCCCGCCCAAATTACCTTTCCAATCGTGCTGGCCGTGCTGACCCTGGGGGCGCTGGCCATCCGCTGGCAGTGGACCCATGCAGACTTCCACAGCACCGCAGAAGCTGAGGAGGTTCGCCTGTTTCGCGAGCAGCTGCACCCGGCGCACGCCCGCGTCGAGCGCGAACTGGAGGCCGGCAACCTGGTGAACCTGCAGCGGCGGATCTTGGGGTTGGCCCTGCACGACGGCATCACCGATGCTTGGCTGGTCGATTCGCGGCCCAAGGTGGTCGCGGCGCTGGCGCGCGTCGAGGTCGGGCGTACGCTGCCCTTTGTGTTGACCGGCCAGAACGCCTTGGTCCGCGCCGCCGTGGAGCACCGCCTGGCAAGCCTGGGCCACGACTTGGTCGTCGGGTCGATCCCCGGCGAGCTGGCCCTGTTGGGCAGCGTGGGCGTTGGCAAGGACCACCACCTGCTGGTGCGCCGCGAATTCGGGCGCACCTTGGACCTCAGGCGCCAGTACCATCAGAATGCGCTGCTGCTGGACGCCGCCATCCTGATTGCCTCAGGGGCGATCCTGGCATTGCTATTGCACTTCCTGCTGTTTCGCAGGTCTGGCCGGCTGACGGTCGCCCTGGAAGGGCTTGCCGCCGGGAAGCTCGACACGCGAATCGCTCTGGAGGGAAGCGATGAGCTGGCGCGGATCGGTGCGGCGGTCAACAGCATGGCTCAAAGGCTGCAGCTGCAGATAGAGCACCTGGCCCAGCTGGGCAAGCTGATCGATCAGTCGCCGCTGGTCGCTATCGCCTGGCGCAACCAGGCCGGCTGGCCAGTCAGCTTTGTGTCAGACAACGTCCGCCAGTGGGGCTACTTGGCACAGGATTTCTTGGCCGAGTCCTTTTCCTACGGTGGCCTCATCCACGCCGACGACGTGCGGCGCGTTCAAGAGGAATTCGACAGCCGCCTGGCGCACGGACCCGACGAATTCCGCCAGGAATAGCGCTTAATGCGCGCCGACGGCGGCTGGGTCTGGCTGGACGGCCGCAGCTGGTTTGAGCGCGACAGCCAGGGTGTGGTGGTCCGGATCCAGGGCCTGCTGCTGGACATCAGCGCCCGCAAGGAGGCTGAGCTGGCGCTGAGCGAGCACGCCGGCCGGCTGCAGCTGGCCGTGGCCGCCACCGGGCTGGGCACGTTTGATCACGATGTTCGCACGGGAATCCTGGTGACCAGCCCCGAATACGCCCTGATGCTTGGCTATGACCCGGTGACCTTTCGCGAGTCACCGCAGCGATGGGCAAGCGGCGTGCATCCCCTAGGAGCCTGTCGGAGTAATGCCGTCGCCTACGGATAACTCATTAAAACTATTGAATCAGCCGCAGCATCCGACAGGGTCCTAGGGCGATCGTCTTGCGAGCGCCCAGGTGGGCGAAATATTGGAATTCACTTCCAATATTTCTTGCCCGACTGAAAAAAACGCAAAATGGCACGGAGCCTGGCGGGGATTATCCCGACAGGCTCCTAGACCCGACTCAGGCCGCGGTGGTCCGCCACCAGCCCGGCCTGC
>CAIXGW010000038.1 GCA_903919145.1 uncultured Myxococcales bacterium
CAGCAGTTCCCCGACTGCAAGTGCGCGCAGCAGCCAACGGTGGCCGAAGACGGCTACACCGCCAGCGATAGCGCGTTCAAGGCGGTCTGCCAGGCGGGCCTGTGCAAAGCCACCGTGGCCAACCCAGTGGCAGAGTGCACCAGCAGCGGGTTGGTGTGGCCCAAGCCAGTCAAGCATTGCGCTGCCAAGACGGATTGCACCTACGTGCTGCGAACCATCGATTGCTGTGGCTCGCAGCTGGCGACCGGCATCGTCAAAACGGCCAAAGACGCCTATGAAGCCAAGGAATTCCAGTGCGCCAAATCGATGGCGATCTGCGACTGCATGGCCATGCCGCTGAAGATGGAAGACGGGTCGAGCGGCGGCGACGGCATGGTGGCGGTCGACTGCGTGCAGGGCCACTGCCAGACCTACGCAAAGCCGTGAACCAGTCAGCGCAAGCCCGTGATCGACTCAGGCCTCAGCATCTGGCTTGAGCGAGTGCTGGTGGGCGTGCAGGATCGCCACGCCTTCATGGCCGTCTAGCAGCTGGTGCAGCGCGTCCAGGGCCGACTGCACCAGGAAGCGGCGGCTGGGATGATAGCTGATCGCCAGGGTCGTCAGCTCGATGTGGCGCACCATCGGCAACTCATTGGCCAGCTTGAGGAACGTCACGGCGTCGGCACAGTTGTCAAAACGGTCCTTGGCGCGCTTGGCAGTGGCCCGCAGCACGAATTCGGCCAGGTCCCCCGGTAGATCAGGCACTAGCAGCCGCGGATCCGGCGTGACTTCGTTGAGGTGCTTCATCATCAGGTCGTAGACGGTGTCGGCTTCAAAGGGCACCTGGCCGGTGATGAGCTCGTAGGCTAGAATACCAAGTGAATACAGATCGCTGCGCCCATCAAGCTGCTGACCCAGGGCCTGCTCAGGACTCATGTAGTACGGCGTGCCAAACAGCTGCTCGCCGTGCTTGGCCTCCGAGGCGTCAGGCTCAATGGCGATGCCGAAGTCCAGCAGCTTGACCTTGCGCTCTTCCGCGGTCAGAAAGACGTTGGAAGGCTTGACGTCGCGGTGCAGCAGGCCTCGCTGGTGCGAATAGGCCAGCGCCGAGGCAATCTCGCGCAGCACCCGCCGAACGGTACCCCAATTGAGGCGATGGCCTTGCTGGATGATGTCGTCCAGAGTCAGGCCGCTGAGCTTCTCCATCACGATGAAGTGGGTGCCGTGAGAGCGCTCCGTGTCAAACACGCGGACAATGTGCTCGTGGTTCAGCGACGCAATCAGCTGCGCTTCTTTCTGAAATTGCTGAGCAAACTTCTCATGGTACACCAGCGCGTGGGTCAGCATTTTCAGCGCCACGGTGCGCTGCAGGCCGGGATGTTCCGCCTCAAAGACGGTGGCGGCAGCCCCGGCGCCCAGCTTGCCAATCACCCGGTACTTGCCTACGTGGTTGATGGTAGAGGCTTCCATCAGGCGCTCGCCGACGGCGCGGGTCAAGAACTCGCCAATCTGCGGAATGCGCTTCATCAAGGATTCAAGGACGGTACGCGACAAGCGCAGGCAGCGGCACGACCCGTCGGCGATGACCGTTGCCACCCGCGGCTGGCTCATGACCAAGGCCATCTCGCCAAAAACCGCTGGCGCAGTCAGGGTCCTCTCAAAGTGGGTGTCCTGCATGGCGCTGCGAACGGACACCAACACCGAGCCCCGCTCTAGAATGAACATCTCTTCGCCGGGCTGGCCCTGCTCGACAATGACCTCGCCCCCGTCAAATTCCACCGGCTCCAGCGCATCGCGAAGGTTGGCCACCGCATGGTCGTTCAGGGCAGAGAACATCTCTACGGCGGCCCAGGCCGGCCGGCCAGAGGGCTCCAACACCGTCAGGCGCCGTTCGTCGCGCAGCTTGCCGCGACCGACGGGCAGGGGCGGGATCGCCACGCCGGGGTTGCGCGCGTGGGGATCGCTGGCCGGTGGCGCCATGCCGGGTTTGGGGTCGCCGCTAGATGCAGACATCAAGGCTCCTAGCTCGCGTGGTGGCCGAGCGCGCAGCAGCTTATTGTTCCAGGTCCAGCACAGTCGCGCCAAGTGTGGCCAAGCGCGGCGGCGGTGGCAAGCCTTTCACCGGCGCAGCCCGTGTTGGCGCGGCGACGCCTGGTCGGTCCGTTCGGCGCCGCGCATTGACCCTGGACCGCGGGGCTACGGCGGCGATCCAGGCTCGGCGGGGCGCTGTGGAGCCCCAAGGTAGGCCGCCGAGCGCTGATACCGATGCACAGCCTCCAACAGCAGAATTCGAGCACAGGCCAGCACCGGCACGGCGATCAGCACGCCGATGACGCCAAAGAGCTCGCCAAAGGCGATAATGCCCAGCAGCACCGCCAGGGGCGGCAGCCCTACCCGATTGCCGATCAGCCGCGGGGTGATGAACAGCAAGTCGATGGCGTAGAATCCGGCAAAAAGCAGCACTACCGCCAGCGTTTCCCAGCCAGCCTGGCCAGAGAGCAGCCCCAGGGTCGCGCTCATGGCCAGACCAATCATGACGCCCACGTAGGGAACCAAGTAGAGCACGGCGGCAATCGGCCCCATCACCAGGGCAAAGGGCACGCCGGCCAGGGCCAGCCCCAAGGTAAATGCGGAGCAGGCCAGCGAAAACAGCATCAGCTGGCCGCGGACAAAACCGGCCATCACTTCGTCGATGCGGCCAAAGACGCGCTGGTACTCAGCCTGCTGGGGCCGCGGCACCAACACCGCGATCTGGCGGATGATGCGCTCATAGTCGCCCAGTAAAAAGAAGGCGACCACCAGCATCAGCAGCGCCTTGCCTATGCCCAGCATCACGTCCCGGGCAGACACCACCACCACGCTGACCATGCTCTGGGCCGGCCCAACCAATTCGGTCGCCAGGGCCTGGACCATCCCAGAAAGGTCCTGATACTTCACAAAATCTGTCAGCGGTCGCCCCAGGACTTTTTGGGCCCACGGGTCCTGGCTCAGCAGAAAATTGTACAGGCGCGCCGGAGCCTGCTGACTGCCGGCGATCAGCTGCTGGGCCATGGTTGGCAGCACCGCCACTGCAAAGACCGCGGCCAGCGTTACCACCGCAATTACCGGCACGGTCAGGGCCAGGATGGTCGGAACACGCCACCTTCTGAGCCTCAGCACCACCGGATTGAGGGCGTAAGCAATGAAGAAGCCGACCAGGATCGGTGCCGTCACCACCCGCAGCCGCTCCAGCAACCACAGCAGCGCCAGGACTACGGATCCGAGCAGCGCCGTCTTGAAAAACAGCGACTGCCATGGGATGGTGCTGCTGGGCTGCGGTGCAGACGGATCAGGCATGAAATACTTTGCGATCTCCATGGCTAGATGCGCCACGCCGGCTTGCAGCATAGCGCGGCCGCTGGCCACTGGAAACAGCGGGGCCTTCGCCTTGCCTCTGCGGCCCCAGCGCGGGTGGCAAAACTGGCTGCTGGCCATAGCGTTGGCCAGCACTGCCTGGAGCAGCGCGGCGACTGCAGCGCCGACCGCGGGCCCGACAGCAGCCCCAGAGACCGCGCCTGCAGCCTGGCAAGTCGACGCCAGCCGCCCGGTGCGACCCCAGCCCAAGGGCCGCCGGTCCCTTTGCGATTTCGCCAAGCTTGCCGCTGAGCAGCAGGCGCTGCCCATGGCCGCCGATCCGGTCTTTCGCCCGCCCACGCCCGAGGCCAAGGCCCAGCTGGGGCGGACGCGCAAGGCGATCTTCTCAGGCGATCCCGGCGGACCGGCTCAGCTTCAGGCCCTTTTTGACGGACCCGAGGGCCCGGCCCTGGCCCGGCTGGCCCTGCAGGATCGCGACCCGCGGATGCAAATCGCGGCGGCCACGGCGGCGACTTCTCTGGCCAAAGCCCACCCGCGGCTGTTTGCCTTTTTGCCGGGGTTGAACCGCAGCACCCCGCCTCGTCTGGCCCTGGCGACCCTGCAGTTGAATTTTGCCACCGGCTGCGACACGCCCATGCTGTTTGGCATGGATGCCCTGGACCACCCTTCGGCCGAGGTCGTCGAGCTGGCCATCCGCCTGTCTGTGGCCCAAACCCAGCAGATCCGCAGCCCTGCCCTGGCCGACCGGGTAGCCGCCTGGCTAGAGCGGCGCAGCGGCCCGGCACGGCTGCGCATTCTGGCGGTGCGCCTGCTCGCAGACCTGGGCGCCGTGCATCTGACTGGCCTGATGGCGCGGCTGAGCAAGGACGGCGATCCGTTGGTGACCGGGGAAGCGCGCGTCGGCTGGGCTCGGCTCGCCCCGGAAGATGCGGGCAAGCAAGCCGAGGCATGGTCGCAGGATCGCCGCCCGTGCAGCCAAATGGCGGCGCTGCGGGCCACGGCCGAGATCGGCGCCGCCAACCCTTGGCCGCTGATCCCTGCAGTGCGGCTGGCCGCGCGAAGCCCGGCGGTCTGCGCCGACCCCTTGACCGGCACCGCCCTCAAGGTGAGCGATGTGGCGCAGCAGGTCCTGGCCTACTGGGACCGCGGGCTGTAGGAGCCCCGGCGCCGATCCCGGCCGAACCTGTGATTTTGTAGCCAAGATCGCTAGGTTACAGCCTTTCTCCGCAGGGTTAGCAGAGACCCGGCCACCGGGCGCAGGGGCCAAGCGCCACCGTCAGCGCGGCCCAATCAGCTCTTCCGCATCCAGACCACAGCCGCGCCAAGCACTGCCAGGCAGGCGGCCATGCAGCGTCAGGGCGCCCTGTTCATCCAACGCTCCAAGGTCGGCGGTCTGCAGAAAGGCGCACGTGTCCAGATTGCTGAGGTCGACGTGGCCGACCAGCCCCACTTCCCCGGCCAAGCACGGCCCGCCGTCTTGGACGCGGGTGATCCGCGCGGCCAGCCACGGCGGCGCCTGGTAGGCGCGCGGCCCCGGGTCCAGCCCCAGCAAAAACTGGCGCGCGCACGGTTCATAGCGCTGGCCACACAGCTCGGTCATGCCCAGCTCGCCAACGATCAGCTCAGGTGCCAGGCCCAGGTGGCGCTGCAGCTGGCGGTGCTGGTCGTCGCGGGAAACCAGCGTGCGCCGGCCCTTGGGCCCACCGGTATCCATCAGCCGCGAGCCGGCCGGCAGCTGGACCTGCCAATCCACAGGCAGTTGGTCGAGCAGAAGCTGCAGGGCCACGCTGGTCGCAAACAGCAGCGCCGGCACCTGGTCGGAAACGGCGCGCTGGCATGCTTCGATAAAGCCTTGGGTATCCAATGCTTCTTCTTGACCAGCAAGGCCCAAGTGCTGGGTGCCGCCGCCGTCATCCCAGCGCTGCGCCAGGCGCCGCACCATGAACCCAAGCGAGCTGCGCGGGCGGACGCTGGCGCTGGGGATCAGGCTGATGCAGCGAAAGGGCCGGTGCTCGGCTGCCGTCGCCTCGGGCACCATCCAGTGGGCAAAGGCCCGCTGCAGGCTGGCGTCATATAGCGCGGTGTCGCGCAGCACCACCTGACCCGGCTGACCGTCGGTAGTGCCGCTGGTCTCAAAGCGCACCGCCGGGTGAGCCTGTGCTGCCGCGGTAGCCAGCGGTGCGACCTTAAAGGCTGACACCGGCACCAACGGAATTTGCCACCAATTGGCCGGCGGCGCGCCGCCCAACCGCCGCGCCGCCCACTGGCCATACGCTGGGATATGGGCCAATTGAAAGGCATACAGCCGCGCGGCCAGCTCCTCAAAGCGCCCCGGCGGCCACGGTGTCGCCGGCCAAGACCAGATCGCCGCCAGCAGGTCGCGCTGCAGCGCCGAGCGCGACTCAGCCATGGCTGGCCTGCGTGTCGGCCAGCGCGGCGACCAGGGCCTGCACGATGCAGCTGCGCTGCTCTGCACTGAGCACGGCCGGCGGGGTCAGCTGGATCACCTCGCCAAGGGTGCCACAAGGCAGCACCACGACCCCGCGGCGCAGACATCCGGTGACCACTTGCCATGCCCGCTGGCCGGCGGGGACCCCTTGCCAATCGCGCAGTTCGATCCCCAACATCAGCCCGCGGCCGCGCACCTGTAGCACGGCCGGGTGGTCCGCCAGGGCAGCGCTCAGCTCTGCCAGCCAGCTGACGCCCAGGCTGCGCGCGAGGTCGGCCATCCCCATGTCCTGCAGGGCATTCAGGCTGGCCAGCGCCGCGGCCGCCGCCAGCGGATGGCCCAGGAACGTCGAAGTGTGCAGCGCTTCGCCCTGAGACTCTCCCCAACAAGCCATGACGTGCGGCCGCCCCAGGCAAGCACCGATCGGCAGTCCGCCGCCCAAAGCCTTGCCAACACACAGGATATCAGGGACTACGTCTTCGCTCTGGCAGGCAAACCAAGAGCCGGTGCGGCAGCAGCCGGTGTAGATTTCGTCCAGGACCAGCAGCACTCCATGGCGGTCGCACAGCTGGCGCAGCCCAGACAGAAAACCTGCAGGCGGAATCACGGTGCCGCCGCGGCCCTGAATCGGCTCCACCAGTACAGCGCCGATTGGCACCCCGCCCATGGCCGGGTGAGCCAGCAGTTCCTCTACGCGCGCCAGGGTGTAGGCCAGCAGATCTGCCGCCGCCACCCCTACAGGCGGGCGCAGCGGATGGGGAAACGGCACCCACACCGTGTTGCAAGCCAGCTGGGCGGCAAACGGAAAGCGAAAGTCGCGGCGGGCCGTCGCGTCCAGCGCCCCGTGGCCCAGGCCGTGGTAGGCCCCTGAAAACGCAATCACTCCGGCCTTGCCGGTGGCCAGCAGCGCCGTCTTGAGGGCGACCTCCACGGCTTCGGCGCCACCACCGCACAGCACCGCACCGCCCAGGTCGGCGGGGGCGATTTCCTGCAGCTTCTCCAGCAGGGCGATCCGCACCGCCGGCGGGTGGACATCTCCCATGCCGTGCAACAGCTGGTCCGCCTGGCGGTGGACCGCGGCGCGGACGGCGTCGGGTCCGTGGCCCAGCAAGGCAACGCCAAAGGCAGAGGTGGCATCCACCAGAGTGTTGCCGTCGACGTCGCGGATGGCACCGCCGCGGGCCTGCTGCCACACGATGGGAAAATCGCTAGCGACGGCGGTTACATTGGGCGACTCGACGGCCTTGAGCCGGCGCAGCCACGCTTGCGAAAGCGGCCCCGGAATCGCCGTGACCAGCTGCGGCAGAGCCAGCGGATCCAGGGGGGGCAGGTCGGCGGCCCCAGCGGCGCCCCAGCTGGGCTCTGCTGCCCCAAGGGGCATAGGATGGATCGGGTAGAGGTCGGGCACGGGCAGCAGTGGCCTCGGCGGGGCCGCGCCCGCAAGCGCCTTGTACCACCTGCGACCGGGCATGCGGAAGGTGTCGCAGTCGGCAGCCACTGGTTGCCGGCAGCGGAATTCCGCTATGCTGCGAAGGGACCCCGCCAGACTTCGCGGCGCTTGATGCGCCAAGGACTTCAATGGTGAAGCTTTTCTTCGGGCTGTGCTTTGTGTCGCTGACGCTGGCCGGCTGCTCTACGCCTGCAACGCCAATGGCGGATGGCGGTGCTACGTTTTTTGGTTTTGACGCACTGGCGGGCAAGGACTGGAACAGTGCGCCCGACTCGCCGGTCGACAGCGCCAGCAGCGGCAGCGAGACCACCCAAGCCAACCCGGACGCCCTAGGGGACGGCGGGCCAGCGGCCGATGTCGACGCCAACGTGCTGGGCGTACAGGCAGAAGTGACGGCGACCTTGCTGGTGGGCAGCAAGGCTCCCCTCAAGATCACCGTGCAGCGGCAGGACGACAGCGGTCCGCCCAAGACCACAGAGGCCGTGGCGTTTGCCGTGGATGGCGAACCGGTCGAGCTCAACGCCAAGCCCGGTCCGCTGGGCGAATCCCAGGCCGCAGTGGCGCTGTGGAAAAGCACCGTTACCGGCCAGTACTGGGTGGCCGCGCTGCGACCGGGCCAAGCCAAGCTGACGGTCAGTGTCAACGGCGTGGTGACCGAGGAACTGGCCCTGGAGACCGCCTGGGCCGACGGTTCTGGGCTGCGCATGGCCACAGCGACGGCGGCAGGCAGCTGCGGCGGCGCTCGCACCAAAGACACCGAAGACACCATCCGCTTGGAGGGAAAAACCTTGGGCAAGGGCGGCCTGACCTTGACCGTGCGCTTTCCGGCCACGGCCAAGGCCGGCGACGCCTTCGATCTCGACAAGCCGGCGCCGCAGGAAGGCTCGCTGCAGATCGTGGCGGTGATGCCCGACCTGGGTGGCCAGCAGGTCAAAGTGCCGACTGGCCGGCTGTGGATAGACCAGACCGACAAGGGCTGGTTCCGCGGCAGTTTTGCCGGCACTTCGGCGACCTTGCAGCCAGTGGTCGGAGCCTTTGCTGTCGAAAGAAACGGCAGCTTTGGCGTGGACATCCTGGACCAGGCCGTCAAGCTGGCGACCTCTACTACTGACAAGTGGAACGCCACCGGCGAGCACGACAGCCGAGCCCACCTGTCCGTGCTGGACGGCAAGGCCCTGTTGACCTGGCGCCACATCTCCAATGTCACTACTGCCGACCTGCTGGCGCGGCGCATTGACTCTCAAACCGGCATGGTCGAAGAGCTGGCCCCGCTGGTCACCAAGGCCGTGGCCCAGGTCCTGATCGACGACGGCAGCGGCGCGCTGGTGCCCAAGCCCCTGGGCGAGTTCTTTGGGGCCGTCTCAGCGGCGCAGAGCGGTGACAAGCGCCTGTTGGTCTGGGAAGGCAAGCCCGCCGCCAAGACCGCTTCGCCCTACCAGATTTCTGGGCAGCTGCTCGACCCGGACATGACGGGGCCTGCCGCGCCGTTTGTCATTGCCGGCGATGCCTGCTGGGGCACCTGCCGCCCCCAGGTGGTAGCCCTGCCGTCCACTCACTTCCTGGTGGTGTGGACTGCCCCGGCGGGCGGTGTCAAGGCAGCAATCATCGATGGCAACGCTCCAGAATCACCTGAGAAACTGGTCACTGTGGCTCCATCGCCGGCGTCTGGCGTCGCCGCCTCCAGCTGGGAAGACAAAGTCGGCTTGGTGTGGCGCCACCCCAGCCAGGGCTCGTACGTGCGCTTGTACGGCAGCACCATGAGCTCTTTGGGGCCAGAAGTACCTTTGGGCGGCGTGGTCGCCAACACCTTTGCCCCGGCGATTGCGGCCATGGCAGAGCCGGCCTCCTTCACCACGCTGTTCTTTGCGCCCGTGGGCACCCTGCAGCAACGGCGCATCGGCCTGGATGGCACGCTCATTGGCAACAAAGACGTGCAGTTGGCGACCTCTGTGGCCAGGATCGCCGTGGCCGCTGGCAAGCCCGGTCAGGTCGCCGTGGTAGAGCGCATCAGCTCGGTCACCGCCAATCAGCCGCAGCTGCGCCTGCGCAAGGTCGTGGTAGGTCAAGCCGGTGATGTGGGAGCGCAGCTGGGTGCAGAGGTGGTGCTGATCGCCTCGGTGAGCAAATACGCCCTGGACCCGACCCTTTGCTATGTGCCAGAGGCCGATACCTTTGTGGTCGCCTGGTCGGGCGACGCCAGCAGCGAAGGTGTGTGGGTGCAGCGGTTCCGCTAGCCTGGGAGCAGCCGGTCAGACGTCGCTGTGGCCCAGGCGATTGCGCAGCAAGATGGCGGCCACGCACACGGCCGAGAGCACCGCTGACCCCAGCAGCATCGCCAGAATCGGCCCAATGCTGCCGCCGGTTTGCTGATAGCTCTTGCCAATCAGCAGCTCTTGCATCACCGAGCCGGCAGAGCCCAAGCCAGAGATCACGCCAGCAGCGCGCACCGCACCGCGGCCTTTGCCAATGTCGATGGCGCCAGCGCCGGTCAGCAGGGCGTCGGGGCCATACAGGGTAAAGCCAACCAGGCCAATGCAAATGGCAAAAGCCGTCGCCGAGCTGGCGCCCGCAGTCAGCAGAAGCGTCGTGGTGCCCACCAGGGCGATCAGCATCACCAGCGAGATGAAGGCGCGGCGGCCGCCAAAGATCCGGTCAGACAGCCACCCGGTCGCGATGACGCCGGCAATGCCGCACAAGTCAAAAATCACTGAGACATAGCCGGCATCATCCCCTGCCAAGCCAAAGTTGTTCTTGAGCACAAACGGCGCCCACGACCACAGAGCGTAGCGGATAAACTTCATGCCGAAGTAGGCGCCACCCACCAGCAGCACGCTGATCCACACCGCGCGGTCCCAATGCAGGCTGCCTTCGCCGCCGCCTTCGCCCGTGTCGCCGTTTTCATGGACCAGGGCCGGCAGGCCGACATCTTCTGGCCGATCGCGCTCGTTGAGCCAAAAGAAGGCAATCACCGCCAGCATCACCACCGCGGCAATGTGAAAGGCTGAGGCAAGGCCCAGGTTCTTGAGCACAAAGGCGGCCAGCCCGCCGGCCAGGACACCGCCGACCTGAAAATTGGTGGCCCACAGCCCCAACACGCGGCCACGCTCTTCGCGGCGGAACCACATCGCCATCACGCCAAGGTTGTTGGACCAGCCCGTTGCCTGGGCAAAGCCAAGGACGGCCATCAGCACTACAAAGCCGCTGAAGGCAATGTGCGGCATGGCGGTCAGCATCCCCATCGCCGTCGAGATCGCAGCCGAAATTCCCATGCCCCACAACAGCATGCGCCGCGGGCCGTACTTGGGACCAATGGCTCCAGAGGCAAACTGGCCAATGGTGTAGGTCACCAGGTACACCGCGTAGATCACGGCCAGATCCTGGGCATCCAAGGCCAGCTGGCTACCCAGATCGGCCTTGACGATCGAGTAGGGTTTGCGGGTGATGTAAAAGCCCACGTAGGAGAGCCACGTCGCGGCAAAGACCCGCAAGCGCCAGCTCCGCAGCTGCCGCGCAAGCGAGGGATCTGGATGAAGCTCAGTAGACAAACATCAACCTTTACTTCTTGGGCTTTTTCTGGCCGGGCACACCACCCTTGGGCGGCACCGGTTGACCAGCCTGAATGGCCTCTGCGATCTCTTTGCGGCGCTCTACCTCTTCCTGCTCTTGCTTGGCCAGGGCTGCCAGGGCCGCCGCCTTCTTCTTTTGGTACTCAGCCTGGGCGCGCTTGGCCTTGTCCTCTGCATCCAGGTCGCGCACACCGGCAGCGGCGTCTTTGATCCACTGGTCGTCGGAGTTGGCGCGCAAATAGTCGCCCTCTTTAGGCAATTCGAGCACGCCCTGATCATCGCGCTTGGGCTCTTGGGGCGCCGACTTGTTGGGGTCGTAGCGGTCGTCGTCGCCAAACATCTGCGAGACATCCAGCACTGCCGTGCCTTCTCCTTGGGCGGCCTTGAGCCGATCCGACCAGTCCAAGTCGCGGCGCGCTTGCACGTCCAGGTCCAGCACCCAGCCCACCAGGTGCGGGTAGGTGGCGATCTCATCCCAGCTGCCCAGGGGAAAGGAGGTCCTCCACAGCAGCGTCACCGTGCGCGCTTCGGTCTCTATGACCAGCGTGTCCAGGCGCAGGTCTTTGCGCTCCACGCCTTTGCCGCGGTCGAGCTCGCCGGTCAGCACCTTGCCCGGCAGCTTGAAGTACAGCGTGCCTTCCTTGGTCAGATTGGTCAGCGTAACAGCCTCATCGCCGCGCAGGTCGTGCCACTGCATCGATGGCGACGCGCAGTTGTAGAAGGCCGGCTTCATGCTCGGCGGCTTGCCCTGATCGTCCAGCGCGCGCAGGGTCTTGACCTGCTCTTCGTCTTCCAGGTCCAGGGTCTTCTTGTACTCTTCCATGGTCTTTTCGAGCTGGGCCATCCCCGAAGGCAGAGGGCCAAAATAGTCGACCCGGGGCCGGGCGAACCGCGGCAAGCAGCCAAAGTTGTAGGCAAACGGCACTTCATTCAAGCGCAGGATGTCTCGCACCAGGTCCTTGGGGGTCAGCGGGGCGTCGGGATGCTCAATCTGCGGCAGCTCGACCCGCTGCAGCACCGCCTTGTGGTTGGACAGGCAGAAGCCCTTGCCGTAGGGATTGGTCGGGCAATTGATCGAAGGATATTGGGCCAGCGCCGCCTCTTCGGCCTTCTTGCGCTCTGCCTCGGCCTTCTCGCGCGCCTTCAACCCTGCAGAATCCTGCTGATTCAGCTGTTCTTTCAGGTCGCCCGGCCAATTGTCGTCACCGCCACCGCCGTCCAGATCCAGCTCGTCTAGCTGCAGCACCCGAGTGCCGCCGGCCTGCTCCACCTGCTCGCGAGCCCGCTTGCGCGCCTCTGCGGCCAGCGCCTTGGCTTGTTCGGCCTGCTCTTTCTCGCTGGCGGCCAGCTCTTTGGCCAGCTGCTCGTCGGTCAGGATCTCGGCGCCGTCATCGACCTCCAGCCACTCGCCCTCTGCATTGCGCCGGTAGTTTTTCTTGGCCGCTTCCTTGGCGGCGGCCTCGGCCTTTTCAAGGGCCAGGCGCTCTTCCACGACCATCTGCGCCAGCTGCTGCTTCTCAAATTCCTCCAGGCTTAGCACCGCAGTGCCATCCTTGCTGGCCGAAGCGCCCCACAGCCGCACGCCGTCTTCGTCAAAACCCTCGGAGCCGTCGCCGAGCTTGAGCTTCTCTTCGCGCGCCTTGGCGGCAGCGTCCTTGTCTGCGAATACGGCCTTGACCCGGTCTTCCTTGGATTTTTCGGCAGCCGCCTTGTCTTTTTGCGCCTGTTTGGCCGCCTGGGCTGCCTTCTTCTCGGCCTGCTCGGCCTCCATGATTGGGTTGACCTTGGCTGCGATCGCCAGGGCCGCTTCGTCTTGGACCCACCAGCTCTTGCCGCCGTAGGCGTGCAGCCAGCTCAGGGGCAGCTCCTTGATCGGCTCGGGCTCGGTGAAGCGCGGCAGCTGCTCCACGTACTTCTGGCCTTCTTTCTTGGGGGGCTGCCACAAGGCGCGGCGCGGGCCGCAAATCCGCAGGCGTTCCAGGCGCGTACCTACCTGGACTCCGCACTCAAAGGTGGGCGTGGCCTTGTTGCCCGGCGCCAGGGCCTTGCCGATCACGATCACATCGACCTTGGGCTTTTCTGGCCCCAGCTCGGCCTCCAGGGTCGGCGGCGCCTTGTCCGGCTTGCCCTCGTCGCAGCGGTCTTCTTGCAGCAATAGCAGCTGCTCTTCGTCCGGCAGCGGCACGATCTCTACGCTATCCACGGAAATCTTGTAGGTCCGGCGCGCAATCAGCGTAAGCGCCAAAGAGCCATCCGACCGCTCGCACGGCAAGATGTGAACCCAGTAACCTTTCTTGAGGTCGGCCATCCCTGCCTCCGAAGCGGCGAGCGTAGCCAACCGCAGCCAGCTAGTCCATGGCTGCGCGCGCAAAGGCGGCGAATCTGCCCGGCCCCTGCTGCGTTGCCTTGACGGCGGGCCGATTTGGGGCACCTTTGGCCAGTGCGGCAAGGCCCGGCCCACCTCCAACGGTCCGTTTGCTCGCCCCCCAGTCACCTGCGCTGAGCGCAATACGAGAGGAAAGATGCGCTGTACCTGGATGATTGTTGCTGCATTGGCAAGCACTTCTGCTGCCGCTGCGGAGCCAACCCCTGCCGCCCCCGAGCCCGCTGCCGGCCCAAGCGCGCAGTGCGGCGCGGCAAAATCCGATGCCACTGCCGACATCGCCCTGCTAGAAGGCGTGGTCCGCGCCAAATCGCGAGACAAGGCCGCCGCTGCTGAAGTGGCCACCGCCTTGGCCAAGATCGCCCAGCTGTATGATTGCAAAGGTAATTACAAGGCAAGTGCCGACGCCCGCGAGCGTCTGGTTGCTTGGTTTGAGGCCCAGGAGCAGCCCAAAGACGGGCTTGCGGTGGCGGCGATCGCGGCGGAGGCGCGCCTGGAGCTGGTGCGACCGGCGATCAAGCGCGAACTGGAGCGCAAGCTCGTCGAGGGCGGCAAGCCAGTGGCCGACGCCAAGAGAGTCCTGGAGAGCTGGCATGAAGCGGTGGTCGGCGCGATCGCTGCTCAGGGCAAGCCAGGCCGGCCGATCAAAGCCCCTGCTTTGCTGGACCAGCTGGCACGGGTCGAAGAGTACAATGCCGCCGCCCAGACCAGGCAGGCAGGGCTGGCTGCCGGCAGGCTGGTGATGGCGATCTCGCAGCAGGTGACTGCGTTGGCTGCCCTGGAGCCCAGCGCAAGCCAAGCGCCCTTGGTCGAGCAAGGCAAGGTCTACCGCGATCAGGCCGCGGCGATCTGGGAGCGGCATTGGCGCGCCTCTGACATGGCCGGCCAGCGCGACAGCTGGGCCCTGGAAATCCGCCGCGAGCTCTCTGTAATCAAGCCAGGCGAATTTCCGCCGATGGACGGCAAAACGGAAGAGAAGCTGACGCCCCAGCAGCAAGAGGCCTCCAAGCTTGCCTCGCTGGCGCAGCGGGCCAACAAGGCGTCGCTGCGGGTGATGTACCTCAAGCGTGCCCTGGCGCTGGATCCAGACAGTGCTCAGCTCAAAGAGCTGCTGCGCGCCGCCGAAGCCGACCTGGCGACCGAGCAGAAGTAGGCTTCAGGGCTGAGACAATGTAGCCAAGCCAAGCTACCGAGGGGCCCGCCCAGTGTTGACGGGCGCCGTGCGGCTGCCCGAGGCGGGCCGCGCCTGGGTGGCGGGCCGGCTGCCGCCCGGACGATCGGTCTTGGGCGCCGCCGGGGAAGCTGCCGGTGCTGCGGCAGGTGATGGCTTGGCTGGAGCGACTGCGGTTGGCGTCGTCAGCTCTTTGCGGACCAGGGCCAGCTGTGCGGGCTCGACGGCCGACCAGCCAAAACGCCGCGCCTCGGGCTGCAAAGCAAACTGCTGGCGGACCGCCAACGGCAGCAGCGGCTGGCCTTGAAACCTCTTAATCGCAAACGGGACTTGCACCCAGGCAGCGCGGCTGTAGCTGCCCCAGACGCTGTCTCCCGAGGCATAGTCCCACCCCAGGACAAAGAGAAAACGCGGCGCCAGCTTGCCGGCCCCATCCCAAGTGGGCGAAAGCGCTTGCACCGCCAAAGTGTCGGCCATCGCGGCTTCCACCTTGCCGTCCAAGCCGTCTTTGCGCATCGCCGCCGCGAGGGCCGCCAGGGCCTTGTCTCGGCCAGCGCGGGCCAGCTGGGCTTGCTCGGCTTTTCCCCAGAGCTCAACCGGCTTTCCGGCAATCAGGTCCAGGGCGACAAAAGACGCGGCGCCGCCGCCGTGGGCCGCCATACACGGCATCTCCCAGCTGTAGTCGGCCGCCAGCACGTACGGGCCCACCTGCCCTAGCAGTTCTGTGGACCAGCTGGGGGCGCCCTCGTCAGCGGTCAGCAGGCTCGGCGGGCGGGCCACCGGCGTGCTCTTGCCGGTGTAGGCGTCAATGAGGTGCAGCGCCTTGTAATTGGCCTTGCTGACGCACTTGGCCGGCGGCCGGTCGGGATCGTAGCTGTCGCGCTGCTGGGCTGAAAGGCACGAGCACTTCAGCACCGGCACGGCCACAGCAGCCTCGCGAACCGCCCAGACGCGGCCCGGCACGGCCACCACCAGCCCTTCGCCGCTGGCCGTCACGGCAGGCCCCGCAGCGCTCAGCTCGACGAGGCGGGTAGCGCCGATGCCCTTGCCACCGGCCGTCCAAACCAGCCACGCCTGCTGGGCCACGGCCGGCGCCGCGGCCGCAGTCGATACCGCCGCCAGGACCGCACCCATGGCCATGATTAGATTTACTTTACACCGCATCTTCACCCCCTGCTGTGGCTTCGCGCAGCCACCGCACGGCCAGCAGGCCATCGCGAAGAACGGCCAGCCCCAAGGCCATGCCGTCGATCGACGCGGGCTCGGCATAGGCGGCCAACGCCCCGCCGCCAAGCGCCGTCTGCAGGCCCGCGCGTTGCGCTGCGGCGGCGTAGCCGTGGCGCTGCAGGGTGGCCTGCAGCAGCTGCAAGGCGCCTGCCAGGGCGGCCAGGGCGTGGCCATCCGCAGGCAGCGCGCTGTGGGCGCGCACGCAGCGGATTTGCGCGTGCAGGGCCAAGCCCCACAGCAGCTGGTCCACGGCGGCGTCGTCGGCCGGACCGAGCGGCAGTTCTTTTAGCAAAGACAAACTATTGCGTACAATCTGCGCGCTTGCATCCAGGGCTGCCGCCAGCACCGCTGCCCTCTGCGCGTCGGCGGCCGCTGCCACCAGGGCGCGCTGCTGTGCCTGCCGCTGCAGCGCCGTCAAGGCCGGCATCAGCTCTGCGGCAATGTGACGGATGGCCGCCACCTGCGCCGCTGCCACCGCCAGGCGATCGCCGGCGATCGCCAATAGCCGGGGCGACTGAGCCGAGGCCAGGGCGCGCACCTGGCTTGTGGTCCACGCTTCTGCGCCGTGCCACTGCGGATCTGCGGCGGCGAGGTCGGCCGCCACCACCAGCTCGCGCCATGCGGCCAGGTAGGCAATTTCTTCAGGGGCTGCGCGCTTGTCTGGCATGTCGTCCGCCGCGAAGGGTGGAGGCGTCAATACCCGAGCCCTTCTTGGGGCGTAAGCATACGCGGTTGCGGCCGCGGTGGCACGCGGCGCTGGCCTGAAGCTCCAGGCAGTTCCAGGCGCTGCCGCTCCTGGCGCCCCACTTCGCGGACCTGGCGAATGCCAACGGCCAGCACCGCCCCAAGGGCCAGCACCAGGGCCACCGCAAGGCCGACGCCGCGCCACACCTGGGCCCGCCGCGACACGGACTCCTGCTGGGTGCGCACCCGCTCACTGTCGAGCCTTTCTAGGGCGATTCGCAGCTTGGCACTGTCGGCCGCCGAGAGGGCGGGCGCCGACAGCTGCCCCGTAACCTGGCGCAGCGGCCCGGTCGCGGCGGCCCCAGCGCCGCTGCGGCTCAGCCAGCGGTCCGCCCACCAACCCGCCGACCCATAAGCGGCCAGCGGCACCAGCGGCGAGCCGCGCGCCCAGGGCGCACACATCGCGCGGCCATCCAATTCGACCGTGGGGACGCTCTGGGTCAACTCTTCGCAAAGAGCTATCAATTCTGCCAGCACCCCAGAGCGCGCCCACTGCTGCGCCTCCAGCCCGCGCAACAGCGCTGGCCCAAGCCGCGGCAGCCACTGGAGCAGCTCTGCAGCGTCGGCGCTGGAAGGGCCGTGCTGGGCCTGGCTGCGCACCGCCGCCGGCTGCGGAGCCGCGTGCAGGTGGCGCCCCAGGACACACCAGGCCAGCGTGGCGCAGATCGCGTACACGTCGCTGGCGGCTGAGGTTTCTGCGCCGGCCAGCACTTCAGGCGCCACCACCTCTGCCTGGGGGTGAAGGCTCTCAAAACCGGGGTGCTCCGCCGCGTCTGCCTGACCTCTTGCCGCCGCCACCAGCGCCGGCAGCCCCGCGTGGACCAGCAGCAGCGGCGGCAGATCCTCTTGACCCGGCGGGCACAACACCAAGTGATCCGGGCCAAAGACGCCGACGGCCACGCCGTGACCATGGGCGTGCTGGACTCCGCGCAAGGCATCGCGGAACAGGGTGGCCAGCCCCAATTCTCCCAGCCGACCGGCGCGCGGCATCACTGCAGCCAGCGCAGCTCCGCGCGGCGCCAAAAGCTCAACGCGAATGGCGCGGTCCAGGCCCAGGTCGGCGCCGGCCTCGACCCGGGTCACTGGCACCACCGAGGGATGCTGCAGCCGCCGCCGCCGATCGGCTACCGCCAGCGCTGCCTCCATGGTCAATTCGGTCACTCTGACCTGCTCGACCAGCAGCGGCGGCTCGCCTAGCCCGGGGTCGCGCAACAGGATCTGCCCCCAGGCAGCCGCGCGCAGGGGCCGTTCTGCAGCTGGGCGCGCGGCCGCTCTCACCTGCCGGCCCCCAGGGCTTGCAGGACCGCAGCCACCAAGCGGGCGTCGTCACTGCCGATCGCTGCGGCAGGAGCCGACGCTGGCTCTGGCGGTGGGCAGGCGTTGTCGGCGCAGCGATACGGCGGCGGCTGAGGGCGGGCCAGCTGGAACAAGCGATCGACTTCGCCGGGCGCAATCGGCTGAGCCCCGCCCATCAGCTTGACCATGCAGTAGATCCAGGAGGTGTGCTCTAGAGCGTCCAGGCGGGCCAGCGCGGTGTCCAGGTCCGGCCCCAGCGTCACTGAGCCATGGCGGGGCAAGATCACGCAGTCGTAGCAGGCCAGGTATTCTCCCAGCGCTGCCGGCACTTGCGCAGTGGTCGGGGTGGTGTAGGGAGCGGTGGCTATCTGGCCAACCGCAAAGACCACCTCCGACACCAGGGTTTCAGAGAGCCGCCCGCCGGCGAGGGTGTAGGCGATGGCCATCGGCGGGTGAGCGTGGATCACTGCGCCGATCTCTGGCCGGCGCCGGTACGCCTCTAGATGCAGCGCGATTTCACTAGACGGCTTGAGCACTTTGCCGTCGCGGCGCCGTTGGTGCGGTCCCTGGGCCTGGCCCTGCCCGTCGACGACCAGCATGTCGGCCGGGGTTAGCCGGCCTTTGTGCATGCCAGAAGGCGTCGTCACAAAGCGATCGTCGCCGATGCGGATGCTCAGGTTGCCATCGGTGGCGCCAGACAGCTTGCGCCCGTAAATTTCACGAGCAACCTCAGCCAGTTGCTGCCGCGCCGTTCTTTCATCGATCCATGCGGATGTCACGCTGCGCTCCGCTCTGAGGCCCCGAGCCGGGCCGCTGATGGCCACCGGCTAGCGGTCGTTGTCGAGCTTCTTGGCGTCAAACTTCTTGCCGTCGATCTTCCAGGTGGGCAACAGGCAATAACCGGCGATCAGGTACTTCTGGTCGCAGACCCGCACCATTGGGATGTCATAGCCTGGCGACTTGTCATCGCCGGGCCGGCGCACGCGGATCCGCGCATTCTCCAAGTCATCCTTCTCGGTCGAGACAATGTTCTCGGTCGCCAGGTAGTAGTAGGGATGGCGTGGCGAGCGGGCCATGTCTTCGCCTTTGGCCAAAGACAGAGCTGCCCCGACCAGCGGCCGCGAATCCTCCGTAAAGCCATCCAAGAAGGCCTTTTCGTCGCCAAGCATCGCCGCCGCCACCGTGCGCAGCAGGGCGTGATCGGGCTGCTCGTCAAACAGCACCTTCCAGGCGCCAAAGATCGCCGCCAGCATCAGGATCAGCACCAGCAGTGCGATCAACACCTTCTTCACAACAACCCTCCGGACCGGCTCAGCTATGTGCCCCTGTCGCTTGCACGCTGCTAGGACCCACCGCGTGGATCGGCAGCCCTGGCCGGCGCGAGCGGCTAGAGGCTGCTACTTGGTCTTGATCGCCTGGGTAAAGCTTTCCATCTCCAGCAGGTCGATCTTCCAGCGCCCATCGACCAGGACCATTGGCACTTCCGCGCCTGGCTTGCCTGACTTGCCCTGCAGCTTGAGAATGGCCGTAATCTCAGAAGGCTGATCGACTTTGACCACTTCGCCTGGGGGCAACACGCTGGGCGGCGGCTTGCAGGTCACAAAGACCTTGAATTGGCCCGAAGAGGACTTCTCCACGTCAGGGGCCGAGCGAATCAGCGCGGCTGCCCGCGGCTCCACGTACTTGGACAGATCCTGCAGCGCATCTGCCAATCTCTCTTTGTTGCCGCATGCAGTCTTGTTCAGCTCTGCCAGCGAATCGCGGGCGTTGAGCAGCACAAGCTCAGGGGAATCGCGACAGCCCGCCAAAGCGGCAGCCATTGCGATCACCAGGGCGATCGAGCGGGAGCGGGGCATGGCGATGGGCAGAGCGGCATTCATGCAGGTGCATCCGTCGCACGCTTTGGCCTGCCCCGTCAAGCCGGGTGACCCAACTGGCCCGCCGCACCGCGCATTCGCCGCACTGGGGCGGCCGCGCAATCGACGGCGCCGAGGCTGCGCGCTATCCTCGCCGCCACAGGAGCCACCGTGGAATTGCACGACCGACATCACAATGCTGTTTCGCCAGAAGGACTTGTCGGCGGCGCCCCAGGCCACGGTGCCCCAGAGCGCGGCGACCGAGACTGCGGCGCCCGAGACAGCGGCGGCTTGGGATGGGAGGCCTCCGCCGCGGCAGAGCCGACGCCGCCAGCCGGGTTGGCCGAGGCGCTGGCGGACTTCCTGACGGCGCCGCTGCCCGCAAGAGCGACGCGCAAGCCGCGGCCGCTGGCGGCAGCGACCCCACCAGGAGGCCTGCCGGCCGTGCGGATCTCGGCCAGCGCTGCCCCCCAGGGCGCCGCGGCGCGGTTTGTGGCGATCGCCGGCAACATCGGGGCGGGCAAGTCCACGCTGACCGGTTTTTTGGAATCCAATTTCCAAATCAAGCCGTTCTACGAGCCCAACGATGCCAATCCCTACCTGACCGACTTCTATGCCGACATGCGCTCCTATGGCTTCCACTCGCAGATGTACTTCCTTTCTGCCAAGTTTCGGGCCCACTTGGAGCTGGCGCGCCGCCTGGGAGCAGAGCCCGCCGTCACCTTTGTTCAGGACCGCACCATCTACGAAGACGCCGAGATCTTCGCCCGCACGTTGCATACCCGTGGCATTCTCTCTGACCGCGACTTTGCCACCTACGATTCCATGTACCGCGGCATCCGCGACGCCCTGCCCCGCCCGGACCTGCTGATCTATTTGCGCTGTTCGCTCAAAGGCTTGCGCCGGCGCATCAAGCTGCGCGGCCGCCCTGAAGAGCAGGCGATGGACCCGGTGTACCTCAAGGCGCTGCAGGATGCCTATGAAGCCTGGTTTGCGACCTACGATCTGGGCCCAACGGTGGTCATCGACTCGGAACAGCTGGACTATCTGCGCAACATCGTCGACCGCATCGACCTGGTCGAAGCCCTAGGCCGGCTGCTGAAGCGCTGACCCGAGCCGGGTTGGAGGCGTAGCTTCGCCGGCGCGCCCTTCCCGCCGGGGCTCGCCGGCCGTACACTGCTGGGGCCTGGAAGCACAGCGATTGCGGCCAGGCGTCCGACCTGCCGTCTGGCCTTCGCCTCGCACCGACTCCTCTACCGAGTCCAACCCAAGCGCGCCAGATCGGCGCCTCTTTCTCTGCGCCCATCTGCGGTGCCACGAGGGCCGATGCCCTACTCCATCCATCAGCGTCCCGACCTGCTCAAGCGCTTGCGCACAGAGGTTTTTGACCTCCTGGTCGTGGGTGGCGGCATCACCGGAGCCGGCATCGCCAGAGACGCCGCCCTGCGCGGCCTCAAAGTGGCCCTGGTGGAGCGCGGCGATTTCTCGATTGGCACGTCCTCGCGGTCGACCAAGCTCATCCACGGCGGCCTGCGCTACCTGGAAATGGGCGACGTCGGCTTGGTTTTTGAAGCCGTCAGAGAGCGCCAGCGCCTCATGCAGCTGGCCCCCCACTTGGCGCGGCCGCAGTCGTTTGTGTTGCCGGTGCAGGCCCACGTCAAGCACTCCGTCCTGATGCTGGACATTGGCCTGACAGTCTATGATTTTCTGGCCTCTTTTGCCGGGGTGATGCACCACCGGGCCGTCCGCAAGAAGGCGCTGCTGCGCATGGAGCCGCGGCTGCGCACAGAGGGCCTGTCTGGCGGCGTGCGCTACTTCGACGCCACCACCAATGACACCCGGCTGGTCTTGGCCAACATCCGCGGCGCCGTTGAAGCGGGCGCGGTGGCGCTGTCGCGGGTGACGTTCACCGAGCCTCGCCTCCTGGACGGCAAGCTCAAGGGCGCCACGGTGCGAGACGAGCTCAGCGGCGAGCTCATGCCGGTAGCGACCCAGATCGTGGTGGCCGCTGCGGGGCCGTGGACCGACGAATTCATGGGACGCTGGCGCACTTCGGCGCCCATGCCGCCGCTCAGCCCCTCCAAGGGAGTTCACGTTGTGGTGCCGCGGGCGCGCATGCCCCTGACCCACGCCGTGACCATGACCTCTCCGTTGGACGGCCGGGTGGTCTTTGCGCTGCCGTGGCCCCATGCCACCGTGCTGGGCACCACAGACAGTGCCTACAGCGGCGCACTGGACGAGCCAGAGTGCACCTGGCAAGACGCCAACTACCTGGTCGAGACGGCCAATGGCTGCCTGGAGCCGGTCGGCGGGCCCCTGCAGGTCAGCGACGTGATCGCCACCTGGGCCGGCATCCGCCCCCTGGTCGCCCAAAGCGGCGCCAGCGTTTACAAAACCTCCAGAGAACACATCATCACCACCGATCCGCGCGGGCTGGTGGCCATCGCCGGCGGCAAGCTCACCACCTTTCGGGTCATGGCCGAGCAGACCATCGAAGAGGCGCTCAAGCTGCTGCCGCCCGCCCGGGTCGCGGAGCTCAAGCCTGGATCTACCGACCGCCTCCCTCTGCCGGGCGCTACCAAATTTAGCAGCAAGCAGCGACCCTTACAGCAAGTCGCCGCCGAATTGGTGGCCGCCGGCACCGAGCCAGTCTGGGCCCAGCACCTGGCGGACAACTACGGCAGCGATGCCCAGGATGTGCTGGCCGCCTGCCAAGAGACCCCAGAAGGCATGGAGCCAGTCCTGCCAGATTTGCCCTGGCGCATCGGAGAGTTGGCCTGGCTGTGGCGCGAAGAGATGGCCCTGGATCTGGTCGACTTGTGCGTGCGCAGGACCCAGCTGTATTACAGCGCCGGCGAGAGGCTGGCGGCTCAAGCAGAGAGGCTGGGCGACCTGCTGGCGAGCTGGAGCCGGTGGCCGCCTGGGCGCTCTCGCGGTTTAGCGGACCAGTTGCTAGACTACATCCGAACCCACCGCGTTGCGGCGCGCGAGACGGCCGATGCCGCGTAGCCCAAAGACAGCCCCAGCGCTTGCGCCGAGTCCGGTGTTCACCGGCTCCGCCGACGGCATGGCGGCCGAACCCTTGCAGCTGCCCGTGCAGTTGCCGGTGCCCTTGCCGCCGATCAGCCAGGTCGCCTATGTCTGCGACCGCGCCAGTGCCCTGGTGCGCGATCTGCTGCGCAATCCAATCGACAAATGGGACAAGCACGACCAGTCGCCGGTCACCACCATTGACCTCACCGTCGATGCGTTCTTGCACAAAGAGCTGCGGGCCCTGATGCCGCAAGCTGGCTGGCTTTCAGAAGAAACCGCAGACAACGCCCAGCGGCTTGACCAGCGCTGGCTGTGGGTGGTGGATCCCATAGACGGGACCCGCTCGCTCATTGCTGGCAAGCCGGAGTTCGTAGTGTCGATCGCCCTGGTCGAGACTGGCGTCGGCCCGCACCTGGGGGTCATCGGCAACCCGTCGACGGGCGAGCTGTGGAGCGCCCAAGTCGGCAGAGGCGCGCACGATCGCGACGGACGGCGCCTGGAAGTGCGCAGCCGCTGGGATGCCGCCAGCGCGCGGCTGTTGGTCTCTCGCTCTGACATGCGCCAGTCTCTGTGGGAAGGCGTGGCCAGCGAAGCCCACCTCAAGAGAGTCGGCAGCTTGGCGTACAAAATGGCGCTGGTGGCCAGCGGTTTGTATGACGGTCACGCCACGCCAACGCCGCGCAGCGAGTGGGACGCCGCCGCCGGGGCGGTCATTCTAAGCGAAGCCGGCGGCCGCTGTTCAGATCTTCACGGCCGGCCCTTGCTCTTCAATCAGCCGCGGCCACAATATGACGGCTTTGTGGTCGCTTCAGAGGCCGCCTATCCGGCGATTCTGGAGATGGCCCGCCAAACGGCCCAACATTGGCAGGCTTTCCTGCACAGCGGAGCACCCAGACGGTGACCAAGGCCACCTTGCCGCATCCAGGCGTTCCGCGGGGCGCCAACCCTTGCCACTGGCTCGTCAGAGCCACCGCGCTGGCGTTCTGCTGCGCCTCCTTGCTTGGCGGCTGCGATCGCTCGTGCAGCCGCCTGGCCGACAAGCTGTGCGAGCAAGCCAGCACCTCTGGAGACAAGAACGCCGAAGAGAGCTGCGAAGCCTGGAAAGCCCGCTCCAAGCGAGTCTCCAAGGAAACCTGTCAAGCGGCGCTGAAACACATGGAACTTCAGCGGTGAACAGCCACGACCCAGACCTGGAACCTGCCGCCGCCCAGGGCCGTGGAACCGACAAACCGGCCCCAGGGACGGGCGGGTCCTCGCCAGAGTCTGAGCCCGACGATCACCCAGCCCCGCCGTGGCTGAGGCCCAAGCTGCCTGGACCGCGGTGGCTGTGGGCAGTGCTCTCAGGGCTGATTCTGACTGCCGGACTCGCCGGACAATTTGCCGGACGCGGCTCGCCGCAGGCCTCGGCCACCCTGGTCCGCTACCAGGTGCGCACCCTCAACCTGATGTGGCGAGCCAGCGCTTGGATCGGCGCTACCAGCGATGGCGAAGGCCACCTGGTGGTCAAGACCGCGCCAGCCAAGCGGGAAGTCTCGCCCGCGGCCCCGGGCAGCGCTTCGGCTGAAGCTCCCCGCGATATCCTGGGGGGGCTGGGCGCAGAGGGCCTTACCGAGCTCTTTGCCGACGCCCTCAAGGTCGACCAGCAGCTGGCGGCGCTCCCCGGCGTTCGCGGCGGCGGGTCCCTGGCCGAGGAGGTGGTCGCCCACTGCTTCGCCACCGAGCAAGACAAGATCGGCCCCCGGCTGGCGGCCAAAGTCCCCAACCAGAGCCAAGACTTGCGGGCGATGCTGGTTCTGCTGCCCCGCCCAGCTACAGCGACTACAGGCCCAGCCTCCACAGCTGCTGGCACCGTAGCGCCTGGCCCCACCGCGGCTGGCCCGGTGGCCGCCAGCCCTATGACGCTTGGCCAGTCGCTAGAACAAAGCCAGACGGCCAGTTTTGGCCGCCACTGGAGCAACTGGACCCGCGACCGGCTGCGGCTGCGGATGGCCGTGGCCGCTGGCGCCAGTCCGCCCGCCGGCCTGGCCCTGGATTTGGTCGAGCGAGACCGCCTGATCGCCGCCAGCAGCTGGACGACTTTGCAGATTGCCTTGTTGAGCCTGCTGTTTGGCGTGGCCACCTGGCTGGTTTGGCTGCTGCGCAGCCAGGCAGAGAGGGCCCGGGGTCACCGCGCTTGGCTGTGGCTGCAGCGCAAATACCCCGGTTTGCCGGCTGACAATCCCTATCTTCCCGACCCGCTGATGCCGTGGGTGGCGGTCGCCGGGTGGATGCTGTCTCAGGTGGCCGCGGCGCCGCTGGCAATGCTGCCCGGGATGACCCGACCGTCGCCGTTTGCCGCGCTGCTGGGTGCGATGGTCGGGCTGATGGCGGTGCAGGCGCTGATTGGCTGGTTCTCTCCGGCGCGGGTGCCGCTGGTCACGGCCGCGCGCCTGGGCGGCGATCCAACGATTCCCTTTGCCGTGGCCAGTACGGCGGCGCTGCGCTGTCTGACCTTGCTGCTGCCGGTCATGCTGCTCAGTGTCCTGGTCTCGGCGCTGCTGTTGCCGCAGGTGGATCAGCTGCACGCTGCGGTCGATCTGTCTTTGGCGCGCTCTGACGCCGTAGGCCTCATCGCCATGGGCCTTGCCGCCGTCATCGTGGCGCCGCTGGCCGAAGAATTGCTGTTTCGCGGGCTGGTGCTGCGGCAGATTCGCCAGCGCCTGGGCCCAGTCCCCGCCCTGCTGACGTCCTCTGTGCTGTTTGCGGCCATGCACGGCGACCCGGCGCAGATGCTGACCTACACCGTGCTCGGTGCGGGCTTTGGCCTTGGCTATCTGTGGTCTGGCTCGCTTTGGACCCCGGTTATCATGCACGCCCTGTGGAACCTAGGGGCGGTGGTGCTGATGAACTGCGTGGTCTTGTCCTGACCGGCCCGCTGGCGCCGGCGCCAACCCTGAGTTGATCTCGCGGCGCCAGCATCGGCTTGCCTCCCTGGGGTTTGGCAGTTTCCAAAGTAGTTTGGTCGCGCGGCCGGACTTCTGCTATGGTGCTGCGTTTGCCTGCCCAGACGCCTTGGGCCCTTTTCCTTGGAGCCGCCATGCGCCACCTATGCCGGTCCTTCGCCGCCGCCTTGCCGCGACTGTCTGCCGATCTTTGCCGTAAACCTGCAGAGTTGGCCAGCCTTGGTCTAGCGCCTGCGCTGATCGCCCTGCTGGCTATCGGCGCTGCGACAGGCTGCAGCGACGACCCCCCCGGCTCGGCGACGGCCAAGGGCGACCCAGCCAAAGCCGTGGGTTTGCCCACAGCGCAGTTCAATGCGATCTCTGAGATCGACACGGCCCTGTCAGAGACCAAGGTCAAAGCAGGCACTGTGGTAACGGTGACTTGCACTGGCAATCCCGGCTCCATCGTTGTACCCAAGCCGGTCTACATCGTAACGCCGGCCGCCGGCGCCAAGATCCAGGCCGACGGCAAGCTAATCGCAGAGAAGACCGGGACCTACACCGTTGCCTGTACGCTGAGCAACGCCAAGAAGGTCATTGACATCTCGCCCGTGCAGATGACGGTGACGGCCGGTCCCGCGCAGACGTTGGTCGCCAAGGTCAGCCCCGCCTCCATCAAATCCGGCGAAAAGGCAGAGGTTTCTTGCTCCGGTGTCGACGCCTACGGCAACGCCATTGGCAAAGACGGCGAGCAGTTCTCTCTTGAAGTCACCCCGGCCGAGCTGGCCACCGTTGAGCCCAGCGGCGGGACCGTCCAGAGCGCCACCGGCAAGAAGGCAGGCAAAGGCGATGTGCGCTGCAAGATGGCAGACGCCCTGCCCAATGCCCAGGTCACCCCGGGAGCCCTAGAAGTCACGGCCGGCGCGGCAATCAAGACCAAGGCCAGCGTAACCCCTGGCGAACTGGTCGCCGGCGAAGGCAGCGCTGAGGTCAGCTGCAGTGCAGAAGACGCCGAGGGCAACCCGGTGGTCAGCGGCAACTTCACCATTGATCCGCCGGCCGGCCTGACCCTGAGCGGCACCAAGCTCAGCAGCACCAAAGCCGGATCCTATCAGGTCACCTGCGGCCTGAGCGGCGTATCGACCAACGACCCCGCCACGCTCAAGGTGATTCCGGCCGCACCGGTGGCCTTTACCCTCGGCATCGACCCCAGCCAACCCGTCTATAAGCAAGGGGAAACCGTCAAAGTCATGTCCCTTGAGCAAGACAAGTACGGCAACGTGGCCAAGGTCCACGTCAAGACCGGCGTCGCCGTCGACCCACCCGAGGCGGTCACCGCCAATTCCGGCGGCGTCAGCTTTGACTTGGCCCAAGACGGCTACACGACCTTCAGCTATGCGCACCCAACGCTGAAGACGCCCGACGGCAACAGCACCGGCACGGTCAAGATCAAGGTCGACTCCAACGGCCCGCTGGTCTACATCTCTTCGCCCAAGCGCGGCGCCACCCTGGACGCGCCCAGCAAGGGCCAGAGCGGCTCGACCGTCGAAGTCACCGGCACCATTGCCGACGAGCTGAGCGCCGTCAAGGTCTTCACCATCAACAAGACCACGGTATCCTTTAAGAAAGACGGCAGCTACGCCTTCCCCATCGCCTCGCTGCAGGGCATGAACCCCATCATCTGGGAAGCCGAGGACGAGTGGGGCAACAAGACCAGCGGCGTGCAGACCTACTACTTCTCGCCCAAGTGGTACCCGGGCGACACCACCAAGGCCGCCGAGACCATGGTCAAGAGCGGCATCGGCTTTTGGATGAGCCAGTCGACCCTGGACAACGGCCCGCCGCACCAACACCAAAAGCCCGATGATCTGGCGTCGGTCATGGAGATCGTGCTCGGCACGCTGGATCTGAAGAGCTTGGTGGGCAGCGCCGGCTTTCCGGTCAATCAAAACCTGTTGCTGATGACGATCAAAGACCTGACGATCCAGTCGATCAAGTTTGGCGACAAGACCATCAACGAAGGCTTTCCCGAGCTGGCCATGACGGTCATCAAGGGCGGCATCCACATCCAGGGCAAGATCCACAAGCTGGACGTCGTGCTGCGCATGAACGTAGAGAGCTTTGGCACCAAAGGCTACCAGGACTTTGTGGTCACCTCGGATTGGATCAACCTGGAAACCGACCTGATGATGTCGCTGGACCCAGTGACCAAGAAGCCCAAGACCGAGCTGAAGAATACCAAGATCAAGATGCAGACCTTCAAGGTGCTGCTCGGCGGCAACAGCTTGCCTAGCCCTCTGGATGGGTGGGTCAAGTCGGGCACCAACTTCTTGCTGAACATCATCGACTCGTTTATCGGCACCACGTTTACCGGTCTGCTGGAAGGCATCCTGCAAGATCAGCTGCAGAAGCAACTTGGTGGCGCGCTGGGCAGTGCATTTGAAGCCCTGGCCATCAACACCGAGCTGCCGATGAAGCCGTTCATTGGCGGCGGCCCGGAGGTCAAGCTCAAGCTCAACTCTGCCCTGGGGCTGCTGGAATTCAAGGCCGGCGAAGGCATCTTGGTCGGCCTGGACGCCGCGATGACCGCCGAACACAAGATCGCCCACACCGTCTTGGGCTCGATTGGCCGCGGCGGCTGCCTGGTACCCAACGCCAAGGAAGTGTTCAACCCGGCCCTGAAGTACGCGCTTGAAGTAGGCCTGGCCGACGACTTCGTCAACGCCCTGCTCCACTCCTTGTGGAACGGCGGCCTGCTGCAGCTCAAGATCGGTGCGGATGCGCTGGGTTCGGTGGACCTGAGCCAGTACGGCGTCAGCGACGTGTCGATTGAGACCGACTTCCTGCTGCAGCCCATGGTGAATTCGTGCCTGACCAAAGACGGCACCCTCAAGCTGCAGATCGGCGACCTGGGCATCCACGCTAAGCTCAACTTCTCTGGAACCCCGGTCGATGTGTACATGTACGCAGCTCTGCAGGCGACGGCTGAGCTCAAGGCCGTGGACAACCCCAAGACCAAACAGAAGGAAATCGGCTTTGCTCTCAAGGGCATAGACCTTCTCGAGCTGGAAGTGACCCAGATCAACGCGGAAGCCAAGGGCCTCAAGGACTTGTTCAGCACCCTGATCAAGACGCTGATGGTGCCCAAGCTGCTGGAGAGCCTGGGCAGTGGCCTGGGAGCCTTTCCGCTGCCCGAGCTGGACCTGAGCGCGCTGTCGCCCGCTATCCCCGCTGGCACCGTGTTCGCCCTGGATATCCAGGCGATCATCAACGAGGGCGGCTACACCTACCTCCGCGGCAAGATCAAGCAATAGCTGGTCGCCTGAGCCCCCCTCAGGCCCGCGAGGCGCTGCGATCCTGGCGGCGCACTTGCGGTTGCTTTCACTTCGCCGAAGCGTTAGGTTGACGTTTCGGCAGGTGCTGCACCCGCCCCAACCCACGGTTCTGGCCTATTGCCAGCCCCCACAGCGACTCGCTCGCAATCCTAGGTGAACCATGCGCACCCTTGGTGGCCGCATCACACGTCCGGGCCTTGGCATCACCGGTCTGGGCCTCAGCGTTGGCATCGCCGCAGTGATGGCTGTTGGCTGCAGCTCGCCCGCTCCGTCCACCGGCGGTGGCGTGGCAGCGACCGACAGCGCCGCCTCGGGCGACATGGCCAGCAGCGACGGCACCTCTGCCGACAGCGCGGTGGTACCCAGCGGCCCGGTGATTGACCTTGTGGTCGATGCCAACCGCGACGGCGTGGCCAAAGCCGACGACCCGACCGACCAGGCCAACGAGACGACGCACGACGAGAAGTTTGGCGCCATCTTCTTGCCCAACCTGGACGACGACAACGGCGACCGGGTCGAGGACTTCTTTGACCTGGCAGAAATCGACGCCGAGGACGCCAAAGACCTGGCGCCGATTGCGCTGCGCGGCTGGAAAGATGCCCCTGAGGGCACCAACGGCACCCTGACGGTCGAGCCAGCAGACAAGGTGCGCGTGTGGGGCAAGGTGGATGGCGGGTGGGCCCTGCTCGCCGGCTCCTTTGATACCTGCGATGGCGCCGACAACTGCAACGCCACCGGCGAAGTCCCTGTTCCGCTTGCATTTCTGCGCAACGGCATTGAGCTGGGGATTGAGGGCCGCGAGTTTGACAAAGACGCCAAGTCAGGCTGGGACGGCATAGCCACGGTCAAGCTGACTGTCTACAACAAAGACGGGCTGCCCCTGGTTTCCAAAAACAATCCTGAGGGCAGCGACACCGTCAGCTTGGAGATTGCCCGCTGGCTGCTCAACGGCAACACCTCTTTGTTCGACAACTTTTGGTCCATGAAGTGGGGCTCCAGCTCCAACTCGGCGCCGTTCAACAAGGACCTGGAGAGCTCAAGCAAAGCCCAGGGCAAGGCGAGCTACGCCACCTATGGCAACTGGTCTGACCAGTGGACCCAGGACTTCTTCCAGACCGGAGTGGTGCAGATGCCGGCGCCGGGGGGCAAGGTCCAGGGAATGCGGGTGTTCAACGCCCGACCGTGGGGCCGAGACAAGGGCGTCAAGAACCAGCCCATCACCTGGCTGCGTGCCAACTACCTGGGGCCAAACAAGGCGATCCTGGCCATCTACAAGAAGGCCGAGACCGGCAACAGCTACGATTCACACGGCAACCACGACCTGCTGCCGCCGTACACCTACGGCGCCGACAGCTACCCGTATGGCCGCATCATCACCGGCTCGGGCGTGCTGCCAGAGACTTGGGCTTTCTACAACGCCCAGAAAGTGCAGGGCCCAACGCTGGTGGTCGATACCACCTGGCTGTGCGTCGGCCACGTCGATGAGACGATGAGCTACGTGCCGGCGACCACCCCGCGCGGCTGGAAGCTGCTGCTGGCCGATGACAAGATGGCCAAAGAGATGTTTGAGAAGGCCGTGAAGGAAGGCAAGAAGAACGTGGTGTTCCCTGGTCGCAACGGCTACGTGGGAGACAAGTACGAGTCGATGGAGCAGACCGCCGAAGACATCCTCAAGAACGCCGACTTGCTGCAGGCCTCTCAAGAAGCCAACGTGGCCACGGCCGGCCAGCTCGACACCGTCAAGAAGGCCATTGGTCTGACCAACGACGAAATTGTGCCGATGCCGTTCTTGACGGAGAACATCAGCGACTTTGGCGGCACCTGCAAGTTGGCCTACCAGCCCGGCACGGCCAATTCTATGGTCATGTACAACGACGTGTATGTGCCAAAGCCCTTTGGCATGATCATCGACGGCAAAGACGTGTTTGAGACGGACATTGTGACGCGCTTCAGTGACCCCGCCGCCAAGCTTGGCGCGGATGGCAAGGGCCTGAAGGCCAACTTCGTGGACGACTGGTACGGCTACCACATCAACATGGGCGAAGTGCACTGCGGCACCAATGCGGAGATGGGCCCCAACCCTCTTCTCAAGTGGTGGACGGTCAAGCACTAGCACCCCATGGCTCAGGTTCGCCGCGGATGGCGCAACGGACCGGGCATGGGCTGCCAACAATTCCCGAGCAGTGATGCGCAGAGGTGCGCCAAGCCAGTGAACAACAATCGGCCGCAGCCCGTTTGGGAGTTGCGGCTTTGGGTACCAAGTACCGCACCCGGCTGAACGCACCTGACGCAAGCTGCTGTAACTGGATTATTCTTTGCGATCCCGGAGTTGAATCATGAAGCTGAAAAGCCACCTTCTGACCACCACCCTCTTCGCCGCGGCCAGCCTGACGGCGGTGCTGGCGGTGGGAGCGGCCCAGTCCGCCGAAGCGCTGGGAAGTCAAGGTGTTCTGCTGCGCACCGCTGACCTGCCTCAGGCCAGCCGCGTCGCCCTCCAGTCGGCCATCAGTGCCGATCAGGCCAAGAACCCCGAGCTGTACCAGACTGTTGCCAAGCTGCGCGGTTGCACCCCCGCGGGCTATGCCGATCGCCGCCGCCCAATGGCGGAGTGCGGCCGCGAGATGCGCCTGATGGGGCCGCAGGCGCGCTGGGCGCTGGTGACTGCACTGGCGTTTGACGCCCCGCGCACAGCTGAAGGTCGCCAGCCCTACGTCAGCGACAGCGACAAGGCCGCTTTCATCCGCGGCGCCGTGGAGACACTGGGCATGCTGCGCGACCCGACCCTGTCGCCGGTGTTGCAGGCCGCTTTTCTGCAGCAAGACAGCCAGTTTTTTGAAGTCGCTGCGCAGGCAGTGGGCCGCACCGCGACCGACAGCGACTTGGCCCTGCTGACCCAGTCGGCGCGCAGCAGCAACCCGCGCCAGGCAGCGGCGGTGTCTGGCCTTGGCGAGTGCAAGCGGCTGGACAGCGCCAAGACCCTGGCGCAGCACCTGCAGGGTCGCACCGCGGCTCCGCAGCTGGTCGCCAATGCGCTGGGCCGCGTGGCTTCTGCGTGGGCCTGGCAGGCGCTGGTACGCGTCAACCCAAGCGTGCAGGCCGAGGCCAATCAGGTCCGCGAGCTGGTGGCCAACGCGCTGGTACGCGGCTTGGTCCAGCACGGCGACGCCGAGTCGGTCAAGCAGCTGACCAATGGCCTGATGATGACCGAGTGGCCGCAGATTCCGGCGCTGCTCGACAGCGCGGCGGCGGGTCAAGACGCGGCGGTGCAGGCGCGGCTAGCCGAAGCTCAGCGCCGCTTTGTCGACTACAGCAAGCGCTAGGCAATGTAGAAAGGCCAAGGCTTGCGTAGACTTGATTGTTGCGCAGGCCTTTGTCCGTTTTGGAGGCTGCCATGGTTCGCCGAGGATTGCTGCTGATCGCAGCCCTTGCCAGCGCCTGTACCTCTTCGGTGCCGGCGCCGCCACCCGGGGGCCAAGGGCCAGAGCTGACCGTCGTGGCCGTGCCGGCGCCGGCGCTGCACAGCCAAGCCGTGCTGCCCGCCTATGAGACCGCCGCAGAGAGGGCGGGCCAAGGCAAATTCGACGCCTACGACGACTTTCGCATCGCCAACAAGCCATGGTATGCCGCGACCGAGCCCCCGACTGCCGGCACCTTTCGCGCCATGAGCGAGTGGGAGCCCATGCAAGAGGTGTGGACGACCTACAGCTCGGGCATGCCGGCCAACAAGGCGGTCCGGCGGATGTACGCCGAGCAGACCAAGGCCTTTGCCGGCGCCGGCGACGTCCGCGTCATCGTGCCAGACCAGGCCACCGCCAACGATTTTTCGGCGGCGCTGGCGGTGGTCGGCATGAAGCAAGCCGACATCAATGCCAAGGTCAAGTATGTGGTCCTGCCGCACAACGCCATTTGGCACATTGACTATGGCCCCATGCCGATCGTCGACCTGCAGGACGGCCACCAGAGCTTTGTTGACTTTGTCTACTACAAGAACCGCCACCTGGATGACGCCGTCCCCACGCGACTGGCAGAGAACTACTTCAAAAACGTGACGACCTACCGCATGCCGTTTGCGTTTGAGGGCGGCAACTTTCAAGCCGATGGCCTGGGCAATTGCGCCACCTCCCTGCGCGCGCTGCAAAACACCGGCTTTTCTGAGCTGACGGTGCGCAACATCCTCAAGCGCTACCTTGGCTGCCAGAACACCATCATCATGAAGGACATTTCCGACGACGGCACCGGCCACATCGACATGTACTTCAAGTGGATCGGCCCGGACTCGGTGATGCTGGGCGAGTACGTCGACGCCATTGAGTTGGACTATGACGGCGACGGCAGCCTCGACAGCATTGTCAATCCAGACAAGATTGCCAGCGCCATCAACGCCGACTTCAAGGTGCCGTACAAGCAGATTTGGGCCGACAACAAGGCAAGGATGAACGAGATGGCGGCGCTGTGGGCCGGCACCACGGCGCCCAACGGCAACAAGTACAAGGTCTACCGCCTGCCAATGATGACCCGCTTTCAAGACCAGTACGGCGACGTGCCGCGGACCTTCATCAACTCGACCTTTTTTAACAAAGTCAATGCGTTTCCCAGCTATACCACCAGCTCCTGCCGCAATCCCGGCGGCTCGGTTTGCAAGTCGAACCTGGACTGTGCGGTGGGCAGCCACTGCGCCGCCGGTCGCTGCACCGTGGGCGAAACCTCTACCGGCTGCGACGAGCTGCTGACCTGTGCTAGCGGCCAGCAGTGCGTTTCTGACCCCCTCAAGGTCGCGTTGGAGCAAAAGGCCTACCAGGTGTGGAAGCAGGCTCTGCCGGACTACACCCACGTCGGCATCCGCGCCGATACCATTGCGCTGTGGTCCGGAGCCATCCACTGCATCACCCGGACGCTGCCGGCCAAGCCGATGAGCAAGTCGATCGCCAATGGCCTGTGCGTCCAGGGAACCTGCGGCTGCAGCAGTGGCGGCACCAGCCAAGCCTGCACCGACAGCAACCAGTGCTTTGGCGGCAAGTGGCTGTGCGACTGCAACATCTGCAAGGGCACCTGCACCGGCAGCACCAAGGCCTGTACCGATGACGGCGACTGCAGCAGCAACGGCAAGACCGTGACCGCGGGCTCGTGCAAGCTCGCCAGCGGCCAGGGCTGCTACGGCCAGGCCGCCTCGCCGCCCACCCCTGGCTCCGGGCCCTGTGGCGGCGTCAGCTTTGAGGGCCAGTGCAGCGGCGGCAACCTGTCTTACTGCGACAACGGCCTGCAGACCCAGACCTGTCAAGGTTGCTGCGGATGGGACGCCGCCAATGGCTACTACAACTGCCTGACCGGCAATGCCTGCAGCGGCTGCATCAACGAGTGCCAGCCCGGCCAGGGCGGCTGCAGCAGCCAAGCGACCCACAGCTGGGTGTGCGCGCAGGACGGCGCATGTCTCAAGCGGATCTACAGCCTGTGCCCCCAGGGCTGCAGCGCCAGCACCGGCAAGTGCAGCGGCAGCAGCGGCGGCGGCAATACCGTCAGCCAGTGCCCCGGCGGCAGCACCGATGCCGGTAGCAGTGACGTGGGCGCTGCCGATGCGGGCGGCAGCGGCGCCGACGCTGGCGATCCGGGCCCAGCCGATGCCGGACCTCCGGACTCCGGGCCTATGGACGCTGGCTTGGCCGATGCCGGGTCGCCGGACGCGGGCAAAGTCGATGTTGCGCCCGCCGACAGTGGGGCGGCCGACGGCGCTGCCCCAGACTCTGCCCCGGCGGATGCCGCCAAGCCAGACACGGCCGCCGCCGACACGGCAGCCGACGATGGCAGTGTCCTTGAAGTCGGCAAGGTAGACAGCGGCAGCGGTGCTGGCCAAGACGTCGAGCCAGCTGACCAGCCCAACAGTGGCCCCGAGGATGGGGCGGGCCGCCAGCCAAGCGACGCAGCTGGCCCAGGGCTGGCGGATGGCGCAGCCGGAGTTGGCGACGCCAGCGGCCCACCAGCGGGCGCCTATGGCTATGCCTACGCCGCGCCGAAGTCGGGCTGCTCGGCCAATCCCCAGGGGGATTCGACCATCGCCTGGCTGGCAATCGCCGCGGCCGCCGGCTGGTATCGACGCCGCCGATGGGCTTGAAGCACCCTGCCCTGACCCTGGCGCTGGCATGCGTGGGTCTTGGCCCTGCCGAGGCAGCCCACAGCCAGGCCGCCAGCGCAGTCAAGACACAGGAAAGCACCGCCTTGCCAGACGCCGAGCCCGGCTCAGAGCGCTGGGTGGACTGGCTGAGCGGTGGAGCGGCCAGTGCGGCGCGCGCCGGCCAAGGTCGCTCGCAGACAGCACTGTTTGAGCCGCCGTGGCTGCCGCAGTGGTCCCAGCGCTGGCAGCGCGCCCTGCAGACGCTGAGCCAAGGCACGGCCCCCCTAGCCCACCCGCTGCTCAAGGCCGCGCCGGTGGTCCAAGTGCTTGACCAGTCTCAGCAAGTCGAGCCAGTTGCTGCCCGCCCGCTGGCGTGGCCAGAGCTGGCCTGCCCCGCCGCACCCCAGGGCAAGCTGCAGGTGGAGCTACAGGTGCAAGTGCTGGCGGAGTCGGCGACTGGCCAGGTGACCCTGGGGCTGCACTGGACCTGCCGCAGCGACGAAAAGCGCTGGCTGCGCCAGGTGCGCTTGGTGGCGCCGGTCGATACCTTGGGCAACGTGCAGGAGGCCTTTGGGGTGCGCATCGATGGCCCTGGGCTGCTGAGTGCTCGCTCTCACCCTACGGCGATGCCGGTGTGGCCGCTGCAGGCGGTGGCTCTGGATAGCGGCAGCCCTGCGTGGGTGCTGGCCGGCGGTCGCGGCTGGCTGGTGCAGGTCGAAAAGCTGCCCCGCAGCGGCTGGCAGTCCGACCAGGGCCTGCCGGGCATCGGCTCCGAAGACGTCAACCAGCCGCAGGATCTGGCCGCGCCGCAGCGGCAGCTGTGGTGGCTTGACCGGCGGGCGCGGCCACTGGCGGCGCTGCTACAGGGCGGACAGCCAGAGGGCAAGCTCTTGCTACAGCCCTTGGCCCGCGAGGGCGTGCTTGATCTGACGCTGGCGGCAGCCAAGGGACCGCTACTCCTGCAGCGCAAGGCCGTGTTGGGGCCGCAGGGCGTGCCCACGCGCTCCGGGCTGTGGGCATGGCAACTATCTGACAAGACAGCTGAACTATGGCGCGTCGAGGTGCCAGCTCTGGACTCAGAAGGCCTGTGGCAGTGCCAGCCTGACGCCGCGGAGACGCAGCTGCGCTGCCACTTTCAGACTGCGGCGAGCACCCCGCTGCAGGTCGATGACGTGGCGCTGCAGGCCGACCCTCAGAGGCGGCGCTGGCTGCCGATTGCGCGCAAGTAGCTGAAGGTTATTTATTTGTTGCAGGACGCGCAAGTCGAGCCAGTGCAGAAGCTCGACGTGCCGCCGGTCGCCGTGCAGCAGTCGCCGTTGGTCTTGCAAGCCGCGTCGCAGTAGCAGCTGTAGCCCGTTGGCTTGCTGCCGCAGGCGCTGTTGCACGGATGGGTCGTGGTCTTGCAGTCTGCTGGGCAACTGCTTGCAGTCTCTGGCGAATCGCAGAACCCGTCGCCGCATTTGGTGGTCAAGATGCACTTGCCCAAGGTGTCACAGGTATAGCCAATGCCGCAGGAACCGCAGAGGCCGCCGCAGCCGTCGGGGCCACAATTCTTGCCAGTGCAGGCAGGGGTGCAGGTCGAGGCGCCGCAGTACGTCTGGTAGTCCGCGCAGCAGTCTTTGGCGCCCACGCAGCCGGTGTCGCAGTAGCAGGAGGTGCCGGTGCTACTCTTGCTACCCAGACCGCACATGCCTTTGCAGCCGTAGGTACCCTTGACGCAGTCTTTGGCGCAGGACTGGTAGTTCTCTGTGGCGGCGCACTTGCCATCGCCACAAGAGGTGGTCGCCGGGCAGTCCTTGGGGCAGGTGGTGTTGGTTTCCGTGCCCGTGCAGAAGGTGTCGCCGCACTGCGAGGGGCAGTCGCCAATGCAGGTCTTGGCGTTCTCGCTGCCTACGCAGTAGCCGTCGCCGCAGGTGCCGGGGCAATCGGAAATGCAGCTCTTTGGAGTCTCTGTGCCGTTGCACTTGCCGTCGCCGCAGACGGGCTGCGCCGGGGGGCAGTCAGAGGCGCAGGTGGCTGAGTCCTCGCCGGCGTCGCACTTGCCATTGCCGCAGTAGGGCTTGACCGGGCAGTCGCTGGCGCAGGTCGTCGAAGACTCGCCGGCCTCGCAGGTGCCGTTGCCACAGATCGGGGCCTTGCAGTCTTTGCCACAGCTGTCTGGATTTTCTTTGCTATTGCACTTGTTATCGCCGCAGACGTAGCCAGCCTTGGAGACGCAGACAGAGACATAGTCCAGCTTGGCGTTGTTGACTTCGGTACAGCTCCAGTCGGTCGGGCAGCTGTCGATGCACTCTTGCGGGCAGGTGCGGTTGCCCGAGCCAGACACGTGACAAACGCCGATGTTGCAGTCGGAATCGGCAACGCACTTGCAGCCGGTGCCGCCGGGGCACACGCTGGCGCAGTCCTTGATGCAGCTGGTCGCATTCTCGCCGGCCTCGCAGGCGCCGTTGCCGCACTTGGGCGTGGTGCAATCCTGCGGGCAGCTGATGGTGCTTTCGCCAACCTCGCACTTGGCGTTGCCGCACTGGGCGGGGCCGGTGTCTTCGACTTGGATGTCGGCGATGTCGCTCGCGCTATCCTGGGCCACGCTATCCGAGCCGGCGCTATCCGAGCCGGCACTATCCGAGCCGGCACTGTCTGCCGCGCTGTCCTGGAGCGTCGCGTCCTGGGTCGCAGCATCCGGATCGCTTGGCGCATCGCCTGCAGTGCTGGCGTCTGAGCCGGCGCCAGCGTCAAGCCCCTGCTTGGGCTTGCAAGACGCTACTTTGGCCGGGCCGACGCCCTCTTCGGCGCACAGCTCGCTTGCGGTGCACGTGCCCAGCGCCGTCCACTTGCCACCTTGACAGGCGACCCGCTGCACGGTGCCACTGGCAAAGACGCAGCCCTGGCCGCTTTGCGCTTCATCGCAGGGAGAATCGGGGGCTCCGCCGCTATACAGGATGCCGCCGCCGCCACCGCCGCTGACGCCGCCAACGCAGCCGGCCAGGCCCAGCACCAGGGCTAGCCCCGCGACGCTGCTGACAAGTTCCTTGAGCTGGCCCCCTAGGCTCGTGTTCGCCATTGCCCCCTCCCCATTCGCGTTCTGCATACTTCGACTAGTCTGAATTCTTCAATTACCCTGATACTTCATTACCCTGATACTTCATTACCCTGATACTTCATTACCCTGATACTTCATTACCCTGATACTTCATTGCCCTGACTGCTTCAATTGCCCTTTTGGCACAGATCGTCCGTGCAGCTGGGCGCGCTGCCAAACAGCGCCTTTGGGCAGGCACTGGCGCCGGCGCAGGCCGCCGTGGTGCACACACCCTGGCTGCACAAGCCGCTGGGGCAACCGGGATCTGTTGTGCCAGAGCACACTTGGGCCAGGTCGACCACCACCTGCAAGCTCGACTGCACGGCCGAGGTCTGGCCGCGGTCGTCTTGCACCTGCACCGACACGGCGTAGCTGCCGGGTTGGCTGAACGTGTGCTGCCACTGCGCCACGGCCGTCTCGGCTGCTGGACTGCCATCGGCAACTTGAAAGCGAAATTTCACCAGCCGCGCGCTCTGATCTGGCCGCCCCGCCACTGTGGCCACGGCCGAATTGGCGGCGCTAAAAGTGACCGGCTGCCCAAGCCGGGCCACCGCCGGATGACTCAGCGCCGCCACCGGCGGAGGCAGCGCCAGGTCCGGCTCGGTGTCCGCACAGCTGCCCAGTGCCGCAGCGCAAAGGGCGGCAACGGCGGCGGCTGCGCGGCGATGACGGCGACTCGAACCATGGGGCGACGGGGTGTCGCCGCACATCGATACCGATGCGCTTGACTGCCCACTGACCGCTACCTGGGAATCCAACCTGTTCTTCATTTGGGTACCCTCAGTCGACCACATGACCCACCAGATCATGAGCGCCCGCCTCGGTAATCCGCACCCGCCGCAGCTGGCCGCGGCCGATGTTGTCGGGCGCATCATTGATATACACCACCCCGTCAATTTCTGGAGCCTGGCCTTGGGTGCGGCCCTGCAGCAGCAGGTCCGTCTCTTCCGACAAGCCCTCTACCAACACCGGTACTTCGCGGCCGATCATCGCGCTGAGCAGCTCGGTCGAGATCTTCTCTTGGACCGCCATCAGCTGGTCGCGGCGGTCGCGCTTGACGGCCGTGGGGATCTGGCCGGTCATGCGCCCAGACAGCGTGCCCTCTTCGCGACTATACGCAAAGCAACCTACCCGATGAAAGCGCTGCTCCTGCACAAATTCCATCAGCTGCTTGAAGTCTTCTTCGCCTTCGCCCGGATGGCCGACCAGCAGCGTGGTCCGCACGGTCAGGTCGCTGATCCGCGCGCGCATCTTGGTCAGCAGCTCTTCCATGTCGCGGCGCGAGACCTTGCGCTTCATCTTCTCCAGCACCCGATCGCTGGCGTGTTGTAGAGGCATGTCAATGTACTTGCAGCAGTTGTCCGTCTCAGCCATGGCGTCAATCAGCGCATCGCCAAAATTGTGCGGATAGGCATACATCAGCCGCACCCACTGAAGGCCATCGACTTCGCCCAGGCCGCGCACCAGCTTGGCCAGCGCCTCGGGATCGCCAATGTCTTCGCCGTAGTGGGTCAGGTCCTGCGCCACCAGGTTGATCTCCAGCACGCCGCGGTCGACCAGCTGGCGCGCCTCTGCCACGCAGTCCGCCACCGATCGCGAGCGCTGGACGCCGCGCAGCTTGGGAATGATACAGAAAGAGCAAGCCTGATTGCAGCCTTCGGCGATCTTGAGGTACGTCGAGAAAGACGCCGGGGGCACCCAGCGCGGCTCCAGGTGGTCGGCGATGTACTCGGGCCGGCCCTTCTTGCCGCCGTACAGAGGCTCTTGGTGTTCGGCAAAGCCACCGCTGGCGGACAACCCCAGCCGCTCGCTGAGGCGGTCGTACTCGCCGGTGCCAATAAACGCGTCGACTTCGGGCATTTCTTGCGACAGCTCGTGGGCATGGCGCTGCGCCAGGCAGCCAGCCACCACCAGCTTGGTGCCGGGCCGCGCCGCCTTGTAGTCGGCAAGCTCCAAGATGGCGTCGACGCTCTCTGTCTTGCTTTCTTCAATAAATGCACAGGTATTGACGATCAGCAGCTCGGCGTCGTCGGCGTTGGCCACCACGTTCCAGCCGTCTCGCTGCAGTTGGCCCACCATCAACTCGCTGTCCACCCGGTTTTTTGGGCAGCCAAGCGAGACCAGATGGACATTGCGCGGTGTCGTTGCGCTCATGCTGAACTACTCCCCAGAAGCCAAGTTACGGTGTGAAACCAGGCAATTAGAACGCCACTCCAGCTGCAGAAGCTGCAAGCTGGCCTTCAGGACGCAAGTGCGTGCCGCAGCGGGCCGGCGCACGCAACACGGCATTGATCGGACTGACCAATTCCAGTTGCCTAGAATTGCTCAGACTCGGTGCCCACCCAGCCAGCAAAAGTCTCGACATCGGTCATGTCCACGCGCAGGTCGGGCTGCAGGTCATACAGCTCGTTCCAGCTGGTGTCGCCGTAGAAGAACGGCTGGCCGCTCTTGCCAAAGACCCGCACGGCCCGACCGTGGCGAACGGCCATCTCTACCAGATCGGCGCCGTCGACCAAGCCAGACAAGTTGAAGTCCCCAGGCGTCGCTGTGGCCCACATCCGCAGCAGCCGCCGCTGCACGTCCAAGCGCACGCGCACTGGCGCGGCCTTGACTGGAACCTCAACCACCACCGGCGCTTCGCCCTGCGGAATAACTTCAACGGGCGCGACCAGCTGGGTGCCATCGGCGTAGTCGACCGTCACCGCCACCGTAAAACGCTTGGGAGTTGCCTGGGCAAAGCGCAGCCGCACCGCCAGCTTGTCTCCCTGACCGGCCAGCCGCCCAGAGACCTCTGCTTGGATCGGCGCGGTCTTGAACAGCCACTGCTGCCAGAACCAGTCTAGCTTGACGCCGGCGGCCTGCTCCATGGCCAGGCGCAGGTCATTGAGCTTGGCATAGTCGCGGCCAAATCCATCGGTGTAGAGCGCAAAGCCCTTGGCCATCGCTTCGTCGCCAATCAGCTCGCGCAGCATGTCAAACACAGCAGAGCCCTTGTGGTAGACCACCGGGACATAGTGCGGGCTGCCGTAGACGTTCTGCGAGCCGACCGCGATGTCCTGGTTGCCCGGCACCGTGTACAAATAGCTCAAATGGTTGCCGATCATCTGCTGACGGCTCTGCAGCGTCTTCTCTGTGTACCAGCAAGACGACTCCTCAGCCAGCGACTCAGAAAGGGCCACATCGCCGCTGGTGTACGGCTCGACATAGTTGCCCCACCACTGGTGGCCGACTTCGTGGGCCGTCAGCTCGACCGTTTCTTCCCAGTAGCCGGTGCCTGGCTGGGCGGCAAAAACGTCGCGGAACATGAACACGGCCGACAAGGGCGCATAGCCACCGCCAAAGTTGTTCTCTAGCTGCATGATGTTCAAAGAAGACCACGGAAACTTGGCAAAGCGCTCGCCGTACCAGCTGGTGACATCGATGACCAGCTTGGCCAAGTCATCGGCGTAGGGGACGTATTTGCCGGCGGCGTAGACGCGCAGGGGCTGGCCCCCCGCCAGCTTGCTGATGTAGGGATCATAGCTGGCAATGGCGAAGCCGGCGTTGTCGGTCCGCTCGACCTGCTTGAAGTGGTAGACCAGGCGGCCATCAGGCAAGGTGTCCGGGCCAGAGGCCAGGCCGGGCGCACCTGCAACCTTGCCGGCCGGTGTAAGGACGTGCAGGTCGCTGGTGAACGGCGCGTGACCCATCATTGCCGCCTGCAGAAAGTAGCGGTGAAAGGTCACCCACTGAAAAGTGCCGCCAAGGCCGCAAGGACGCAGGCCAATGCCCTCCGGGCTGCAGTCCAGATCCGCCAAGGTGTTGACCTCTAGGGTGATGTTGACGCCTGGGGTGGCTGGATCAGGCAGGGTGATCGCCAATAGGCTCATGCCGCTTAGTGCGGTCAGCTTGGACTCGATCTTGGCGCCAGCGGGGCCAACCACGGTGGCGGTCTTTACGGCGCCCGTCACCAGCTGCAGCTGATCGGCCGCCTCATTGAACTCAAAGGTCACCAGCAGCTTGGTTTGCAGCGTGCCCTTGGTGGCATTGAGGTCCACCGTGATGTCCTGATGCTTGATGGCCCAAGGAGGGGTCCCCAGGGCAGAGAAGTTGGCGGCATACCAAGACCACGGGCCGCCCTGGCCAAATTGCGCTGGCCGCCCGATCGCTTCGGCGTGGTGAGCCTGAAAGCGCCTGGCGCCTGGGCTATCCGGCGCAATCGCCAGCGCCTCAATGACCGGCCATACCTGGCGGGTCGCCGCAGGAGCCGCCACCGCCGCCTGCCCAAGCAGAGCGCTTGCGCCCGCCAGCAGCAGCGCTACGGCCGAAGCCACGACCTGAGAGGAGGGCCGACTGCCGCCGGCACGGCTAGCGAACACGGCCCGAGCCGCGAATAGGGACATCGTCAAGCGCTTCACGGCGCACCTCCGACCGAGCCCAGGGCAAACGCCTGTGGCACCGTCACGGTCGCCCCCAGCCACTGCAGCGACAACGCTGTGCCCTCGCCAGACCGCGCCAACTGCGACGGCGGGTCGAACCACAGCTTGGTCTGGCCATGCTCCAGAACGGCAAACTCCAAGACTACCCACTTCTCGCGATCCACTTGGGCGCCTTGGGGAAACAAGAACGGCGCGATCGTCGAGCGAAATCTGGCGCTGCCCAGCAGGATCCGCCCCAGGGGAGCGTCCTTGGCGATGCCACGGCTCTGCCACACGCCGGGCGCGTCATCGCCAACCTCGGCGATCGACTGCAGTTCTAGCTTGGTAAGCTGCAGCGCCTTGGGGTCATAGCGCAGGTGAGCGGCCATGCCCAGCAGGTCTTTGATCGAGCCCACCCAAACCGACACTTTGAGCCGCTTGGAGGCCGCATCCCACTGGCCGCTGATCTCGGCATAGCCGCCCGCGCCGTGACCGGGGCCCTGGACGGAGGGATCGCTGGCGCTTGGGCCCCCGTCGGCGACCACGGCGTCGGCCTTGTTGCCTGCTGCCGCGGCAGGACCAGCCGCAACTTCAGCAGATTCTTGAGAGCAACTGCAAAGGAGCAGGGTCGCGGCGAGCACGGCGCTGCAGGTGGTTCGGCGCACCAATTTCACGGTTGACCTCGGATGCGCGAACCAAGGGCCGGCCGCGAAAGGGCCAATAGCATACTGGCAAGAGCCCTGCCCCTGCAAACCAAATCGGCATACGCCGCGGCGCTGCCAAAGAAGTTGGGCTTGTGCAGAAACCAGATGATCCTGGAGGCATCATCTGGCAACCTAGCGATGTGGCGGTTGACTGCGGGCGCGGACAAAGGGGCCCGCAGTTTGCCCAAGGGTTCTTCTTCAGACCTGCTGTGGACGGCCAAAAGGGAGCGGCAGATGTGGTTGAGCGCACTGACAGGACCCGAGGAACGCGGCGATGCGGACGCCACTGACCTGGCGTTGGTGGCAGCGTACCAGCGTGGCAATGGCAACGCCCTGTCTGAGCTGTACCGCCGCCACGGCCGCCGCGTCGAGTCGATTGCCCGCAACCTGATGGGGCAGTCCAGCGAACTAGAAGATGTTGTTCAGGAAGTCTTTGTCGAGCTGCAACGCGCGCTGTTCAAGTTCCGCGGCGACTCGCGCTTCACCACCTGGCTGCACCGGGTGACGGTCAACGTGGCGCTGATGCACCTGCGGACCCAGCGCCGCAAGGGCTGGCTGCGCTGGGTGGGGCTCGACCAGGTCGATGCCCTGCCAGCCGTGGTACAGCAGACAGAAGGCCGGCTTGAAGCCCGCGACACTTGCAAGCAACTCTATGATATTCTTGGCACACTGCCTGAGAAGAAGTACGTTGTTTTTGCCCTCTATGAGCTTGAGGGCATGAGCCTGGAAGAGATCGCCACAACGCTCGACATTGGCCTGAACACCGTGAAGTCGCGGTTGTTTCACGCCCGCAAAGAAGTTTTTGAACTGGCTCAAGAGCGGGGCGTCCTGCCTCCCTTTGCCCTGCAGGTAGTCAAATGAGCAATTCCAACGGCACCCCCTCCTATGGCAAGGTCAATTCGTGCCTGACCCGCGACGCCTGGCTACAGCTGATGTGCGACCGCGAGGGCGAAGGCCTGACACGCCAGCCCGAGCTGCAGGCCCATCTGGAGCAGTGCCAGCCATGCCGGACCATCATCAACGACATCAGGCGGTTCCAGACCATGCTGCAGCGCGGCAAGGCTCCGATGCTGTCCACAGAGCAGCGCCAGAGCCTGGAGGATCGCGTGCGTCTGCAGGCCGGCAATTGGTCGCGCCCGTCGGTGGCGACGCCGTGGCTGGTGTGGGGCGGCGCGCTGGCCGCTGCGGCAGCGCTGGCGTGGGTGCTGGTGCGGCCGCTGGCTGTAGAGCACCGTCGGACCAACTTTGACGAGGCGCTGAAGGCAGCAACCCTGCCAACTGCAGAGAACCCCGGAGAAGGCTTGGCGATTGGCGCCGTAGAAGGCGATCTGCAAGTGGCCGGTCGCGACGGCCTGTGGCAAGACCTGACCGTGAACGGCACTCTGCTGACCGGCCAGCGGCTGCGGGCCACCCGCGGCGGGCGAGTCACGGTGCCCGGTCGGTTTGAGCTGATGCTGGGCAGCGGCAGCGAGCTGGAGCTGACGACCCTGCACGACCGCACCGCCTTTGTGCGCTTGCGCCGCGGCGAAGCCGAGTGCGAAGTCCAAAAGCTCCACCCTGGAGAGCGATTTGCCGTGATGTTTGGCGGCTTTCGCGCCAGCGTGGTCGGCACCCGCTTTGCCGTGCTGCACACCCCGCAAGCCGGTGGAGTCCAGGTTCGGGTGGTCGAAGGGGCCGTGCGGGTGGATGCTGCTGACGATCCGGGGGCACCGCTTGGCGAGACGACCACTGTGGTGCGCGCCGGTCAGCGCTGGAGCCACAGCGCTGGCGTAATGGCCTTGGAGCCGTTGGCCAGCCCTCAGGCTGCGCTGCCCAAGCCGCTGGCGGGCACGGAAACAGCCGCGCCGGTGGCCTCCTGCGAGACTGCGCCAGAGGCTGCGGCGGCGCCCAGCGCGCACCTGCATTCGCCCAAGGCAGCCAGCCGCCCGGCCGCCACGGACCCAGGGGCCCGGCAGATCGTGATCCAGGTGCCGCACCAGACCATGCCGCCGCCAGAAAAGGTGCCGGCGCTAGACAAGGCCAGCGCTGGCGACGCCTCTCCAAAGGGCCGCTAGGGCGTCCTGCTGGAGGCGAGTCGGCCCCATCTTGGTGGGCTTGAGGCGCAGCCAGCCGACCGCCGTCTGACCGACGATGGGCTCTTCTCGATGGGTCGCCTAAAGGTCCAGGCCGGTGCCGCGGCCGCCGTAGCCGACCCAGGCCAGCGTGATCAGCCAGCGGCCGACCCCGTCCCAGCCGTCGCGCTCATGGGCCAACCGCACAGACACGCCCCAGCCAGGCTGACCACGCCAGTCCATGCTTGCTTCGGCGCGCAGCTGCGGCAGAAAGCCCTGAGGAGTGCGCGCAATGCCAACACCGCCCGCCAAAGAGGGGATCCAGGTCAGCGCGTCCAAGGTCCAGCGCGCTTCAGCGGTTGCCGCGGTGCTGCCGCTCTGCCACTGACTGGTGCAGCGGCGATCGCGGACTGCCGCACCAAAGGACCAGAAATCGGTGGCGTGCAGCAGGACTTTGGCCTCCGGCCCCAGCCACGCACCGGCACATTCGGCTGCCGAGCCGGCAGACAGGCCCAGCGAGTACTCGTGCTCGCCTTGGGTGGCGTGGGCAACCGCTGGCGCACAAGCGAATACCGCTGCAGCGGCGACCGCGCCCGCCCAGGCCCAGGCGCGCCTCACGTGGCACCATAGCGGGCAAAGAATTCGGCCTCGCTTAGGATCTCAATGGGCCGGCCTTGATCGCGCAGCTTGAGGGCTTTTTTGAGCTTGGACGAGGGGACGGCGGCCTCCAGCTCGTCGCCGCCCACGACCAGGAGGGTGGTTTCAGCGGTCACGGTGTCGCCGGTAAGTCCGCCATGGGCAACGACCCACTTCTGGGCGTCACTGCGCTTCATCACCACCAGAGCGCCAGTGAACAGGACGACCTGTCCGGCCAGCGGCCCGTCTTGGCTGTGGCGCTCTTCTGCCGTAATGGCCAAGTGAGCCAGCAGTCGATCGATGAATTCCTTGCGCTCGACCAAACCGGTGGCGATGGTCTCTGCGGTCTTGTCGCCCAAAGAGTGAAACTTGGCGATTTCCTGAACGGTCATCGCGCGAATGGCCGCCAGATCGCCGCGACCGGCCAACAGCTGCGCCGTCTGCTTGCCAAGACTGGGAATGCCAAGCGCGGTCAGGAAGCCGGCCAGTGGCACCCGCCGGGCCTTTTGGACTTGGGCCAGCAAGTTGGCCACCATCGTCTCGCCAAAGCGCGGCAGCGTCTGCAGATCACCGGCCTGCAACGTAAACAAGTCGGCGGCATCGCTCACCAGGCCGCGCTCGGTCAACAGCTCCAGGACCTTGTCGCCAAACCCCTCCAGCTCCAGGGTCTGGCAGAAGTGCAGAAGTTGCCTAGACTTGGCTGCAGTGCACTGGTCCGGCTTGGTGCAGTAGAGCACGGCCACCGACTCGCCGGTCTTGTCGTCCAGGCGCTCGGCCAAAGCCGTGGCACTGCCGCAGCTCGGGCAGGCGCTCGGCGGCAGCTCTTGCGGCTGGTCTGATGGCAGAAGCACTCTTTCTACGTGCGGAATCACGCCGCCGCGCCGAACCAGCTCGACCTGATCGCCCTTGCGCAGCCCGTGGCGACGCAGGGTGGACACATTGTGCAGCGTCGCCCGCGTGACCGTCGCGCCAGAGAGCAGCACCGGCGCCACAATCGCCACCGGAGTGATGATGCCGGTGCGCGCTACGCTCCACTCCACCTCGACCAGCGTGGTCGTACCGGCATCTACTGCGAATTTCCAGGCAATCGCCCCGCGCGGGTGGTGGGCCGTTGCGCCCAGCCGCTGCACCAGCCCCAATTCGTTTAGGCGCAGCACCAGGCCGTCCGCCTCAAAGTCCCACTGTTGCTTGCCAGCATCCTGCTCGGCAAAGACTTTCTGGGCCTGATCAGCGGTCAGTTCGACAAAGGGCACCGGCTCAAACCCCAAGAGACGCGCCTGCCCCAGCTTCTCGACTTCACTGCCCGCCGGTACCCCAATCAGGTCATAGCAGTAAAATGCCAGCTGCTCTGGGGGAATCGCCGGGTTGTCTTTGGCCTTCAGCGTTCCAGCGGCCAGGTTGCGCGGATTGGCGTAGCTATCTGCCACGGCGGCAAAGGCAGAGAGAGACAGGTAAACCTCGCCGCGTACTTCTACCTCCGCGCCGCTGTGGCCGCGCAGCACGGAGGGCACGCCTTGGACTCGGCGGCCATTGGCGGTGACATCCTCGCCGATGCGCCCGTCTCCGCGCGTCGCTGCCAGCAGCAGCCTGCCATCGGCGCCATAGCGCAAAGAACACGCCAAACCATCGATCTTTGGGGTAGCTACCAGCCTGGCCTCTGGCGCACTGGCCGCCCAAGAGCGCACCTCTTCGTCGGGCAGCGACTTGGGGTTGTTGGGGCGGCCCAGCACGTCGGCGCAGATGCCGCGCAGCCAGCTCCAAAAGCCGCTAAACTCATTGCACTTGTCCAAAGACAGCATCGGCCGCTCGTGGACCACCTTGTCGCCGGCATGGGCTACAGCCGGAGCGGCGCCGACCCGCTGCAGCTGCGGATGGTCAGGCGCCCGCGCGCGCAACAGCGCAACCAGGGCATCGTATTGGGCATCGCTGATGACCGGCCGGCCATCTTCGAAGTACGCCGCGTCGTGGAACTGCAGCAATTCGGCAAGCTCGTCTGGGGCCAAGTCCTCGGGACGGCGCCCAGCATACGGCAGGTCTTTGGTCATGTGGAGTTGTCCAAGATGGCTAAAGCTGCTACTTTGCCGCCGCGGTACCGGGTCGGCAGTGGTTGAGTAGATGCCACCGCACGTCGTCCTCGTAGCTCAGTAGGATAGAGCGTTCGCCTCCTAAGCGAAAGGTCACAGGTTCGATTCCTGTCGGGGACGCCGCTTCAACACTCGGCCAAAAATCGGCTGGGTCATCGCGTGGGCCACACGGCGGCACGCTGAACGGAAAAAGCCAAGATGCTTCAAGACAATAGCTCCGCCAATGCCCAGGACCCCAACGAAGACCTCGACGACGACATCGACACCGACGAAGGCGAGGACGAAGAACAAGCGGTGCCCGGCCCGGTCTCCAGCCGCCACGGCCCCAGCCTGACCGACACCTTGTTTGCCGACCTGGCGATCCCCGACCCGATTTTGCGCGGTCTGAACGACCTGGGCTTCAGCTACTGCACGCCGATCCAAGAGCGCACCCTGCCCGTGACCCTGCGCGGCGGCGACATCGCCGGTCAGGCGCAAACCGGCACCGGCAAGACCGCGGCATTCCTCATCACCATCTTCAAAGAGCTGCTGGAGACAGAGCGCGACCATCCCACCGCCCCGCGCGCCGTGGTGGTGGCGCCTACCCGCGAGCTGGCCCTGCAGATCGCCAAAGATGCAGAAGGCATTGGCAAGCACTGCCACTTCCGCACCGTGGCCGTTTTTGGCGGCATGGACTGGGAGAAGCAGGCGCGCGTCCTGGAAGGCAAAGTCGACTTGGTGGTTGGCACGCCGGGCCGGATGATGGACTACATGCGCAAGCACCTGCTGGATCTGCGCCACATCCAGGTCGCCGTCATCGACGAAGCAGACCGCATGTTCGACATGGGCTTTGTCGACGACATCCGCTTTATCCTGACCAACTGCCCGCGCGACCGCCAGACGCTGATGTTCTCTGCGACGCTGAGCTATGACGTGATGCAGCTGGCCAACCGCTACCTGCACGACGCGGTAGAGGTCAAGGTCGACCCAGACCGGGTGGCGGCCGACACCGTCGAGCAGATCCTCTACCACGTGCCGGAGAAGGAGAAGCTGCCGCTGCTGCTGGGTGTGCTGGAGGAGCTGGCACCCCATCGCTGCCTGATCTTCTGCAATACCAAGCGCGCCGGTGAGTGGCTGGACTTCAAGCTCTACCACAACGGCTGGGAGTCGCAGTACATGTCCGGCGATGTGGCCCAGAAGCGCCGCATGAAGCTGGTTGAGGACTTTCGCGGCGGCAAGATCGAGGTGCTGGTGGCCACCGACGTCGCCGCCCGCGGCTTGCACGTCGATGATGTCGACCTGGTGGTCAACTACGACATCCCCCAGGACGCAGAGGACTATGTCCACCGCATCGGCCGTACCGGTCGCGCCGGCCAAAAAGGCCGCGCCATCACCTTGGCTGACGAGGCCTTGGTCGACCGGCTGCCCGCGGTCGAAAAGTACCTGGGTGGCAAGATCCCTGCCCGCGTGCCGACTGCCGATCAGTACCTGCAGGACCTGAGCCCGTCCTTTGCCGCGACCAAGAAGCTGCAAGAGCGCTCGGGCGTTCGCAAACCGCCCAACCGCAGCCGCCGGCGCTAAGCCGGAGCCTGCCCCTCTGGGCTGAACGGCGCACGCGACGCCACAAAGTTTGGCTGGGCTCTTGACAGCCAAGTGCAGTTTGGACAGAATGCTCTCCATCGACGGACCCGAGCGGTTGGTCAAGATGCGAAAGTGGCGGAATTGGTAGACGCACTAGATTCAGGTTCTAGCGCTCGCAAGGGCGTGGGGGTTCGAGTCCCCCCTCTCGCACCGGTCAGTATCAGTCCAAGGTCGATGTCAGTTGGCTGGTCGCAATCAGCTAGCTGGTAGTGGGCCGTCAGCTGGTAGACAACTGCAAATGTCAGACAACGCAGCGCCACGCGGCAACCCCTCAGGGTGACCGACGTGGCGTTTGGCGTTTTTGCTCCATGTTTCTGCCTGCTGCGGCGGCCGGAGGTCCCTGTGCACCCACGCTTGCTGCTTCGCCCTGCTGCGCACCTGGTGGCTGTCGCTCTGCTGTGGGTGAGCCTGGGTGGCTGCCGGCCATCGCCGGTCGATCAGCTCGTCCAAGACAGCTTGGAGCACCTGCAGGCCGCTGAGCGGCTGATGACAGAGGCCGCTGGAGACGAGACCAAGCTCCGCGAAGCCGTGATGCTCTATCGCGTGCAAAACGCCCAAGAGTTTGCTCGCCTGCGCACCGAGGGCGAAAAGCAGATGGCCGCTCTCAGCGAGGAAGAGCGGCGCGCTGTGGCCACCGCCGCCAAAGCCCGGGCCGATCAGATTCTGGCGCGCATGCAGCTGCAGGCCCAGAAGTTTCCCGACAGCCGCCGGGCGCTGGTCATGGTCAGGCCCCTGGTGGTCGCCGGAACGCCCAAGATGGCCGCCAGCGCCCGACCCAACTGGGTGCCGCCCACCCCAGTGGCGCCGCCGATGCTCGATATGCCCGGTGCCGCCACTGGCCACGACCGCGGCCACGACGACCACGCCCACCCGGAGCACTGATGGCTGCCCCCTCCAAAGCCGCCGCGCGTCCAGCGGCTGCCGGCTCGCAAGGCCGCGCCCTGAATTGGCTGCTAGCCATCGGCGGCGGCGTGCTGACCTTTCTGCCATTTCCCAGCTGGAACATCCACTGGTTGGCGTGGGTGTGCGCGGTGCCGATCCTGCTGGCGGCTCGCAACGCCACGGTCCGCCAGGGGTTTGGCTTGGGCCTGCTGGCGGGCACCGTCACCAACCTGGGCGGCTTTCACTGGATGACGGAGATGCTGCGCGAGTTTGGCCATCTGCCGATGCCGGTGACCAGTGCGATTCTGCTGTTGCAGGCCGTGACCCAGGGGCTGACCATGGCCATTGGCGTGGCGCTGTGGCGCTGGCTGGTGCGCCGGGGGGCTCCAGCGGGGCTGACCGCGTTCCTGGGGCTGTGGGCCGGCGAGGCCGCAGTCCCCATGATCTTTCCGTGGTTCCTGGGCAATTCGCTGTCGCCAGAGCTGCCGATGATCCAGATCGCCGACCTGGGGGGCATCCACCTGGTCTCGGCTGTGGCTTGGGCGGCCAACGCGGCGATCTACGAGCTGTGTGCTTGGCCGCTGCTGCGCCAGCGCCCAGGCATGCGCTTTGTCGGCGCCACCGCCGCGGCTGTCCTGGCCACTTACGGCTATGGCAGCTGGCGGATTCCCCAGGTCGATGCGGACCAGGCCGCCGCCGCCAAGGTCCGGATCGGCGTGGTAGAGGGCAACATCGGCATTTGGGAGAAGGAAGCCCGCTACCTGGACGGCGCCAAGCGCGCCCAGACCCTGCGCCACAACTTGATCTTGCACCAGCGGATGAGCCAGAAGCTGGAAAAGCAAGGCGCCGAGCTGATCATCTGGCCAGAGAGCGCCTACATGCCTTATGGGCCGCTGCCGGTGGTGCACACGGCCGATCGGTTCCTGGCGGTCGGCGCAGGCGGCTCGGTGCTGCGCCATGACGGCCAGCGCATCCGCGCCGAGGCACCGGATCGCCTGGGCCTACCGCGCGACCTTGGCCTGTTGACTGCGCTTTCTTCGCCGCGCGGCGACCTGTGGCGGGCGGTCGATGGCGGCCGACGGCTGCTGAGCGTGGGGCCCGCGGGGGCCTGGGCCACTCTGGCGCCGCAGGGGCAGGTCGTGGTGGCCACAGCGTCACCAGCGGTGGACTGGCTGGGCCAAGTCCCCGACGGCTGGGTGGTAGCGCGCTCTGGCCAAGTGTGGCGGTTGCCATGGCCCAAAGCGGCAACGGAGCCGCCCGCCGGGGCCACCGCCAGCGCCCCTCTGGATACCCGGCCCGGCGCCGAGCTGGTGGCGCTGCCCAACCTCCTCAAGGCGCCCTTGGACCTGACCTCCGCCGCCTGCAACGGCGAGGGCTACTGCACGGCGGCCGGCCGGCGCGGCGCCTTGATCAGCTGGGACAGCGGCGGCGGCGGCAGCAGCCCGCAGCTGGTGACCTCTCCGACGACCCAGGACCTCTGGGCCATGGCCGCCGACCCCACGGGCCCGACCATGGTCGCCGCCGGCTCGGCGGGGGCAGTCCTGATCGGCGATGGCCGGCGCTTTGAGGCGGAAACCGTTGGAACGGCCACCTGGTACGCCGCTTGGCTCTGCCCAGACGGCAGCGCCTGGCTGGGAGGCAGCGATGGCGCCGTCGCCGAGCGCGATGTCAGCGGCCGCTGGAAGCTGGGGGCCAAGCTCGGAGCCGATGTGTTGGCCGGCGCCTGCGATGCGGACGGCAGAGTCCTGGCGATTGGCCGCGGTGGCCGGGTTTTTCTCAAGACCAAAGACGAGTTTTCCGTTGTGCCCGGCGCCAGCTCCGCTGAGATCACCGCCGCCGTGGGCTTTCAGGCGCAGTTTGCCGCCATCCTGCCGCGCACCGCCAGGCGGATCGTCCCGGCCACCGCCGCCCTGCCGCGCCCAGAGGAGTTTCCGGCCGATGCAGAGGCCGACCGCATCCTGCCAGAAGCGCAGCGCTCTACCCCGCGCCGCGGCTTTGCGGCCCCACTGCTGTTTGGCGCCCTGACCCAGGGAAAGCCAACCCCGCCGGGTCGCGGCCACTGCGAGGATTGCTACAACTCGGCAGTGTTGATGGCCAAAGATGGAGAGGTGCTGGCCCTGCATGACAAGGCCTTCCTGCTGGCCTTTGGCGAGTACATGCCCTTTGGCGACCGCTTCCCCAAGCTGTACGAGCTCTCGCCAGAGACGTCTCACTTCCAGTTCGGCAAGCGCACCGCCCCCATCGAGTGGAAGGTCGACGCCCAGCGCACAGCCCGCTTGGGCATGCTGATCTGCTATGAGGACCTGCTGCCGCGCTATGCCCGGCGGGTCACGGCGCACAATCCCAACCTCTTGGTCAACTTGACCAATGACGCTTGGTTTGGCCAGACGGCCGAGCCCGAGCACCACCTCAACCTGGCGCTGATGCGGACGGTCGAGTATCGGCGCTGGCTCATCCGCTCGACCAACACCGGCATCTCTGTGCTGATTGACGCGGCTGGCCGCAGGGTCAAGGAGACCCGCCTGACGGACGCCGAGACCCTGCTGCACGACGTGCCACTGCTAGAACAGCGCACTGTCTATGCGGCGTTGGGGGACTGGCCTCTGCTGATTTTGGCCGGTGGTCTGGTCTTGGTGTGGCTGCTGACGCTGGGCGCCCCTGCCCCTGCGGCGGCCGGCAAAAAGGCCAAGGCGCGCGCCAAGTAGCTCTGAGCCTGGGACCCAAGACCGCGCCCTGCGCCAGCTGGCCGCCGGAGGCTCGCCTTGGGCCCTGCGGCAGCCTTCGCGTTTTGACCCCAAGCGCAGCGGAATCCGCACACCCTGACAATCCACTTGGTTTTTGCGGCAGCAGGCCCCAAAACAGCTGTCAGTCTTTGCGCGGCGGCGCTGCAGGGCTCTCTGCATTCTTGGGCGCCAACGCCGCGCGCGCCAGCTCCGCCCGCTGCTTGGCTCGCTGCCGGCGTCCCCACCAAGAGCGCACGGCCCGGGTCAGCTGGATCGCCACCAGCAGCGACCCGGCGATGGCCATGATTTTGCCGAGCCCCAGGTCGGGCGGCGGTGCTGGAGGCATATCGCTCCTGTTGGCTTGGGCTTGGCTCAGTTGATGGCGAAGAACGGGACCGCCACGGTCAGGGTGGTGGCGGCTTGTTCGGGCAAGTACTGGTTGCTGCTGGCCGCGCCGTCTTTGTTGCCCAAGGTCACCAGCAAGCGCAGCTTGGCGCCGCCCGCAGGAATCCCATTGGGGTACAAAGTCTTCAGAGAGATGCTTGCTTCAAAACCGCTGCCAGGCTTGGCGGCGATCGGCCCTGCCAGCCAAGCAAAGTTGCCGGGATCGCCAAAGCCGCGCCAGCCGGCAGCCGTCGACTGCCCCAGGTCAGTGCCGCCAAAGCTGGCCAGCCCCAAGGTCGCAAGGCCAAAGTCGAGCCCCAGCTTGGGGTCGCTCAGCTTGAGGCCCGTGGCCAGCGCGTCATCGACAGCGCCGCTGTTGTCCTGCAGATTGAAGGGGCTGGCCACACCAGTGCCGCCTTCGTAGTCCACATCCAGGTACACCGCAATCGCGTTGGTGGGTTCCGCCAGGCCTTGGACGGCGATAGTCAGGTTCTGCGCGTCATAGCTCACCCACAGAGCGGTGATCTCGTTCTTGCCCACGCCCCAGTCGGTGACCACCTTGTTGGTCGCGACCAGGTGGGCAGAAAGCTGGTCGGCCAGATCACCGTCAACCACAGGTGTCGCCTGGGGAATGATGAACAGCGCCGCCGGCAGCAGCAAAGGCGCTTTGCCCGGCGGCGTCAGCTGAATGTCCAGCGGCCCCATCGGCAGAGCCGGCACTGTGACCTGCAGTCCGCCGGCCACTGACTTTGGATTGGTCGCCGATGCCTTGGTGCCGTTGGCCGCGATCAGCACAATGCTGGCATCGGCCGGCAGATTGACGCCCAGCAGGGTCACGGTGGCGCCGCCGGCGGCCGCCGCATAGGCCGGAGTCACGCCAGTCAGCTTGCTGGGCAGAGTCTTGGGGTCCACGACCGAGATAGCCACGGGGACCGCCAGCGCTTTCTGCTCCAGCCACATCGCCTTGGCTCCCAGCTGCCACTCGCCCTTGGCTGGGGCCGGCACGCTGGCCGCCCAGGACTCGCCGCTCGCCTCGCCGTCGTAGGTCGCCTTGGTCCAGGTCCAGGCCGCGTCGTCGCCCGCTGCTGCGCCGGCCTTGGCGGTGCCGATCCAGACGTCGAGGTCGGGGGTCACCCCTGGCGTGGCCGTCACCCCGGCAATGGTCGCCGACGCCACCAGGGCCAGCGAGCTGCCCTCGGCCACCTTGCCCCCTTCGGGCAGAAAAGAGGCCAACAGCGCTACGGCCGGCTTGGGCGGCGCCTGATAGACAAAGCCACCCTTGATCAGGCTCTTGGCGCCATCTGGATTGACGACTTCTACATCCACGGCGCCCTCGCCATGGGCGGGGGTGGTGCAGGTGATCTGGGTACCGCCGGCTGCCACCGCGACGTCTTTGGCCGCCACGCCAGCGAAATTCACCTTGGCTTCCGCGGCAAAACCGCTGCCCGCCAGCGTCACCGCCGTGCCGCCGGCCACGCCGCCCTTGGAGGGGTCGATGCTGTCGAGCTGCAGAGCCGTCGCCACCGCCACACACTTGTTGGCTTTGCACTCGGTATTGCCGGTGCAGGGCGGCTCGCAGCCCGCTGGCGCAGCCTTGCATTCGCCGTTGTCGCAGACTTGGCCAGCCGTGCACGCCGGTGTGCAGGTCGCGCTGCCTTTGGCCTCTGGGATCTTGACCGCTGTATTGAGGAATTTGCCCTTGCTGTCTTTAGAGAGCACGACTGTCGCCGCTTCCCAGCTGCCCCCCGGTCCGGTGGCGGTCCATGCGCTGACGCCATCGGCAAAGGCTTCCTTGGCGCCCTTGTACTCCTGGCCGGCGTCGGGAAGGGTGTCTCCCTGGGTGGACACAAAGATGAACTGCGTCTCTGACCCCGCGTTGAGCCCGCCGTCGTGCTTGCCCAAGTTCTGTTTGTGCACGTAGGTGATGACGCCGTCGCCAGCCGCGGCATCGCCCTTCTGGCCATCGTCCAGCAGCTGTATCGCCGTCCACATGTTCATGGACCCCTTGAGGTACAGCGCATGGGTGGCCAAGCTCCACTTGGTGCAGCACGCTGCCAGCTTCTTGGTGTCCAGGGCAATCTTCAGGTCGATGGCGCCGTGCTTGGCCAGCTTCATGCCGGGGACCTGGACCACGCCTTTTTGGCCCTTGGCGATCTGCAGGGTGCCGTTGGCCCCGTTCCACATCCAATTGCCCAGCTCATTCAATGCGCCATATTCCAAGGTGGTATCCTCAGTGGCATTGAACTTGACCTGGGTGCTGAAGATGTGGTCGCCCTTGGTGGCGCCCTCTCGTTCGTGGCCGCCTGTGCTGATCGGGCCATCGTCGTACAGCGGCGGGTAGGGGCCGTCGCTGGGCAGCCAGGAAGTGGCGTAGACTATCGAATTGCTGGCCTGGTCCCAGCTGAATGAGCCGGTCCAGACGATTTCGCCATCGCCAAAGCTCTGGTTGGCGCTGTCATCGACTTCAAAGGTCAGCGTCAGCGGCCCCGTGGCCTGGCCATCGCCGGCGAGCTGATCGCCCCCAGCTTGATCAGCGCCGCTGGTGTCGCCGCCGTCGCCTTTGGGCACATCGAAAATGGCGCTGTCGCTGCCGCCAGTGGGCGACGCGTCGGCCTTGCCGCTGCCCTGGTCAGGAGTTCCACACGCCGCCACAGCAACCGCGGCAAGCCACCAAGCAATTCTGTTCATCCACCGACCTCCAAGCTGCCTGGCGCAGCCCCAAGAGCTCGCGCCAATCCAGCACTGGGGCATTGTGCTACTTGACCGTGACCTCGTCGAGCAGGATCACGGTGTCAAAGATCGAGTCGCCCTTGTCGGTGGCAAAGAACGTCAGGTCGACCTTCTTGTCCTGGTTGGCCAGGGCTGACACGTCGGTGCAGGTCTTCTGCCACGGGGTCATCCACACGCCGCCCTGGTCGAAGTTGACGTCGCCGGGGCTAAGGGTTTTCCAGTCTTTTCCGCACTTGCAGGACGGCGAACCGGGCTCGCAGGGCGTCTTGCCGCCGCAGTCGTAGGGGCACAGCGAGTCGATGTAGACGTTGACCATGGTGGTGTTCTGGATGTCGGACTTCAGGGTGGCGGTAAACGTGTCCATAAACGACGACCCGCAGTACTCCACGAATTCCTCGCTGTAGAACTTCCAGAAGAAGCACAGCTCTTCTTGGGCATTCTCCACGCAGAAGGGCTGGGCAAGGGAGCCGTTTTGGGCAGTAAAGCCCAGCCCGGTCGAGATGATGCCCATGTACTTGCCGGCCACCGGGATCGTCACGCCCAAGCGCGACACGGCGCGGCCGTCGCCCGCCGGCTTCCAACCGGTCAAGTTGCCAAGATCCCAAGAGTTGTTGATGAGCTTGGCATTGTCGAGGTTCGCTTCGCCTACGCCAATGATCTTCAGGCGGCCACCGTACTGCGGATCGGCGCCACTGGCCGGCAGCGACTGGATGACGCTCTTGGTCTTGCCAATGACCCCTTCCATCATGGCCTTGCCCTGCTCTGCCGCGAATTTGGCGGTGACGTACTCAGAGAAGCCCACTACAGCCGCAGCGCCATTGCCCCACAGCTGTACCGCCAGCGAGCCGTTGAACATGGTGCGGCAGGCGCCCAAGTACACGATCGAAGACGGAAACTGGTTGACCAGGTGGTGGCGCAGAAACGCCGGGGTCAGGGCGTAGGTCTCGTCTCCGATGATTACGCGGCCGCGCATGATGTCCGCCTGGGTGTTGTCCACACAGACGCCGCCAGAAAGCGATGTTTTGACGCAGGTTTCGCCGGCGGGACAGCCGCCGCCCTGCTGATTGCAGGAGGCATTGGAGCTGCTAAGCGCCTGGCAGTTGACCGGCTCGCCCGACCACAGCACTTCTTGGGCGCCCTGGTGCTCCCAGCCAAGGTCTTTGTAGGTCTGCAGGTCCATGCCGCCAAACAGCGCCTCGCCGTGGCCGGTGATCGCCACCAAGCCGTAGTTGGACATTTCGCGGTACCAGCGCAGATAGGCGCTGCTGCCTTCGGCGGAGTCCACGGCAAACGGCGGGCATTGCTTGGCTTTGAGGGCTTGGCCAGCCTGGTCGGCCTCATCGCCACCCGCGGCGGTAAACTCTGCTTTGAAGGGCGCCAGGGCCAGCGCCCGGCGCGCTCCCACGGCGTGGGTGTTCAGGGCGGCCGCCGGCTCAAAGGCGCTGGCGCCAGCGCGCAAGCCAGCAGGGGCCAGGCTGAGAGCCCCCAACTGTCCGGTTTTGTAGCGAATCCACACACCAAAGCCGCCAGCTTCGGCAGGTCCGGCATCGGCGACGCTGGCATCCGCCTTGAGCGCGGCAATCGCATCGGCCTGGGCGTCTTTGCCGGACTTGCCGCCGCCCACCGCCGCCACGTAGTCCGACTTGGTCTTCTTCTGCAGCGATACAATGGTGTTGCAGGTGGTTTTGTCAAAGCGCGCCACCACGTCGACTACGGCAACCGGCGACAGGGCCTTGTACTTCTTGACGCCGATGTCGACGTCGGCCTTGACCCGGAAGTACTTGGTCTTGGGCTGGCTGGGCTGCAGAGACAAGCAGTTGGAAAAGACGGCGTCCTTGGCCACGTCGTCGCAGTTGCCGCCGCTGCCGCTGTCAAGCAGGTTGGTAACCGAGCCGCCCGCCAGGTCTTTGCCGTTTTCGTCGACTTCGACCAGCTGCAGGCTCTGGGGGTTGACCACCGAGGAGCCGTCGGGACCGACCACCGCTGCCGATGCGGCAAAGTGAACCACGATCTTGGCATTTTCATTAACAAACAGCACGTTGGGGGTCATGTCGGGCGGCCCCTCAAACTGAAACACCGGGTTGAAGGTAACGTGGATGGTGTCGCTGACCACCTTGTCGCCCTTCTTGGCGGTTACAGTGATGTGGTTGTCGCCCTCGGTCAGGTCGATGATGGTCGATTTCCAGTTCAGATTGGGCGTGATGGTGCCCGACTTGCCGTCGGCGGTGCTCCAGTTCATCGACTCGGCGCCGCCGTAAACCACGCCGGCCAGCTGGATTTTTGAGCCGGTGTTCTGGATCCAATCGCGCCCAGACGGCCCAAGAATCTTGACCAACAGGCCGTTGAAGCCATCGCTTGGCCCAGAGTCGGGGTTGGCCGTGTCAGACTTGCCGGTGTCGGGGGTGCCAGTGTCGGGCGTACCAGTGTCGGTCGCTTCCGCGTCGGTCGCAGCATCTTCGCCAGCAGCATCCGTTCCTTGGGCATCAGCGTCGGCTGCGACGGTGTCGCTGTCGGTTTGGCTGCCGTCGGCCCCGATCGTGTCGCCGCCCTGGCTGTCCAGGGGCTGCAGGCCGTCCGCGGCGGTGCTGTCAGAGGCCGCTGAGGTGTCCGGGCCGGAGGCTGACTGCTCCGAGCATCCGCCCAGGGCGAGCAGGGCGATCGCTGACAGGCACAGCCAGCGGCGGTGCGGATAGCGGTTGCGGGCGATCACCATGGGATACTCCAGACTTGGGAAGGATTCTGACAACTACAGAGCGGTCCGCGCCGTGGGCCGCAGCCGTGCAGCACCAAAGCAGGCAATGTAGCAAGCCCATCGGCCGATCCGCAAGGCGCCCGACCGGCTAATTCGCCGGCACCCCTGGCAATACCGCTAACTTCACCAGTCTTCCGCTGTCCATTCGCCGGGGACGGCCTGCAGGCGCTGCTCGCTTATCGCCACGGTCAGCGGCAAGCGATGCGGCGCGTGGGCGGGCTCGTGAAACAGCTCGCCGTCCAGGGTGTACGGGCCAAAGAGCCGCAGCTGGCGCACCGTGGGGTAGTCGTCCAGCCCGGCGACTGGGCGATCGGCCATCATTGCCGGCACCAAACCGATGATCGTCTTGGGATCCAGAGCCTGGACGACCCGGGCAGAGAACCCCGGCTGGTAGAGCCGCCGCCGCACCGCCGCCGCAGCTCCGATCGCAAGAGTCAGGTCAACGGTCGACGCGGCCACGCCGGTGTACGTCGGGTAGTGCACGCCATCCACAAGCAGGCCATCGGCAAACGGCCCCAGCTTCCAGCCCTCTCTTTGCCACAGTTCGCTGCCCCACAAGATGCCGCGGGTCAGCTCTGCCAAGAACCTGGCCAGCCCCAGGTAACCGGCGCCAAAGCGCTCGTACAGCTCAATGGCGTGGTAGGCCACCTCTGAACCAAACACAAAGCCGTAGCGCATCGCCACTGGCGCATCGCCTTGGCGCCAAGCTACTTCTAGCAGGGGCAGCCGCCGAGCCGGCACGCGAGAGAGGGGGGCCCCAGCAAAAAACTGCAGGAACTTGCCCAAAATTTCCTGCGGCGGCCCGTGGATGGCGCAAGTTCGGCCAACGATGTTCAGAGTCCCACCGTTGAGGATCAGGACCCGCGGCATGGGCACGGGCTCGCCGGTCAGCAAGGCCGTTTCTGTGGTCAGGTCCACCAGCGCGTTGACTACGTGATGAACAGTGCCATCGCCACCGGCAATCGCCAGCACGTTGGCGCGCCGCTGACACAGCAACACGGCAAGCGCCCGGCGGACCGAACCAAGATCCCATGTCTCTGCCCAGGCATCGGGGCCGTCCAGCAGGCCCTGCAGCTCAGTGCGCATGCGCGGATTGCGGGCCCGGCCGGCCCGCGGATTGAGCAGCAGCCCCACCCGCACCGGCTGGCTGGGCATACAGGCGCGCTGCCGGCGCTGGGCACCTTCTGCAGACAGGGCTAGGGCGACGGGATCGTCGGACTCGACACGCATGCGCTCTGTGTGCGCTTCGCCGCCGGCGCTGTCAAACGGCTGGCCCCTAACTGGCGCGGAGGACGGATTGCCAAAGGCCGGGGCCGAACCTGCCGAGAGCCGGCGAACCGACCAGGCAAGCCACATCTTTACAACTCCACAGTTTTTCTGAGTGGGGCCTCTAGGACCCGCGGCGGCTGGGGCTCCTTGTCGCTGTTGGGCGGCCGTGTTAGCATCCCGCAGAGTAGGCCGAGCGTGCGGCCCACGTGTTGGTTGTGCCCATCAGGGACACAGCCAGGCGCAAACTGCAGCCGCAGGGATGCAGACGGCCCCTCAAAGCAGAACCGGGTTGCAGAATCCGAGGCTGCCAGGGAAAGACAGAGCAAGTTCAGGCAAGACGCGGTACGTAGAGAAAACGCAGCACAGAGTAGAGAAAACGCAGCACAGAGTAGAGAAAACGCAGCACAGAG
>CAIXGW010000039.1 GCA_903919145.1 uncultured Myxococcales bacterium
GCGCAAGGTGATTTCGTGGAGGAACTGAGGGTCGTAGACACGGATAGGCTGCTGCATCGCCGGCCTCTAGACTCAGGGCGAACTTGCCCTGGTATAGAAGTCATCGGGGGCTGCGTGAGAAAACCGCGGGTGGCAGGGCGTGACGAACGAAAAAAGACGGCTTGCAGGGAATCTGGTCCAGGTCGTCTGAGCACGCGTGGAGAAAAAGCGCTGTCCCTGTAGATAGATAACATAGCCTTGGGTACTGAGGAACGAGGTCAAGCGCACGCTGGCGGCGCTGATTGACCAGCCGCTGGTGATCAAGAAGTTCCTCGCGCACCTTGGACTGGCTACGGAAGCGCCGACAAAGCCTGAAGTTCCTGTCGGCCTGCCAATGAAGTCGCCGTTGTGAGGGCCGCCGGTGGCGATGTTCCCGCCGGATTCCTAGAACGCTGAGCTGCCGGTAGAGGTGGACGGCTTCGACGAGGACCCCGGCAAACCTTGGTCTGGACGAACTGCCCGCCGGCGATTGGACGGCGCAGCCGGAGGACCTGTGGGTCTGCTGAATGGCTGTGCTGTGGGCGAAGTGAGCAGAAATCCTTGAATGGACGTCAAATTCTGCGGTTGACTGGGGTGATCGGCTGGCGTAGGCTGCCGGCCGGGATGGTCTCGATCGGGGGCGGCATGGCGCTGGCGGGCTGGTCGAGTGGACGGGCAGCCGGTTTGCGTGGTCTGAGCATCGGGTGGGGGACAAGTGGACGGAATGCCTGCAGCAGTTTCACACGCCCCTCTAGGCGACGCTGAAGGCCACCTGCGAGCAGAGCAGACACCAGCGAGCCACCCAGTGACGCTGCGCTTTGCGGACTCCGAGCTAGACAAGGCGTTTCACCGGTACATGTCTCTGACCAGCCTTGGAAAGGTGCGCGGCGGCTTGATGCTCCTGATCCTGTCGACGGTCAGCGGCGCCCTTACCGACCCGGTGTTCATCCCCGATCTGGCGCCCACTCTGCTGTGGCTGCGCTTTGCCTACATGACACCGGTCCTGCTAGTTGCGCTGCTGACCACATGGAGCCCTTTTGCCGCCAGCCGCCTCTCGGACCTGGTGACCGCGGCCCTGGGGTTCATGGTCCTGGGGTTTGTCCTGCCCATCTTCTTGCTGTTCACCCCGGACCAGGTCGTCAAATACCTGGGCGCCTGGACGCTTGCCATCGTCTCCTGCCACTCCCTGATGGGGCTCGGCTTCTGGCGCGCCAGCGGCGTGACTGCGCTCTCTCTCTTGTGCGCCCACGCTGTGCTGTTCCGCCATAGCATAGATGACCGCCGCGGCCAGTTCGTGTTGGTGATCCTACACGTCACAAACTTGACGTGCATGGTCGGGAGCTACACTGCCGAGCGCAGAGATCGCCTGCTGTTTCTGCGCGAGCGCGAACTGGCAGCTGAGCGGCGGCGCTCTGACGACTTGATTCTGAACATCCTGCCTGCAACCATCGCTGCGCGCTTGAAGGTGTCGCCAAAGACCATCGCCGATGGCTGCGATGAGGTTGCCGTCCTTTTCTGCGACATCGTTGGTTTCACCGTGATGTCCCAGTCCATGACGCCCGCCGAGGTCGTTCGGCGCCTGGACATCATCTTCACGGCCTCTGACGACATTACCGCACGCCACGGCGTCGAGAAGATCAAGACCATCGGCGACGCATACATGGTCGTTGCCGGACTCCCAGACAAGGTCGAGCGGCCAGTGCACCGACTCGCTAGCATGGCGCTGGAGATGAGGGCCACCGTAGAGCGACTTGCCCAAGAGTTTGACGAGCCACTTTCGGTGCGGCTGGGCATCCACGTCGGACCGGTCATCGCCGGCGTCATTGGCCGCAAGAAATTCAGCTACGACGTTTGGGGGGACACAGTCAACACGGCGAGTCGGATGGAGTCCCATGGCGTGCCGGGCGGTATCCAGGTATCGGCGCCAGTGTACGCCCACATTGCAGGGGAATACCAACTTCAGGCGCGCGGGCCCATCGACATCAAGGGCAAGGGGCCCACGGAGACGTGGCTGCTGCTGGGGCACCGCTGATGGCGCATTCGTCTGTGGCAGCCTTGCCTATGGCTTGGTCGCATCGCTTGAAACCACTGTGATGCGAAATAGCTTTCCTCCCGTCTCCCGTTCGCGGGTGTGGGGTGCCTCAAGAGATCCAGCGGCAGTACCAAGACCTGTCGATGTGAGCCCGGTGCAACCCGAATCGAACTAACTTCTTTAGGTACCAGTAGTTGGCGCCCAGCATCTGCTCTGCAGCCACGACCACTTTGTAGCGATCCGCTGCCACCTCGACAATCGACTGCGCGCTGTAGCATCCCTAGGGCAATGTTTAGTCTATATAAGTATTGGTGAATTCTTGATACCGGCCGCCGCGCAGCCAGAGGCTAGGGCGCCCAGGTCGCCGTTGCGTCCGTACAACCATCCACCGGCAGCTGATACTGCTGGGCGGCGTTGTTCCACTTGGGGATGAGCAGGATCTGTTCTACCGGTGAGGCGGGCAGCACCGTGCCGTCTTTGCAGGTGGCAGCAGCGCCGGGCCCGACAGCCAGCAGAGCCCACGGTCGGACTGTGCAAGTGCGGACCCGCTCCAAGTCGTTCCATTCTGGGCAGATGACGTAGTCGCCGCGGTACTTCTCGCGGCTGCCTTGGGGAGCGACCGGCGCCCAGTATAGGCCGTCGGCCCCCGCTTTTCCTGCTGTGGTCGAGTAGACGCGGTAGATTTGTAGCGGTGCAGTCGCTGGCCCCGCCTCAAGCACTCTGGCACTGGCCAGGCTGCCGTTGGGGGCGTGCAGACCTGGCGATGTCGGAGCGTCAGCGGACACGGGCAGGTCGCGCTGCTGCGGCGCTCCACAGGCTGCCGTGGACACCACCAGCAGGGGAACGGCCAGTAGCCCAACCCCAAAGGTCCTTGCGGGTTTGGCAGCCGAACCGGTCGGCGGGGCGCAAGAAGAGCCTCCGTGACTACCCAAGACCCGTGAACAAGAACTGGCTGCAACCCGGATCGAAAGAGCGTTTTGGGGTTCTGGCAATTGAGCGTTCAAGGGCCCTCCTGGCTGCGCCGGTACGGCGTCGGGGGGCCAAGTCTAGTCGAGCCAGCAGGCCCGACCAGAAAACCCCGCCGCGGTCCCTGGGTGGCGCAGACGGCAGTGGCCTGCAAGGGCGGCGCCTTGGGCCTACGACCTGCGGCGAGTCGCTTCTCCGCTGCGGCCGGGCGCGGCAGCCATGGCCCCTTGGCAATGTCGGCTGCAGGAGGCCTAAGATCGGCGACAGATCACAGACGGCCACCGGCGGGCTATGTTGCCCTCCCTTTTGCCGGAGTCCCTGATGAGCCACCTGACCCAATTTGCCGTGCGCCTGCTGCTTGGTCCTGCGGCGCTGCTGCCTGTCGCTGCTGCGGCCCAAGAACTGCCCCCCGCCGCCGCGCCTGTGCCTGGCGCAGAAGCACCTTTGGCCGCGCTGGCCGGCGCGCCCAAGCTCGATGCCGCCGCCACGGTGCGCCGCGCCGAGCTGATCGAGCTGCTGCGCACCAAGAAGATGGCCTACGCCGATGCGGCCAAGCCTGGCTCCGGGCCAGTGCTTTTGCACATTGCAGCGTCCGCAGAGCCCGGGTCCGTGGTCGCGCCGGCGATTCAGGGGCTGCAGATGGCCTACGCTCTGCCGCACAGCAAAGGCTCGACCCAGCCGCCCCTGGACACCGCAGTGCGAGACATCCTGCTGGCCCGTCTAGAGGCCCCGCACGGCAAAGTCCGCGCTGCCAGCTTGAGCGTGCTCAGCCGCTATGTGATGGTCGACGCGTATGACGCCAAGGTGGTCGACCAGCTGGTGGCTCTGGTTCGCCAACCCGGGGCTTCGGCGGCGCAGCGCCACGACGCAATGAATGCCCTGGTCGGCATGGCCAACGCCAAAGTTCAGCGTTTGCACGGATTTATCGAGGTGATTCTGGAAGCCTGCCAGGCGCCCGAGCCCTTTGTGCGCTTTGCGGCGATGAACCGGCTGGTCAGCTACCAGGCCCTGGTCGGCACCGCAATGGACCCCAAGCTGGCTCCGCGGCTTGAGTCGGTGTGGCGCAAAGCGCTGCAGGATAGCGATCCGCAGATGCGCGGCGCGGGGGCCCACGGTTTCCTAAGCTTTGTCGAGACCTATGCGGCCTCTTCGCAGCCGCACATCGACGCCCTGGTGGCCCTGGTCGACGATCCGCTGCCGACCGTGCGCGCCGCCGGGGCCGTGGCGATTGGCAACCTCAAGGTGCAGGCCAAAGTGGCCGCGCTGGCCAAGCTGCTGGACGACCCAGCCGAAGTGCGCGCCAGCATGAGTGGCTTTCTTGGCCTGGTGGGTGTGCCCAACTCTTTGAACTTTGAGGTATTTGCTATCGAAAGCCCCAATGAAGTGCGCCACTACGCGGCCCTGGCGCTGGTGATGTTCAGCAGCGGAGACAAGCCCTTTCTTGAGCTGCCGTCGATGGACAATGACGGTAGCTCAGAAGGCGAGGCCAAGGCCCTTAAGGCGCGGGTAGACAAGGCCAAGGCTTGGTACACCAAACACTTTGCCAAGCGTCAGTAGCTTGTCTATGCCAGGCCGCGCGGCACTTTCGGCGTTGGACCTGAGCGCGCGGCAGGCCAACCCCTTGGGTGCGCGCAAGACGTTCGCCCACGGTCCATGGCGGTGGCTGGACTTGACGCCAAGGTTCAGGTCCCTTGGCCAGAGGTGGCGGCATCTTTCCAAGAGCTTTCCAGGGCCCACCTCCGCGAAGCCACTGTGGAAACGTTGAAATTTGCCGCACTGCGGGAGTTGTCAACACAGCGAGTCGGCCACTGGTTGCCTGGCAGGGCAGCTACGACTTATGATCTATGTGGATTGTTCTGCGAGTCTCCACGCCAACGCTGGCACGAGACTTGCACTGCTCCGTGGCAGCATTGCCGTGGGTCGCGCTGGTGCTCAATTGGCGCATGTAGGCGGCACAAACTGGAGGTTCCTATGCCAGTGCCGATGTTGTCCCGCAGATTCCTGGGGTCCAAGCGGGCGGCACAGATCCGCCCAGCGTTGAGCCGCGCAGCCTTGGCCACCGCAATGGGCGCTTTGGCCGCCGGCTGCGTGGGCCAAGCTGTGCTGACCGGCAATGCCACGGACCCCGGTGTCCTGACCGACGCCCTGGATGCGGCGGGGCCCGATGCTGGCCAAGAGGTCAGCTCTGGCAAGGGGGGGGCCGGGCGACGCCAGGACGGACAGCGCCAGCGGTACCGCCGATGCCAGTTCTGCTGCCAAGACCGTGGCCATTGTCGGCGCGCGCATTGAGATTCCGGCCACGGCACTCAAGTCAGAGGCTGTGGTGGCGATCCACGCCCTGGGGGCGCCGGGCGATGGGTTGCCGGCGGACTCGGTTGCCGCGTACTCCTTTGCGCCCGCCGACCTGCAGCTCACCAAGCCGGCCACCGTGGTGCTGACGGTGCCAACAGGCGCAGTGCCCAACGATCATTTGGCCAACTTGCGCCTCAGCCGCCGGGTCAACGGCCAATGGCAGCTGATGGCGATGACGGGCGTGGATGTCGCCAAGCGCGAAGTGTGGGGGCGGACCTATCAGCTCGGCGAGTTTTCCGCAGCGCCGCTGCCAGCCAATGCCTGCGAGTATGGCCAGCTGCGGATTCCGGACGGTGGCTGCATGTGCCCCACCACCACCAGTACCGGCATAGACACCACTTCGGGCGCCTATAGCTTCTGCAAGTACCTGTTTGTGATTGGCGGTCAGGGGTGCAGCACCGCCGCCTACGACGTGTTTTTTGCCAACCTGCCGTGCTGTTCGCAGTACTTTGACCTCGCCAATCCCAACAGCGGCGGGCCGAGCCAGCAGGTCGTCACCTGCGTTCAACAGGCAGGCTGCAAGATGCTGACGGGCGATCCGATGGGCACGGCCATAGGTTGCGGGGCCTTTGCCGGGCCGTAGGGGTTATACACCCTGACCGAACGACAAGATCACACATGAAATCTCCGCACGTGGCCAGCGATGAGCGCGGGCTGGGCCTTGAAGCGCTCGAACGTGCGCACCAGGGCGGCGTCTCGGTCCCCGGGAGTGGCGTAGAAGGCATTGTGCGTGGTCATCCTGCGCGTGGTCTTCCAGCAGCCTTCGATTCCGTTGAACTGCGGGGAGTACGGCGGCAGTCGGTGCAATTCGATGCGCTCTTTGTTCGCCGCGAGCCACGCCTTGCCCTCGTCGTTAAGGTTGAGGCAGGGGCCGTTGTCGATGATGAGAAAGAGTTTCGGAGGCTTGCCAATGGCGGCGTCGTATGCGGCGACGAGCGCAACAAGGAAGGCGTAGAACGTCTTGCCATTGAACACGTCGGAGAACTGGTAGTGAAAACGCGGAGCCTCGGCGACTTCCACAGCACCGTACACGTGGGCCGTGTTGCGCTTGCCGTAGGTGTCCACCACTGGCTGTTGGCCGACTGGCGCCCAGGTGCGGTGAAGCGTGCCGTCCTGCCAGAAGCTGACTTCGTCTTCGAACAGGACTACCCCTCGGCACTCTTGGGCTTTTTTTTGATCTCGGGCAGGCGCTCTTCGGCCCAGACGCGCTGGGCCTCGGCGTCGGCGCGGGCCAGTCGCTTGCGGGGGCGCTGGATGGAAAACCGCATCCTGGCCAGAAGCCGCGGAATGTACTCGAAATGATACGTCACCCCGAACTTCTTCTTGATGAAATCGCCGATCATCGGGCCGGTCCACACGCCACTGGTGTAACCTGCGGCGACCGGACCAGCCGTAATGACTGCTGCAAGTTCCAGCAGTTGTGCGTTGGTCAGCTTCGGCGGCGCGCCGGGACTGTCCTGGGTCAGCAAGCCTTCCGGTCCGGCGGTCACGTACCATCGAATCCACTTGTTCACACACGAGCGCACGGTCTTGAGCTCTTTGGCCGTCTCGATGGCGCTGTTGCCGTCGATGTAGCTGAGTACAGCCCTGAACCGCTTGACCTCTTCGGCGTTGTGCCGGCGCTGCGACCGCCTGAGAAACGCCTTGAGGTCCGCGACGGCCTCTGGGCCGCACATCTGCGGCGGGATAGCCTCGCCCGCCTTCGCCTTGGTCTTCTTGCTCTCCGTCATCTCCGCCATCTCCGCCTCCCGGCCTGTTCGGCCGGCGCGGATTCCGATCCTCTCCAGATCGTTTGTCAACCCACTCGGATTGCATGGCTCAAGCCACCTCGAAATGACGTTGTCGATCCGTCAGGGTGTATAGACAGCAAGCCGTCCAAGGCTGACCCTTGACACCATTGACCCAGCGCCGCGACCATCGCCGCCTGCGCCCGTGTGGCGCTGCGGATTGCTTGATGCAGCCAGTGCTCGCCGATCTTGTCAATTTGCTAGGCCTTGAGCGCCTGGACCGCGACCTCTTCCGCGGTGCAAGCCAGGACCTGGGTTGGGGGGCGATTTTTGGCGGTCAAGTCCTGGGGCAGGCGCTGTCGGCCGCTGCGCAGACGGTGCCCGCCGACCGCCCGGTCCACTCGCTGCACGCCTACTTCTTGCGCGCCGGGGACTTGCAGCGGCCCATTGTCTACCAGGTCGACCGCATCCGCGACGGCGCGAGCTTTACTACCCGGCGGGTGGTGGCCGTCCAAGAAGGGCTGGCGATTTTCAGTCTGTCAGCCAGCTTTCAGGTGGCAGAAGAAGGCCTAGAGCACGCCGATGCCATGCCCGCGGTCCCAGGGCCTGACGATCTGCTGTCTGAGCGGGACCTTGCCCTGCGGTTGGGCGACCAGCTGCCCGAGGCCCTGCGCAAGATGGCCACGGCGCTGCGACCCATTGAGATTCGCCCGGTGGTGCCACGCAATCCGCTGGTACCGCGCAAAGTTGAGCCAGTTCGCCACCTCTGGCTGCGGGCCATTGACCGCTTGCCCGATGACGACGCCCTGCACCGCTACCTGCTGGCCTACGCCTCGGATTTTTCGCTGCTGGGCACCAGCCTGGATCCCCACGGGTTGTCCTGGATTACCCCTGGGATGCAGATGGCCAGCTTGGACCACGCCATGTGGTTCCACCGGCCGTTGCGCCTGGACGAGTGGCTGCTGTACGCCATCGACAGTTCGTCGGCCAGCGGCGCGCGCGGATTGGTGCGCGGGCGCTTCTTTGACCGCAGCGGCAAGCTGGTAGCCAGCGTCATGCAAGAGGGCTTGATTCGCATGCGGCCGCAGGGCGGGGCAGCTGGGTAGGGCGGGCTTCGCCAGGGCCATAGGGCCGCGGAACAAGGGCGCTTGGGCCGCGCTGTAGGGTCCGGCAGCAGTCCCCAAGAGCGCTGAACAACAGCCGGCTGCAGCCCGAGTCCACGGGGCGGCCCTGAGGTTCAGGAACCTGCCGGGACCATCCCCGACAGGCTCCTGGCCCAGTAGCGCCCTTCTAGGGGCGCTCGCAAGAAATGCACCCCGATTTACCAAAACCTACCAACCGCGCCGCCCACGGCGAGTGCGCCGGCGCTCGGCAAAGCCCAGCTCAGCGACCTCGCTGCGGTCGAGCAGATAGTCCTCGCCAGCGCGCAGGTACTTCGCCAGGAAGTTCATTTCTGTCTCGGCATCCTCGTGCTCGTCCAGGCGCTCCGTCAGGGTCTCAATGGGGTTGCCGTTGGTGTAATTCATCGGCTCGACTTGCGCCAGCTTCAGGCTGTCCACCTGCAGGCGATAGGCCGCTGCGCGCTCGGCGTGGTAGCGGGCCGCGCTCAGGCACAGCTCGCGCAGGTCTTCTGCTGGGATAGTGACTTTCAGTCCTTCGATCATGGGTTTCTCCTGTAGTTTTGCAATGGCTGTTGTCAGTGCGGCACTGGTGACCCTACTTGGGCCGCAGGCCCACAATGCGCTCGCCGTTGTGGTAGTAGACAATAAAGTGGGTGTAGCCCGCGGCCCATAGCTCAGTGCGCCGCGCGGCCAGCAAGGACAACTCGACGTCCATCCCGGTCAGAGTGAAGTCGCGGTCGGCGTTGAAAGCCGCCACCACTTGGGGCTGGGTCTGGCAACCGCGGGGGGCTCGCAGCGTGGCCGCGCGGCCAGGAACGGTGGCCGCGACCTTGAACAGCGGGCTGGGGCCGCTGTTGGGCACAAGAGCGGCGCGTCCACCACGCCGGCCGGCCAGGCCCTCAGGATCCGGGCCGCCGTTGTGGTTGGCGTCGCCAGGCTTGTCGGCAAACGGGTTGCCGTAGTCGGGGTCTTCGGTCGCTGCGGCCGGATCGGTCGGGGCAGGGCGCTCGGCGTTGGGCTCTTGGTCATCGCTTCTCATGGGGCCTCCATAGGGCACGCCCGCAGTGGGTCCCAGCGCCATGCTGGGGGCGGTCCGTGGTGTCTGAGCACAGACTAGCACGGTCTGAAGAAGTTGTCAAGCATATCAGGCACTTATATGTTTCTGTCCAAAGTGGGTCGCAAAAACGGAGGGAATTTGGCCTGCCCAGAGATTTCTTGAACAACAAAATTGAAATAATGGACTGTTTTGAATTTACCTATCTATCTAATAGCGATTTGCGCAGCGCAGCAATAGAAAGTTTGAAATGATCCATTCGATCCCATTCAAAATCCGTGGACTGTTCAATACCCTCACGCTGATCCTTTGTCCTGGCCTGCAGTCGGCCCAAATTGGCCGCGGCGATTCGAGCAAGTCCTTGCTGCCTGGCGCCGATACCTTCGCTCCGATACTCTGGGCTCGCCATCGGCGGCCCGTCCAGTACCCCAAACCCCAGGTTCGTTGCGGGTTCCGGAACGGACTTGGTTTGGCGTGCGGAAGTAGACCCAGTTCGGCGAAAGGACCGTACAAGGCGGTTGGCGCGGGTGTTTGGCAGGCGTCGGCCGGGTTCTTTCCACACATGTGGATAAATTCAATACCAGCCCACGGGCGGCCGCGCGACAACCTTTCGTTTCTGCTACGACGTTGCGTCACGGAGTCATGGCATGGTCGTTGCAACGAACACGCGTGGCATCGCCACCATTTTCCCCGAGGATCCGCATGACCCGCACGAATTGGCTGTTCCTGGCTGCGGCCCTGCTTGCCTGCCCCGCCTGCGAGGCCGCAGGTTCGGCATCCCAGGCCGACGCCAGCCCGCCCTGTGCGACCACGCTCGCCCTGGCCAACGTCTGGGCACCCGGCCAGGGTTGCCCCGCAGCGTTCGACGGCGTGGCGGGCGACCAGCCCTGCGGCGGGACGTCTGAGACGCGCTACACCGGCACTTGCGGCGGCCTGCGCGTGCTGCTGCGCAACCACGGTACCCATGAGGCGCTGTGCTTCTACGCGCCCGACTCTGGGGTCCTGGTCGCCGTGCGTTCTTCGAACGCCACCGCGAGCTTTTGCGGCGGCACGAGCTCCTCGATCGAGGGTGGCACTGTTCCGAAAGAAGCCTGCAAGAGTGAGCAGTTGACTGTCATGGAGCCAGACTGCTGGCCTGACTGCACTCCGGTCGAACAAGCGACGCTCGTCGCCACGGACACGCCAACCCTGCCGGTCGTGGCCGCTGTCCTCGCGCGGCGGGTCGCCGACGAGCTGTACATGGACTTGCGAATCACCGACCACCCGAACTCCTGGACGGCGAAGCGCTGGTTGCAGGTCGTCGTGCGCGCGCCAGTTCCCGCGCCGGGCAATTCGCTCTCCGTCCCCATCGGCGGTGCCGCTCTCGCGCACCTCGCCTACCTGGAGAAGACGGACGCGGGCTTGGCCAGCGGCACCTTTCCGGCTGAGAACAGTTCGCTTGCCGGCTGCCTTCACATTGCGGCGACGGGCACAGGGTACACCGCGGATTTGCGGCTAGATGCGATGCTGCAGGTCGTTCGGTTGGGAGGCCAACCAGCCCAGAAGGCCGTCGCGGCCAGCGCTCGCGCCGCTTGGACGCACGCTGAAACCAAAGCGCTGACGCCCTATGCCGGTGAGTGCACAGGCTACTCGCAGGCGCGGTATGTGCCAGACCAGACGGGCTACGGCCAGGACGCCGACTTCGATGAGTGGACGACCGAAGTCGAGCCCTCTTGCTCGCAGGCGACCGGCTGCTAGACGCCGCCCTTGTACCCTTGCGGATCCGGCTACTACTGGACATGCTTGCGGTGCTTCGGCGCGACTTGCCTGCAGCCAGTGTTCGTGGCCGAGTGCGACCCGACGATGCCGTAGCGACGGGGGCGGGCATTGGGGACTGCTGTCTCAATTGGCCTTGCTCGCCGTGGGCCAGCCCGGTGCCAGCGGTCGTGGACTTGGCCAGGAAGATCGATTGGGCGCATCCCCATGGCGATCCAGGCCGACGCTGCGCCAGTGATGGGCTGGGCGCCACCTCCGAGTTCTGGGAAGAATCATAGGCGGCGTAGCTGTGGTAGCTGGCGGCCTCCTGGGTGGCACAGCCGCGGGCGCAGCGGGCGGATCGGCTTGAACTGACGTTAAATTTCGCCGTTGACCGGGGAGATCGGCTGGCGTAGGCTGGCCGCTGACCGCTGGGACGGTCTCGGTCGGGGGCGACATGGGGCTGTCGGGGTGGTGCGGACGGCGGCTTTGGTCGACCTTGGCCGGATGCGCCTTGGGACTGCTGGCCGCTTGGCCGGTGTAGGCCGGCAATCCGCCGCCGAACGCCAGCGAGCGAGCCATCGCAAATGTCCGCGAATCGGCCGACAACCTGGTTCGCCTGCGCGCGGTGGTTGCCGAAATCAGCTCGGTGCGCGCTCAGGCCGTCGCATCACAGAGTCTGAGCCGGGCCAGCTGCGTCGGATACTTTCACGGCATGCTCGCCGGCCTGCTGTTCTTGGCCAGAGAAACGCACCAAAAATGCTCGAATGCACAGCCCGTATCGACCAAACATGTCTCGATCACGTTCACACAGTGCTCGCCGTCATTTGGAGGACGTCTGGGGAACTGAAAGGGGAAGCCAACGGGTGCGAAGGCCTCAACGATAGCTGGGGCGAACCCAAGAGCGACGAGATCGCGTTTGAAGGCATAGGCTGGCCGGACTTGCCCGAGCCCGTGACCGGCGCCGACAGCGCAGACGCGACCGCGACCAGCGCCCAACTGCAAGACCTTGACGCATTGATGTCGGTTGTCGGTGTGTTGGCTCGCAGCGTTGACTGGCACCTCAAATGGCAGGACCGCCGCTGCCCCGCGACGATGCAGCGCTGCAATTGTGTGGGCGCCAGCCTGCCTGCACTCCACCGACTGACGGTCGAAGCGAGCCTTTCTGCCGATCGGGCGCTGGCGGCGGCGCTTCGGCGCGACGGCAAACGCCTTGCGGTGGAGCTGGCCGCACTGGACGCGCAACTGCTCTTGGCCTCGAAAAGCTGCGTCAGGTTGCGCAATTGCCTACACGCGGGGCTCTACTATATCAGCCTCGACACTGAGATCAATTGGTCTGACGACAGCAGTGGATACGACCAAGACGACCCCTACTGGGACTTCGACCCAGCAGCCCAGATCAACAAGCTGCAGACCCCTGGTCCGTTATTGCCGGACGGAATTGACCTGAGGCGGTCGTTGTTCATCAAGTAGACCTCGGCTGCAGCAAGACCTGGACTGTGGCGGCACGAGGTGAGAGCCTCCCTGGCGGGCGAAACCAGTGCTGACGCCACACTTATCGCCGCGCTGCTGCAATGCGTTGAGCACGAGCCGGAGAGCAATCGAACGCGCCGACAAAGCCGAACTTGAGCTTGGCCGCGGCGATTTCCTTAATGAACTGAGCCTTTGCGGCATCTACGGACTCGCGGTCGACGACGACGTCGCGCGGCTTGGCTGCGCCGTCGCTCATGGCCAGCTGCCACTTGGTCCGGCTGAGGTCAAAAGCGATGTACAACGTGTTGTTCCTGCGAGTAGAATCGGTGGTGGTGGTCGTCTCTGCGGCCTCGGGCCGCGTCTCTTGCCGACAACAGATTGTTGTCTCCTTGGTGATGAACCGTTACGGCGCAGCCGGGCCCCAAACCCGCGCGCCGGCCGCAGCGTGGCGCGGCTTGGCGCAAAGATTGAACACTGGCGCCACCACTTTCCA
>CAIXGW010000040.1 GCA_903919145.1 uncultured Myxococcales bacterium
CTTGGACCCATTGGAGGAGCTTGGCATTCTGAGTAGGAGCGCTCATGACGACCTGCTGCTGCGGCGGTCGGCGCCGCGGGGCAAGAAGGTATCGCACGGCAGCGCGGCGATCAAGGCGAGCCAAGCCGCCTGTGCCTTCCGCGGCGGGCTTATCTTTCGGTTGTTCAGGGCGAACCTACCAAGATCACAGACCCTACCCAGAAAGACTAACCGCTACAAAGACATGACAAAGCCTTGGGGGCCCGCGCTTGACGGAATAACCGAACGGTCGTAAGGTTTCTGACCGCAGCTCCGGCCCGTGGCCCCAAGGCACGCCGGGCCAGACAAGCTCTTGGACAGCGAGGTATCCGTGGCCGCTCGACCCCGCGCAGCAGAAGCCAGAGAAACGCGCCGCGACTTGATCGAGGCCGCTCTTGAGCTTTTTGCCGAGAAGGGCTTTTACGGCGTGTCTTTGCGCGACATCGCCCGCGCGGTCGGAGTGCAGCAGGCCACGATCTACCACCACTTTGCCAGCAAAGAAGCCCTGTTTGAAGCGGTCATCGCCGATCCAGTTGGCGAGGGTGTACACTGTGGCCCGCCGGCGCTGCCGGAGTTCAGCGGTGGACCTGACGATCTGCCGGCCTACCTGGAGCGGATCTTGCTGCTCACGCTAGAGAAGTTTGCGCTCCTCAAAGAGCGCAAGCGCTTTAAGGTGCTGTTGACCGACGGCGTGCGCCTCGCCCAGGAGGGCAAAGTCAATTACTTTGAGCGCACGGCCGCTTTGCGCGAACCGATGCTGCGGGTCTTTGCATCTCTGATGGATCGCGGCTACCTGCGCCGCCAGGACCCGATGCTGGTGGGGATGCTTTTCATTGCGCCCGTGCTGCTGTGGCGTCAGCTGTTGGTGACGGCGCCGGGGCATCCTTTTGTCGAGCAGTACCGGACCTTTGCACGGGTCTGTGTCGAACAGTTTCTGCAGGGTGCTATGGCCGCGCCGCCGCCGGGATCCGAGCCCGCCTGCCCCCCGCCCTCTACCCAGCTCTTGAACCCGGCGCGTGCCGGCTGAGCCGAGCCTTTGGAGTCCGCGATGTTCAACCTCGCCCGCCTCGCCCTGCGCAATGTGCTGCGCAACCGTCGGCGCACCCTGATCACCCTGGCCGCGCTGCTGATTGGCGTGGGCGTCATGGTGTCGATCCGCGGCCTGATGAATGGCTTTCAGCGATCGATGGTCGAAGGCGTGGTGACCGGCCAAACCGGCGCGCTGCAGGTGCACAAGAAGGGCTACCTCAAGAACGTGCTGGCCTCGCCGCTGACCCTGGATGTGCCGGCGACGCCAGAGTTCTACAGCAAGATCAAGGCAATCCCTCATGTCACCGCCGTGGCGCCGCGGATCATGTTTGCCGGCATGGTCAACCTGGGCGATGAGACGATCTTCATTACGATGCAAGCTGTGGATCCGGCCCTGGAATTCAAGGTGTGTCCGCTGCGCAAAGCCACCATCGTCGATGGCGGTAAGTTCAAAGACGGCGGTGTCCCGGATGCGATGGTCGTCACCACCGAGATGGACAAAGCCCTCAAAGCCAAGGCGGCCCTGACCAAGGACCCGCCGGCGCTGCTGGCCCCCGACAAAGAGGGCCAACTGTCGGGCGAAAACGTCAGCCTGGTCGGCACGTTGGCGCTCAACGGCCCGGGCGAGAGAAAGCTGGGCCTCGTGCGCATCGATGTGGCCCAGCGCCTGCTCAAGATGGAGGGCCGAGCGACCGAGCTGCTGATCGCCGTAGACAACATCGACGAGATCCCCAAGGTCAAGGCGGCGCTGCAGGCGGCGCTGGGGCCAGAGTACGAGGTCAGCAGCTGGGAGGAGATCGCCAAATTCGTGGTCGATGCCCGCTCGCGCCAAGAGGTGATCGTCAAGGTGGTGGCGGCGGTCTTTCTGCTGCTGATGCTGCTGGGGGTGGCCAACACCATGCTGATGAGCGTGCTGGAGCGGACCCGCGAGATCGGCACCATGATGGCTGTGGGGGTGCGCCGCAGCAAAATCGTTGCGCTGTTCTTGTACGAGGCGGCGCTGATTGGCGCCCTGGGCGGCGTGCTGGGGGCGACGGTGGGGGCGCTGGTGACGGCGTGGCTCAACCTGCGCGGCCTGGAGGTCACGGCGCCCGGCAGCAACGTGCCGTTCATCATGCATCCCTATGTAGAGCCAAGCTATATCGTGCAGGTCGTGGCGATTGCTGCCACGGGCGCGCTGCTGTTTGCCCTGTATCCGGCGTGGCGGGCCAGCAGGTTGCGGCCGGTCGAAGCGCTGGCCGGAGGGTAGCGGCGACCGCAGCGGCATTTTGGGCGTTTTGGCAAGATAATCAAGCAGTAGCAACGGCTTAGAAGAGGGTCCCCCATGTGGAGTAAGCTCAGTTGGAGATTGTTGGTGCTGGCGGTGCGCAACGTCACCCGCAACAAGTCGCGCTCGGCGCTCAGCATGGCCGCCATTGGTTTTGGCGTGCTGATGACGCTGCTGCTTGGCAGCTTCATCTACGGTCTGGGCAACGTGATGATCGACGACATCGTCAAGGGCAAGACCGGCGCGCTGCAGGTGCACCGCAAGGGCTACGACGACGTGCGCGAGAACGAGCCCTTGGACCTGGACTTTGCCCAGAAGGGCGGGGTGGTAGAGCAGGTGCAGGCGGTGCCGGGGGTCACGGCGGTTTCGCCGCGCATCGTCTTTGGCGGCATCCTCAACAACGGCAGCCAGTCTACGATGTACAAGGCGGTCGCGTTTGACGCCAAGCTGGAGTATGCGGCGCTGCCCTGGGCGACCTATGGGATGACGGGGGCAGGGGTGGGCCAGGACCTGACCAAGCCGCGCGGCGTGGTGCTGGGCGAGGAGCTGGCGCTGGCCATGGAGCTTCGCCCGGGCGGCACCGCGGTGCTGCAGGCGGCGGCCAAGGGCGGTCAGCAGAACGCCATGGACGTGGACATTGTGGGAACTCAGAACAACGGCAATGCGTTTGAGGCCAAGAGGCTGGTGTCGGTGCCCCTGGCGTTTGCCCAGGAGCTGCTGGGCATGGAGGGCCGCGTGACCGAGTTGGCCGTGGCCGTGCAAGACGTCAAGCAAGTCGAGGCTATCGCCGAAGCCATCCGCGCCAAGCTGGGGCCAGAGTGGGAGGTGCAGACGTGGCGCGGCCTGCGGCCCAACGTGGCCGATGTGGTGCGCTTCCAGAAGATGGTGCTGATGAGCGTGGCCTTTATCTTTTTGGTGATCGCGATCATCGGCGTCGTCAACACCATGCTGATGAGCGTGTTGGAGCGCACCCGCGAGATCGGCACCATGATGGCCGTGGGCATGAGGCGGGCGCGGATTACCTGGCTGTTTCTGCTAGAGGGCGTGGCGCTGGCGGCCCTGGGCGGCAGCTCTGGGATTGCCCTGGCCTATGCGCTGGTGCAGGTGGTGCTGGCCCGCGGCGGCATTCCGGCCACGGCGCCCGGGGCCACGGCGGTCTACGTGATTTTGCCTGATCTGGCTTTGGAATTGGTCGCGCCCACCTGGATCGCCGCCACGGTAGGCACGCTGCTGGCGGCGGCTTGGCCGGCGTGGAAAGCCTCACAGCTGCGCCCGGTAGAAGCGCTGCGAGCCCTGTGACCGGAGCGGCGACTGAATCGCCACAATCTGTCAGTCGTTCAATTTGGACTGCCACAGCCGCGGCAAACAGGCGGCCACAACGGAGAAGCCATGAACTCTAGATACCTGATGGGCGCCCTGCTGGTTGGCGCCGCGTTGCTGGCTGCCCCGGCCTATGCCGATCCCAGCGCCCTGGACCTGATGCGCAGCTACGACCGGATCATGGGGCCAGAGAACTTTGACGCCGTGACCCGCATGGTCGCCCACCGCGACGATGGCACGGTGCGCTCTTACAAGATGGCGGTGCTCAAGAAGGGCGATGACAAGTTTCGGATTGCCTTTCAAGAGCCGGCCGCGGTCGTGGGCCAAGAGCTGCTGCGCCAGGGCGACAACCTGTGGGTCTACATGCCCAACCTCAAGCGCGCCGTGCGCCTGGCCAACCGCGACTCGTTTCAGGGCGGCGACTTCAACAATGCCGACGTGCTGCGGGTGAAGTACGAAGCCGACTACACCGGCACGGTCAGCGCCGACGGCGACGCCTGGGTGCTGGAGCTCAAGGCCAAGACCACCGCCGCCAGCTACGACAAGATCAAGCTGTGGCTGCGCAAGGCCGACACCATGCCGACCAAGGGCGAGTACTACACCGCCTCCGGCAAGATGCTGCGCAAGGCAGAGTTCAGCGATCTAAAGGACTTTGACGGCCTCAAGCGCCCGGCCAAGATTGTGATGCGCAACATGCTGGCCACCCAGCGCTGGTCTGAGATGGCGTGGGACAAGCTCAACACCAAGGTCAACCCACCGGCGACCAAGTTCGTGCTCGACGACCTGGGCAAGTAACGCTTGGCCTCAAGACGGAGTCGAGAATGAAGCGTGTGGCTAGAATGCTCAGCATTGGCGCGTTGTTGACATTGCCTTGGCTGTCCAAGGAGGTATCGGCGCAGCCCCAGGATCCGCTGGCGCTGACCGCCGCGGCGACGCCCGACAGTGCCCCCTCAGAGGCCGGCGACGGGCCGGTGCCAGAGGTCGTGGCAGCGCCAGAAGAGGAGCCAATGGCAGTGCGCGCCACTGGTTTTCTCGATTCGCGCTGGACGGGCGGCTATGCCACGGTAGCCGGGCTGCTGCCAGCCAATGACAGCGCCCACCTGTCTGAGCTGACCGAAGCCAACCTTCAGCTGAAGTTGAGCTGGCCTGGCGGGGCCCTGGCCTACGTTGACGCCAGCTTTGTGCACCAGCGCGGCTGGATGTATTGGGGGGCAGACAAGGACGGCGCCCGGGTACGCGTGGCCGACCACGACGTCGCCAGTCTGCGGCCCGCGGCGATCGTGTCAGAGGCCTACGCCGTGTGGGCACCGCACGACCGCTTCAACCTGACCTTGGGCAAGAAGCGGGTGCTGTGGGGTCCGGGCCTGGCGTGGAATCCCACCGATCTGCTCAATCCGCCCAAGGACCCGACCGACCCGGCCCTGCAGCGCGCCGGTACCTGGCTGGCGCGGGCAGAAATCCCCATGGACACGTGGACGTTGTCGCTGGTCGGCGCCGCCAAGACCACCCGGCAATTTGGCGGCCTGCCCTCTGGCCTGGTGTGGTCGCCCGACAACCTGCCGGCCGGCGAAGTCAGCGACGAGCGTCCGCATTTTGCCGCCGCGGCCCGCCTGTACGCGCTGGTCGCGGAGACCGACCTCAACGCCATGCTCTACATGACCCAGCTCTACAACGACGCGTTTGAGTACAAGCCGCGCCTGGGCCTGAGCGCCTCGCACGTGTTCTTCAATGCGCTAGAGGCCCACGCCGAGCTGCTGCTGCAGACCGGCTCTGCCCGCAGCTACTTCGATCCGCAGTGCACAGCCGGCATGGCAGAGATGTTTACCTGCTTTGCCGAAGGAAAAAGCGCAGTCAGCTACAGCCGGTTGGACGATGGCGAGCTCCGCGTCAAGTCGCTGCTGGGCGTGCGCTACCAGTTTGGCGAGAACGCCGCCGTCTCGGCCGAGTGGTTCTTCAATGGCGAGGGCTACCAGGACGCCGAGTTCAAGGCCCTGGCCCAGGCTCTGGCGCTGCGACGCGACACGACGCGCATGGGCCTGAGCTTGCCGGCGTCGGCGATGGGCAGCCTGGGGCCCTCTACCGCTGACCCGGGGTCGCCGCAGAAGTTTGCCTTTGAGCCGCTGCGCCGCCACTACCTGTTCTTGACCTATCTGCACCCGCAGCTGGCCGACGACTTCACCATCAACACCGTGGTGATCCTGGGCCTTGCCGACTTGAGTGGCCAGCTTGCGCCGCAGCTGACGTGGTCGGCGCGCCAATGGCTGAATTTGACGGTCGGCGGGTTCATCGCCCTGCCTGGGGTGGCGTCGCTGGGCGCCAAGGCCGGCGGCAGTCAGTGGACCGAGTACGGGTTGCAGCCTTCTCTGGGCCGCCTGTTTGTCAGCGCGCGGGCCTTTTTCTGATCCATCCGTAGACTGCCTTTCTCCGACGTTTAGCATGTTCTTATCCAATCTAGCGCTCAGCCAGTCCCACCGTGGAGGGTCCCATGTCCCTGGTCAGCCTCAAAGGCGTCAAGAAGTCCTATCAGCTCGGCAAGACCGAAGTCGTGGCGCTCAAGGGCGTTGACCTGGTCATTGAGAAGGGCGAATTTACTGTGGTCATGGGCCCTTCTGGCTCGGGCAAGACTACGTTGCTCAACATCATTGGCTGCCTGGATCGCGCCAGCGAGGGCTCGTACCGCCTGGACGGCGAAGAGATCGGCCACCGCGACTTCAACGACCTGGCCGAGGTGCGCAACCGCAAGATTGGGTTTATCTTCCAGAATTTCAACCTAATCCCGGTGCTCAACGTGATCGAGAACATCGAGTTTCCCTGCGTGATCCGCGGCGAGGGCGGCAAGGAGCTGCGCGACCGCGTGCTGGCCGTGGCCAGAGACGTGGGCCTGGAGCCGCACCTCAAGCACAAGCCAGACGAGCTGTCCGGCGGCCAGCGCCAGCGGGTGGCGATTGCCCGGGCGCTGATCACCCAGCCGCAACTGGTGCTGGCCGACGAGCCGACCGCCAACCTCGACTCGGCCACCAGCGACCAAATCATTGATCTGATGCTGGCGCTAAACCGGGACAAAGGGGTGACTTTCTTGTTCAGCACCCACGATCCACGAGTCATGGAGCACGCCCGGCGGGTGGTGCGCATTCACGACGGCGCCATTGTCGACGGCACCGATTCCGCGGCAGCAGACGTCGCCCGCATGCACGCCAGTGCCCACTGACCGCCGCCCACTGACCGGCGCCCATTGACCGCTGCCCGCTGCACCGAACGCGGTGGGTTAATCCTGTGAGATTTATCATGGAACCAGGGTCAAGAGAGCTGACAAAAGTGTGACGAAATCTTGAGCGAGACGCTTGACCTTGCCTCGGGGCGCGGGCATCCTCAACACAGGTCGGGCAGCCCACGGTAGATTTTCCTGGGCACCTTGACCACTCTGGATCGGATGCCCCCGCATCCGTCTCTGCACCCCCCGCAGAGGTATTCAGAGGGTTCCTTGTCGTCGTGCAGGCCCCGCTCTCCGGGCCGCGTGGCGTGTTGCAGAGTTGCAGCAGGAACCACCGGCGGACCGGCCTCGACCCCACCCACCCACGAGGCCGGCCCGCCATTTTTATGGCATCTTTGCAGCACAGGGGGCATCGCGATGGCCACCGCTCTATCGACCCGCCGCACTCGGCTCGGCCAGCGCCAGCCCCAGGCCACCCTTGCCCCAGAGGACCTGCTGCCGGTGCGCATCCGCCGCGTCGCCGGGGCCTACCTGCTGACCGGCGACCTGGGCGGCCACGCCTTCTTGGAACCAGAGGAATACCAGCGCTGGCTGCAGGGCCAGCTGCTGGCCGAGGAGCCCGCCGCCGCCAAGCTGCGCGCGGCCGACCTGCTGGCCGACGGCAACACCCGGCAACGGGCGCAAAAGTACCTTGAGAGAAAAGGTTTTTTGCACTTTGGCCCCAACCTGCACATCTTTGTGGTCACGCTGCGCTGCAACCACTCTTGCCAGTACTGCCATGCTTCGCGGGCGCGGATGGACGCGTTTGAGACGGACATGAGTATCGAAACGGCGGAGCGCTCTGTAGATTTTGCCTTCGAGTCGACCTCGCCGTTTCTGACCATTGAGTTCCAGGGCGGCGAGCCGCTGGCCAACTGGCCGGTGGTAGAGCACATTGTCGAGTACGCCCTGCAGAAGAACCAGCTGGCCGGCAAGCAGCTGATGTTTGCCCTGGTGACCAACCTGACGCTGATGGACGACGACAAGCTGGCCTATCTTATCGATCGCAAAGTGCAGATCAGCACCTCGCTGGACGGGCCAGAGGCCATCCACGACGCGGTGCGGGTGTGGCGAGACGGCACTTCCTACGCGACCACGGTGGGGTGGATTCGCAAAATCAACAGTCGGTATAGAGAGATGGGGCTGGATCCCATGCTGTACCGCGTCGAAGCCCTGCCCACGATTACCAGGCTGACGCTGCCCCACGCCAAGGCCCTGATTGACGAGTATGCGGCCCTGGGCTGCCACGCGGTCTTCCTGCGCCACCTGGATCCCTTTGGCTTTGCTGGGGCGACCAAGGCGCGCCTAGGCTACACCATTGCCGATTTCCTGGCGTTCTACCAGCAGGCCCTGGATTACATTGTCGATCTCAATCGCCAGGGCAGCGACTTTGTCGAGCGGACCGCGGCGATGCTGTTTACCAAGATCCTGGGCGGGCGCGACCCCAACTTCTTGGACTTGCGCAGCCCGTGCGGCGCCGGCATCGGCCAGATCGCCTACAACTATGACGGGCGGATGTTTACCTGCGACGAAGGGCGGATGATCGACCGCAGCGGCGATGACTGCTTTGTGATTGGCGACGTGGCCCAGGGATCGAGCTTGCAGGACTACCGCGCCGTGGTCAGCGGGCCGGTGGTACGGGCGATGACCACCGCCTCTACCTTGCAAGGTCAACCTGGCTGCGCCGACTGCGCCTACATGCCCTGGTGCGGCATCTGCCCGGTGCACAACTACAGCGAGCAGGGCAGCATCCACGGCCGGATGATCGAGTCGACCTGGTGCCAGAAGTACATGGGCATCTTGGACCTGCTGATGACCCGGCTGCGCACGGCGGACGAATTTGAGAAGGCGCTATACCACCGCTGGGCCTCGCCGCGGGCGCTGGAGCACTACGTCCAAGAACGCTAGTACCCAAGACCGTTAATTCGATCCGGGTTGCACCCGGTTCTTGTTCACAGGTCTTGGCTACTACTACTGGGTCTTCTTCCGTACCCCAAACCACGTCCGTTCCGGAACCCGGAACGAACTTGGGGTTTGGGGTACTAGTACCCAAGACCGGCACTTCGATCTGGATGGCATTTGGTTCTTGTGCACAGGATTTGGGGACTACGGCAGGGACAGTTGTCGTCCAGCGCACCGCGGTCTAGTGGCAATTCACTGCGGAACCTTGGTTTGGTGGCCTAGCGCACCCACAGCGATCCGCCCAGGCAGTCGCCGACCCAGCCGTAGTGAAAGGCGCAGTTGTTGCGGCCGTAGACGCTCATGCGCTGAAAGCCGCGCGTGGCTCCGGTGTTGGCGGCGCCGAGGTAGTACTTCCAGTCATCGCCGTCGGCCAGGTTGCTCCAGGTGGGGGTGGCGCTGTAGGTGTCGGTGCCCCAGACGCAGTTGGCGTTGCAGGCGTCGGCGTAGCTGGTGCAGAGCTTGCAGGAAGACTTGCCGAATTTCTTGACGTTGTAGACCTGCGACTCGTGCAGGCGCACCGCAATCTGGTCGGGCTGCTTGGCCACCGCCTCTTTGATCTGGTTGATGAGCGCGTCAGAGAACTTGTAGTGCACGTTGGTGGGCGGCTGGGCGGTGCTGAGCAGGTTGCCGCTGGAGCCCTGGTCCTGGGTCGCCCAGCTGTGGCTGCCGCCGTCGCCGCTCTTCATGACCAGGGTCCAGCCGCCGCCGTCGCTGACCATGTCGCAGTAGGCCTGGAAGGGCGCTGCGGCGCCGCTGCCGTCGGGGTCCAGCCAGTACACGCCGTTGGCCAGCTTGAGGTTGGCGGCGGTACCGGCGTTGAAGTTGTCCAGGCAGGACTTGCCGGCCTTGGATTTGGAGAAGCCAGTCGCGGCCACACACACCGCACTGCAGCCGTCGTTGTCGATCAGGTTGCCGTCGTCGCACTCTTCGGTGACCTCCAGCACGCCGTTGCCGCAGCTGTCTGCCAAAGAGCGCCACACCTTGCCGTCGCAGTAGCGCAAGGTATTGGTCTGGGTGTCAAAGTACTGGCCACCGGCCACGCTGGCGCTGCAGGGCAGGGGGGCACCAGC